>NZ_JADBQM010000019.1:0-119882 GCF_014895895.1 Enterobacter cloacae complex sp. P14RS
CCAATAATTACAAAATGTGTAATTCTACAAAATAATAACAACCTCAAATAATGCCACCGGATCCTGCTTAGCTATTCAACTCCCAATAATATGAAATTAATCATTATCTGATGCGAATCATGCAAATGAAAACAAACTCATTAATATCCATTTTCGCGTGAGCAATATCACATTACGGATTATTTAACTGCCTAGTATAAATCACGAAATCAATTGAGCTTAGCCGCCATGTAATTAAACACACCACATGGCGCATGCCCTTTTTATTCTGAAAAACAGTTAAAGGAATAATTATGGAAAAGCATTATGTCGGTTCTGAAATTGGTCAATTGCGTAGCGTTATGCTGCACCGCCCTAATTTAAGTCTGAAGCGGTTAACCCCCTCAAACTGTCAGGAGCTGTTATTTGATGATGTACTGTCGGTTGAACGGGCGGGTGAGGAGCATGACATCTTCGCAAACACGCTGCGCGAGCAGGGTGTGGAAGTCCTGCTGTTGACCGACCTGCTCACGCAAACCCTTGATATCGCAGAAGCGAAAGCCTGGCTTCTTGAAACACAAATTTCCGACTATCGCCTCGGGCCAACCTTTGCCGGCGACGTGCGCGGCTGGCTGGCGGATATGCCGCACCGCGAACTGGCGCGGCGATTAAGCGGGGGATTAACCTACGGCGAAATTCCGGCAGCCATTAAAAATATGGTAGTGGATACCCACACGGCGAATGATTTTATTATGAAGCCGCTGCCGAACCATTTATTTACCCGCGATACCTCCTGCTGGATTTATAACGGCGTGTCCATTAACCCGATGGCGAAACCCGCCCGCCAGCGTGAAACCAATAATCTGCGCGCGATATATCGCTGGCACTCGGCATTTGCCGACGGCGATTTTATTAAGTATTTCGGCGACGAGAATATTAATTACGACCACGCCACCTTAGAAGGCGGCGACGTACTGGTGATTGGCCGCGGGGCGGTATTGATCGGCATGTCCGAGCGCACAACGCCGCAGGGCGTGGAGTTCCTCGCCAACAGCCTGTTTAAACACCGTCAGGCCGAACGCGTGATTGCCGTTGAGCTGCCCAAACATCGCTCCTGCATGCACCTCGACACGGTGATGACCCACATCGACGTGGACACTTTCTCCGTCTATCCGGAAGTGGTGCGCAAAGACGCCCAGTGCTGGACGCTCACCCCGGACGGACGCGGCGGCCTGCTGCGCACGCAGGAAACCGACCTGCTGCACGCCATTGAGAAAGCCCTCGGCATTAACCAGGTCCGCCTGATCACCACCGGCGGCGACGCCTTTGAAGCCGAACGCGAGCAGTGGAACGACGCCAACAACGTTCTGACCATCCGCCCGGGCGTAGTGATCGGCTACGAGCGCAACGTCTGGACCAACGAGAAGTACGACAAAGCGGGCATCACCGTGCTGCCGATCCCCGGCGACGAACTGGGACGCGGTCGCGGCGGCGCGCGCTGCATGAGCTGCCCACTGGAACGCGACGGAATTTAAGGAGCCATCATGGAACGAAAACCCACTCTGGTTGTGGCCTTGGGCGGCAACGCGCTGCTCAAGCGCGGCGAGCCGCTGGAAGCGGATATCCAGCGCCAGAACATCGAGCAGGCCGCCCGCATCATCGCCGGATTAACAGAACAGTGGCGCGTGGTGCTGGTGCACGGCAACGGGCCGCAGGTCGGGCTGCTGGCGCTGCAGAACAGCGCCTACGACAAAGTGACGCCCTACCCGCTGGACGTTCTCGGCGCGGAAAGCCAGGGGATGATCGGCTACATGCTCCAGCAGGCGCTGAAAAACAATCTGCCCCAGCGTGAGGTGAGCGTCCTGCTCACCCAGGTGGAAGTGGACGCCGCCGATCCGGCCTTTAGCAACCCGACCAAGTACATCGGTCCGGTGTACAGCGAGGCCCAGGCGAAAGCGCTGGCCGCAGAAAAAGGCTGGACGTTCAGGGCCGACGGCACCTATTTCCGCCGCGTGGTGCCCTCTCCGCAGCCCAAACGCATCGTTGAGAGCGACGCCATCACGGCGCTGATCCAGCGTGACCACCTGGTGATCTGCAACGGCGGCGGCGGCGTGCCGGTAGTGGAAAACGCCAACGGCTATCGCGGCGTTGAGGCGGTGATCGACAAAGACCTCTCCGCCGCCCTGCTGGCGCGCCAGATCGAGGCCGACGCCCTGCTGATCCTCACCGATGCCGACGCGGTGTACCTCGACTGGGGCAAGCCGACCCAGCGCCCGCTGGCGCAGGTGACGCCGGAATTGCTTAAAGACATGACGTTCGACGCCGGATCGATGGGGCCGAAGGTCGCCGCCTGCCGCGAATTTGTTGAGGCCTGCAACGGCATTGCCGGGATCGGCGCGCTGGCCGACGGCGCGGAGATCCTGGCGGGCGAGAAAGGCACGCTGATTCGTAACTGAGCACTCATTTAAAAAGGATTTACCCATGACCATTAACCTGAAAAACCGCAACTTTCTCAAACTGCTGGACTACACCCCGGCGGAAATTCAGTACCTGATCGACCTCGCCATCGAGCTGAAGGCGGCCAAAAAAGCCGGGCGCGAAAAGCAGACCCTGGTCGGAAAAAACATCGCCCTGATCTTTGAAAAAACCTCCACCCGCACCCGCTGCGCCTTCGAAGTGGGCGCGTTTGACCAGGGCGCGCAGGTTACCTACCTCGGCCCAAGCGGGTCGCAGATCGGTCACAAAGAGTCGATGAAAGACACCGCCCGCGTGCTGGGCCGCATGTATGACGGCATCGAGTACCGCGGCTACGGCCAGGCCATCGTCGAGGAGCTCGGAGAATACGCGGGCGTGCCGGTATGGAACGGCCTGACCGACGAGTTCCACCCGACGCAAATTCTCGCTGACCTGATGACCATGCTGGAGCATTCACCGGGCAAAACTCTGCCGGAGTTGAGCTTTGCCTATCTCGGCGACGCGCGCAACAACATGGGCAACTCCCTGATGGTCGGCGCGGCCAAGATGGGGATGGATATCCGCCTCGTGGCACCGAAATCCTTCTGGCCGGAAGCCGGGCTGGTTGAGCAGTGCCGCGCCATCGCCAAAGAAACGGGCGCGCGCATCACCCTCACCGACGATGTGGAAGAAGGTGTGCAGGGCACCGATTTCCTCTACACCGACGTGTGGGTCTCCATGGGAGAGCCGAAGGAGGCCTGGGCCGAGCGCGTCAGCCTGATGAAGCCGTATCAAATCAACGCGGACGTGATGAAGGCCACCGGCAACCCGAACGTCAAGTTCATGCACTGCCTGCCCGCGTTCCACAACGAGCACACCAAAGTGGGCCGTGAGATCGAGATGGCGTACGGCCTGAAGGGGCTGGAGGTGACGGAAGAGGTCTTTGAATCACCGAACTCCATCGTCTTTGACGAAGCAGAAAACCGCATGCACACCATTAAGGCGGTCATGGTGGCGACACTCGGCGACTAATCACCGCCCGGCGCGCCGCGGGGTGCGCCGGGTTTCAGGAGAACATCATGGGCAAGTTCAAGTTTCCCTCCGCTTACACCATTCTCTTTTTTCTGATTGCCGTGGTTGCCGTGCTGACGTGGATTGTTCCGGCCGGGCAGTACCATATGGCGATGAACGAGGCGCTCGGCAAAGAGGTGCCGGTTGCCGGCACCTATGCGCACGTGGCATCGCATCCGCAGGGGCTGGTGTCGGTGCTGATGGCCCCGATAGCCGGGCTGTACGATCCGGAGTCCGGCCAGGCCGGGGCGATAGACGTTGCGTTGTTTATCCTGATCATCGGGGGATTTCTCGGGATCGTCACCAAAACCGGGGCAATTGACGCCGGGATCGAGCGCGTCACCACTAAGCTCCGCGGGCGCGAAGAGTGGATGATCCCGATCCTGATGGCGCTGTTTGCCGCAGGCGGCACGATTTACGGCATGGCCGAAGAGTCGCTGCCCTTCTATACCTTACTGGTGCCGGTGATGCTGGCGGCGCGGTTCGATCCGGTAGTTGCCGCGTCCACCGTGCTGCTCGGGGCGGGGATCGGCACGCTCGGGTCCACCATTAACCCGTTCGCGACGGTGATCGCCGCCAACGCCGCCGGGATCCCCTTCACCAATGGGATCATGCTGCGCATCGCGCTGCTGGTCATCGGCTGGATCATCTGCGTGGCGTGGGTGATGCGCTATGCCCGTAAGGTGCGCAAAGATCCGTCGCTGTCGATCGTGGCGGATAAACAGGAGGAGAACCTCGCCCACTTCCTCGGCAACAAGGGCGAGCAGTCGCTGGAATTTACCCCGGTGCGCAAACTCATCCTGGTGATTTTCGCCCTCGCCTTCGCGGTGATGATCTACGGCGTGGCGGTGCTGGGCTGGTGGATGGCGGAGATCTCGGCGGTGTTCCTCGCCAGCGCCATTATCGTTGGGCTTATCGCCCGCATGAGCGAAGAGGAGCTGACCTCAACCTTTATCAACGGCGCGCGAGATTTGCTGGGCGTCGCGCTGATTATCGGCATCGCGCGCGGTATCGTAGTGATTATGGATAAGGGCATGATTACCCACACCATTTTGCACAGCGCCGAGGGGATGGTCACCGGATTGTCGACGGTGGCGTTCATTAACGTGATGTACTGGCTGGAGGTGGTGCTGTCGTTTCTTGTGCCTTCTTCGTCCGGCCTGGCCGTTCTGACGATGCCGATCATGGCGCCCCTTGCCGATTTCGCTAACGTCAACCGCGACCTGGTGGTTACGGCTTACCAGTCGGCGTCCGGCATCGTTAACCTTATCACCCCCACCTCTGCCGTCGTGATGGGCGGGCTGGCTATCGCCCGCGTGCCCTACGTGCGTTATCTGAAATGGGTCGCGCCGCTGCTGGGGATTTTGACGGTGGTGATTATGGTGGCGTTAAGCCTGGGCGCGTTGTTGTGATTTGCCGGATGGCGCTGCGCTTATCCGGCCTACGGATCGGTGCGGTGCCACCGGTTATTTCGGGAACTGATATGGGAACTATGATGGATTACGAAGAGTACTCTCCCAAAGAGCAACTACAGCTAACGGTCTGCCAGCGTCTGATCGCGGAAAAGAGCTATCTCTCTCAGGAAGAGATCCGCCGCGACTTGCAGGAGCGGGGTTTTGAGACCATCAGCCAGTCCACCGTTTCACGTCTGCTCAAGCTGCTTGGCGTCATAAAAATTCGCAATGCCAAAGGGCTAAAGATTTATTCGCTGAATCCCCAGCTGCGCCCTGCCCCCGACGCCGCGCGTACCGTCTCCGAAATGGTGGTGAGCGTGGAGCACAATAGCGAATTTATCCTTATTCATACCGTTGCCGGATATGGCCGCGCGGTGGCGCGTATTCTGGATTATCACCAGTTACCGGAAATTTTAGGTGTGGTGGCGGGAAGCAGTATCGTCTGGGTCGCGCCCCGGGTGGTGAAGCGTACCGCGCTGGTGCATAAGCAAATTAATTACTTACTCAGAATGCATTAATATTCATAAAGAACCGTTTGCATTGAGTAAAGCGTGCATTAAATCGCTTGATCCCAAAAACGAGCTGCGTATAATGCCCGACAATTTGCCGGGAGGAAGCATGGTCAAGCGTGTACGACATAACGTCTTACCGCGTCTGAAATCAGACGCTGGCCTGCCGTTTTTCTTCCCGTTGCTAAACCTATTCCCAGAGCCCCTCATTTGAGGGGCTTTTTTTTGCCCGGCGTCAGGAGATAAACATGAATCCGCTTTATCAAAAACACATCATTTCCATAAACGACCTCAGCCGCGAAGAGCTGGAACTGGTTCTGGAAACCGCGGCAAAACTGAAGGCCAATCCGCAGCCGGAGCTGCTGAAGCACAAGGTGATCGCGAGCTGTTTCTTTGAAGCCTCGACGCGCACCCGCCTCTCCTTTGAAACCTCCATGCACCGCCTGGGCGCGAGCGTGGTGGGCTTCTCGGACAGCAGCAACACGTCGCTGGGCAAAAAAGGCGAAACCCTGGCGGATACCATTTCAGTGATCAGCACCTACGTGGACGCGATTGTGATGCGCCACCCGCAGGAGGGCGCGGCGCGTCTGGCGACCGAGTTTTCTGGCGGCATTCCGGTGCTGAACGCCGGTGACGGCGCCAACCAGCATCCGACGCAGACCCTGCTGGACCTGTTCACCATTCAGGAGACCCAGGGCACGCTTGAAAATCTGAACATCGCCATGGTCGGTGACCTGAAGTACGGCCGCACCGTCCACTCCCTGACCCAGGCGCTGGCGAAATTTAGCGGCAACCGCTTCTTCTTCATCGCCCCGGACGCACTGGCGATGCCGCAGTACATCCTCGACATGCTGGACGAGAAAGGCATTACGTGGAGCCTGCACGCCAGCATCGAAGAGGTGGTGGGCAACGTGGATATTCTCTATATGACCCGCGTGCAGAAAGAGCGTCTGGATCCATCCGAATACGCCAACGTGAAGGCGCAGTTCGTGCTGCGCGCCAGCGATCTCGACGGCGCGCGCGACAACATGAAGGTGCTGCACCCGCTGCCGCGCATCGATGAGATTGCCACCGACGTGGATAAAACGCCGCACGCCTGGTACTTCCAGCAGGCCGGAAACGGCATCTTCGCTCGCCAGGCGTTACTGGCACTGGTTCTGAATCGCGAATTAGCTCTGTAAGGGGAGACGACCATGACACACGATAACAAACTCCAGGTTGAAGCCATCAAGCGTGGCACCGTGATTGACCACATCCCTGCGCAGGTGGGCTTTAAGCTGCTGACGCTGTTCAAACTGACCGAAACCGACCAGCGCATCACCATCGGCCTGAACCTGCCTTCCGGCGAAATGGGCCGTAAAGATCTGATCAAGATCGAGAACACCTTCCTGACCGACGAGCAGGTCAACCAGCTGTCGCTGTACGCGCCGGAGGCCACGGTTAACCGCATCGACGATTACGACGTGGTGGGCAAATCCCGCCCGAGCCTGCCGGAGCGCATCGAAAGCGTGCTGGTCTGCCCGAACAGCAACTGCATCAGCCACGCCGAGCCGGTTTCGTCCAGCTTTGCAGTGAAAAAGCGCGCCAATGACATCGCGCTCAAATGCAAATACTGCGAAAAAGAGTTTTCCCATTATGTGGTGCTGGCCAACTAATTGAGGTTGGTAATGAAATCCCGGCTGTTATAATGGCCGGGAACATTCTTAACGCTGTAATTCTGGAGAAAAAATGAGCAAAGTACTCGCGACGGAAAATGCACCAGCGGCTATCGGCCCATACGTTCAGGGCGTTGATCTGGGCAGCATGATCATCACCTCTGGCCAGATCCCGGTAAACCCGAAAACCGGTGAAGTACCGGCCGACGTGGCGGCGCAGGCGCGTCAGTCGCTGGAAAACGTGCAAGCTATCGTTGAATCTGCGGGCCTGAAAGTGGGTGATATCGTCAAAACGACGGTGTTCGTGAAAGATCTGAACGACTTCGCCACCGTTAACGCCACTTACGAAGCGTTCTTCACCGAGCACAACGCCACCTTCCCGGCGCGCTCCTGCGTGGAAGTGGCGCGTCTGCCAAAAGACGTGAAAATTGAAATTGAAGCGATCGCCGTACGTCGTTAATACATTTCAATAAACAGAAGGCAGCTCGGGCTGCCTTTTTTATTTCGGTTATTTTTACTCTCCGGGTAAAATGACACAGAGCCAGATCCATTATTAGACTCTCCCTCGCCTAGTAATATTCTCTAATAATGGATGAGTAATGAAACTTTCAAAAATTGCACTTGCCCTCGCAACAGTGACCGTTGCGTCTTCGGCATTTGCTCACGGATATATTGAATCTCCTGCCAGCCGCGCCTATATGTGTAAGCTGGGTCAAAATATTGATTGCGGCTCCGTACAGTATGAACCGCAGAGCGTAGAGAAAACCTCCGGCTTCCCGACCGGGGCAGAGCCAGCAGACGGACACCTTGCCAGCGCGGGTATCTCTCAATATTCTCAGCTGGATAAGCAGAGCCTGAATGCGTGGACTAAAAACCCGATGACCGCGGGCCCGCATGAATTTGTCTGGCACCATACTGCGCCGCACAAAACTACCAACTGGCGTTATTACATTACCAAACAAAACTGGGATCCAAATAAACCGCTAACTCGCGATCAGTTTGAATTAACCCCGTTCTGTACAATTAACGGAAATAGCCAGGCGCCAGCCGTAACTAAATCCATGACCTGTAATGTTCCTGAACGCACAGGTTATCAGGTAATTTACGGCGTATGGGAAATTGCAGATACCACAAACAGCTTCTATCAGGCTATCGACGTTGATTTCGGGAATGGCGGCAACGTTACCCCGGACGAAACGCCTGCGGTTGTGTCCGAGTGGAGCAAAACCCTGAGCGGCCAGATTGCCGGTAATAACCTGAACGTGGGCGATAAAGTTATCGCACGCTTCTTCGACGCCCACGGCGAAGTGACCGCCATGCGCACCGAGATGACCATCGGCTCTGCTGAACAAGGCGACGCTAACCAGTGGTCCTACGATCTGGCGCAGAAGATCAACACCGCGCAGCACGACGTGCGCGTCGGCGTGAAGGATGAAGCCGGTGACATCAGCCCGGTTCACGGCGCCAACAGCGTCTTCGTGAAAGACGGCAGCACCTTACAGTCCGTTGCTATCTCTTATGAAGAGCAGAAAGCGCAGGTGAGCGAAACCATCGCCGTAACCGATCTGCAATACAGCAAAATCGAACATGGCAACGCGACCGTGACCTTCCACGTGAATACGCAGGGTGACGTGAATTTTGAAGCACACGTGATGAACCACCACGGTGCGGAAAAAGGCTACCTGAAGCAGGACATGAACAACAGCAATCAGGACGTCACCATGACCCTGACCGACGTGACCGCCGGTCACCACATGCTGAAATACTACGCGACCAATAAAGACGGCACCCTGTTCGCGCAGGACGTCCTGAACCTGATGCTGGAAGGCGATGCCGCTGCGGATAGCACCGGCCACCACGACTTTACCTTCCCGGACAATATCGCGTCGTACAAGGCAGGTACCGTGGTGCTTCAGCCTAAAGACGGTAAGACCTACGAATGTAAGCCTTTCCCGTACAGCGGCTTCTGCGTGCAGTACAGCCCAACCGCAAACCAGTATGAGCCAGGCGTTGGCGCACACTGGAAAGAGGCGTGGGTTCTGAAGAACTGAGTGGCCTTTATGCCCGGCGGCACTTCGTTTGCCGGGCCTACACCACGTAGGCCCGGTAAGCGCAGCGCCACCGGGCATGTGTGTTACTGATTTCGCGTGGCGCGTAGCAGCGTCTCCAGCGGATAGACCGCCGCAATCACCACCTCATCCTGCACCTTCGCCGCGCTGTCCAGCTCGCTCTGGATCGACGCGATCTCTTTGTCGTCCAGCGTCCCCTGACGCGCCACCAGATCCGTCAGCCTCAGGCCAATCGAGGCCAGCTTATCCACCTCCAGAATGACCGGCTTAATGGCCTTCAGCTGATAGCTGTTTTCGCTCAAGGCCAGCACGTCGCTGGTGTTGTTCTGCCAGCGGTTAAAGACGTGGCGCAGCGCCTCGGCGCTCTCCGTGTCTTCCGCGTCGCTCACCAGGCGGTCCGCCCACTTGTGCATCTGGCGCACGGTGGCGCTTTCGGCGTTCAACGCATCTGCAAGTCTGTTAAGCGGCTCAAACTGATGGTAGTTTCCGGCCTGGAACTTCAGGTGCTGGCGGGTGTAGTACTGGGCCGGCTCGAGCGCCTGGGCGAGGATTTGCAGCGGCAGGGTGTCGGCATTGTTAGCGAGGCGCGTGAACTGCACCTGCTGCTGGGTATGCTGCTGCAGCCCGACGGACACCGTCGACCAGCTGTCCATCGCCTGCAGGCGGGTATACATGTTATCGACGTCGTTGACGTCCTGCGCGGACCACAGCCGCTCCGCCACCGCAAAGGCGCGCGGCCACAGGCGGATGTCCAGCACCGGCGCGACCACGTTTTCCGCCCACAGCGCGGCTTCGCCACCGAGCAGGTTGGCCTGATTCGCCACGTCCGGCACGACCGGAGGGGTACCTTTCGGCACGTCGTCCAGACGCGCGCCGCTAATCGGGTAGCGGGTGTTTCCCACCAGGAAATAGCCGGTGAGTTTGTCGTTATCAACGTTGACCACCGGGCGCGTTTCACCCATCCAGGTGTCGACGGTAAAGGTCACCTGGTTGTCGTCGCGCCACTGAATGTTATTCACCGCCCGACGCGATTTCCCGGCAAAATCAATAAATCCGCGCCAGCCGGCGTCGCCTTTCACCAGCGTAAAGCTGCCTTCCACCGGCTTGCCCTTCAGGCGCGGCATGGAGAAAGCCCAGCTCTGGACGCTGTCGGTGTCCGCTATCACATCCACGCCATTCAGCCCCTGCGGCACGATTTCGTTGCGGTAGTGGTAGGCGGTGGACTGGGGCTGGTCGAGGTAGAAGCCGGTTGAGAGAATGCCCTTATAGCCGTTCTGCGCCACCTGCCCCAGCGCGTCCTGCCCCTGCCAGGACTGGATCAGAATGCTTTTCGGCAGATCGGGATGGTAGATCTCGTCCCAGCCGACCATCTGCCGGTGGTGCTTCTCAAGGATCGTCTCCAGCTTGCGGTTGAAATACGCCTGCAGCGCGTGGCTGTCCGCCAGTTTGTTGTCGCGCATAAATCTCTGGATTGCCGCGTTTGCCTTCCACTGGCTGTCGTCCACCTCATCGCCGCCGATATGCAGATACGGATCGGGGAAGATCGCCGCCAGTTCGCTGACCATCGCGTCGACAAAGGTGTAGGTCGCCTCTTTGGTGGGATCCAGCACCGGCTTCAGCACGCCCCAGTGGCGCTCCATGGCGAACGGCCCCGGCGCGCTCATCAGTTCCGGATAGGCGACGGCAATCGCTGAGGCGTGGCCCGGCATATCGATTTCCGGCACCACGCGTATGCCGCGTTCGGCAGCGTAACGCACAATCTCACGCATCTGCTCAGGGGTGTAGAACAGCCCGTCGCTGGCAAGCTGGGTTAATTTTGGATAACGCTTCGAGGTAAAGCGCCAGCCCTGATCGTCAGTCAGATGCCAGTGCAGGACGTTGAGCTTAGCCGCAGCCATGCCGTCGATCTGACGCTTGATATCGGGTAATGGGATGAAATGGCGCGCCGAATCGAGCAGCAGCCCGCGCCACGGGAAGCGCGGCGAATCTTCGATGGTAACCCACGGAATCGAAGTGTTTTCGGCACCGTTCTGCATTAGCTGGAGCAAGGTTTCCATTGCGCGCAATGCGCCAAAGCGGGTGTTAGCAGAGATGTTCACGCCGTTGGCATCCACTATGAGTTTGTAGCTCTCATCGCTGTCCGGCAGCGGCTGCGGCTTCACCTTTTTAGCGATGGCGATACGGATGGTTGGCTTGTCAGGTTTTTCGGCCTGTGGCTGTAGCGTCCAGCCGGTTTGCAGCGCAATGCGCTGGCGCAGGCGGTTGACCGCGTCCCCCAGATCGTCGCCGCTGACGCTCACGGAGAGTTGATTGTTAAGCACCAGCGCGCCCTGCGTCGTCGGGCGTTCAACCTTCGCAGGCCAGGGCATCAGGGGAAGGTCGCCTGCCGGCGCGGCAAAAGCGGAGGCGCCGAGCATAAGCCCGGCGGTTAAGAGACTGTACCGTAACATGAATGTTCCTTATCTGACGGGCCAAATACAGGCAAAACATTCTGTTAACATGCGTACAAATTGTCGTCAAGCGAATGCGCCGACGGAGATCACAGGTTGTTGAATTTGGGAGGAAAGCCAGATGCCGGGTGGCGGCTTCGCCTTACCCGGCCTACGTTTGGATTGTGGCAAAATGAGCTTACTGCCACCCATATCGACGCGCATAGAACCCTTTCACCATCTGGGTCAGCACCATATAACCCGCAAGAATCGCCACCAACCATGGGAAGTAGCTCAGCGGCAGCGCCTGAAGTTGCAGGTAGCTTGCCAGCGGTGAGAACGGCAGCGCGATACCCAGCGCCATCACAATGCCCGTCATCACAATCAGCGGCCACGCGGCACGGCTCTGGATGAACGGAATGCGGCGCGTGCGGATCATATGCACAATCAGCGTCTGGGACAGCAGACCTACCACGAACCAGCCGGACTGGAACAGCGTCTGGTGTTCCGGGGTGTTGGCGTGGAACACAAACCACATCAGGCAGAAGGTCAGAATGTCGAAGATGGAGCTGATCGGCCCAAAGAACAGCATAAAGCGGCCCAGATCGGCGGGGTTCCAGCGCTGCGGCTTCTGGATCTGCTCGTCGTCCACGTTATCAAACGGGATCGCTACCTGAGAGACATCGTACATCAGGTTCTGGATCAGCAGGTGCAGCGGGAGCATCGGCAGGAACGGCAGAAACGCGCTCGCCACCAGCACGCTGAAGACGTTACCGAAGTTGGAGCTGGCGGTCATTTTGATGTACTTGAGCATGTTGGCGAAGGTGCGACGCCCTTCGATGACGCCCTCCTCCAGCACCATCAGGCTCTTTTCCAGCAGGATGATATCCGCCGCTTCACGGGCGATATCCACGGCGCCGTCCACGGAGATGCCAATGTCCGCCGCACGCAGCGCGGGCGCATCGTTGATGCCGTCGCCCATAAAGCCCACCACGTGCCCTTCACGACGCAGCAGCGTCACAATGCGCTCTTTGTGCATCGGCGTCAGGCGGGCAAACAGCGTCGTGCGCTGGGCAAGCTGCGCCAGTTCGTCGTCGGTGAGGTGCTCAATGTCGCTCCCCACCACCACGTCGCCCGCGTCCAGCCCCACTTCGTGGCACACTTTGGCCGCCACCAGCTCGCTGTCACCGGTGAGAATTTTGACGGTGATGCCGCTCGCCTTCAGCGCCTTCAGCGCCGGTGCGGTGGTCTCTTTCGGCGGATCGAGGAATGCGATGTAACCCTCGAGGATCAAATCGGATTCGTCGATACGCTGATAGTCCCCCTCCCGCGCGGGCAGGAATTTGCTCGCCACCGCCACCACGCGCAGCCCCTGACGGTTCAGGTTGTCGGTGACGCGCTTGATGCGGCGCAGCATGGTGTCGTCCAGCGGCACGATCTCCCCGTTATGGCGCACCTGCGTGGAGACGTTCAGGATCTCCTGCAGCGCGCCTTTGCAGATCAGCTGGTGCACGTCCGGCTGCTCGCTGACCACCACCGACATGCGGCGGCGCTCGAAGTCGAACGGGATTTCGTCCACCTTCTGCCAGCGGCCGGAGAGCGTACGGGCGGCCTCCTCGTCCACGCCTTCCAGCACCGCCACGTCGAGCAGGTTTTTCAGCCCGGTCTGGTAGTGGCTGTTCAGCCACGCGCTGTGGAGCACGCGCTCGCTGGTTTTACCGGCGATGTCGGTGTGGTTCTCCAGCACGATTTTATCCTGCGTCAGGGTGCCGGTTTTATCGGTGCAGAGAATGTCCATTGCGCCAAAGTTCTGGATGGCGTCGAGGTGTTTGACGATCACCTTTTGTTTAGAGAGTTTGACCGCCCCACGCGCCAGCGTGGAGGTAACGATCATCGGCAGCATTTCCGGCGTCAGGCCGACGGCCACGGAGAGCGCAAACAGCGCCGCCTCCCACCAGTCGCCCTTGGTGTAGCCGTTGATCAGCAGCACGATTGGCGTCATAACCATCATAAAGCGGATCAGCAGCATGCTGACGCGGCCAATGCCTTTCTGGAACGCATTCGGCTCGCTCTCCTGCTCGCTGACGCGCCCGGCAAGCTGTCCAAACCAGGTATTGCCCCCGGTGGCGGTGACAATCGCCTGCGCCGTGCCGCTGACCACAGTGGTGCCCATAAAGCACAGGGTGTCGCACTCGAGCGGGTTCATCTGCTGCGGGTCGCGGCTGCGCGATACCTTCTCAACGGGCAGGGACTCGCCGGTCAGGGAGGCCTGCGCCACGAACAGATCCCGCGCCTGGATGATGCGTAAATCCGCCGGGATCATGTCTCCCGCCGCCAGCTTCACCAGGTCGCCCGGCACCAGCTGGTCAATGGGCAGCTCAACCCAGGCGTTTTCGCCGAGATCGTTAATCACGCGCGAGACGGTTGCGGTGTTGCTGACCATCGCCTTCAGGGCGTCTGCCGCTTTGGTGGAGCGGGCTTCCTGAATGAAGTTCAGCAGCGTGGAGATACCCACCATCAGGGCAATCACGCCCGCGGCAAAGAGATCTTCCGTCGCGTAAGAGATGATGCCGAGCACGGTCAGCAGCAGGTTGAACGGGTTGCGGTAGCAGAGCCACAGGTGCACCCACCACGGAGAGGGCTTCTGCGCCGGGATCTGGTTATCGCCGTGCACGGCGCGGATTTTTTCCACTTCAGACGCATTCAGCCCTTCCGGATGGCCGCCAAAGGCGCGCCAGACTTCGTTTTCATCCATCGCCGCCACGTTCAGGCAGCGTTCGGTCAGGGACGCCGGGATCGCCGCTCCCGCCATGTTTTTGGCATTGGGCAGCGGATCGCGCTGAACAAGACGGTGTGGCAGATGGCGGCTCAGCAGCGCCTGCAGCTGCCGGGTGATATTTTTAAACATAGACATTCCTCCGCATCCGCCAGGCGGACGCAGCATTCCCTTCAGGCGTGGCAAAGCCGTACCTGTCAGGCACTCAATTTTTCAAGCAGGAACGTTTGGGACGTTGCTGCCTCACATTACCGGTGAGACAGCAAAAGCTGGCTTACCGGAAAGAACAAATTCTCCCGTTCAGGAGAGGTGCGGGATCGGGATCCATAAAGCCTCCGGTAAGTAAAAAAACAGGGTGTCGCCGCGCAGTATAAAGATTTAAGCGTACCCTTTGTGACGATTCGGGCGGTATTATACGCGCCTGCAAATAAACAGTACGTAAACCAGACTTTGCCCATAGCGAAATCGCGCTATAGCATTAGGCTCAATTGACCATTTTGTCGTTGTTACAGGGAAAACAGCATGCAGAACCGCCTTACAATTAAAGACATCGCGCGTTTAAGCGGCGTGGGGAAATCAACCGTCTCACGCGTGCTGAACAACGAAAGCGGCGTCAGCGAACGCACCCGCGAGCGCGTTGAGGCGGTCATGAATCAGCACGGTTTTTCCCCTTCCCGCTCCGCGCGCGCCATGCGCGGGCAGAGCGATAAAGTGGTTGCGATCATCGTTTCGCGTCTGGATTCCCTCTCCGAAAACCTCGCCGTTCAGACCATGCTGCCAGCCTTCTACGAGCAGGGCTATGACCCGATCATGATGGAGAGCCAGTTCTCGCCACAGCTGGTGGAAGAACATCTCGGCATGCTCCAGCGCCGTAACATTGACGGCGTGGTGCTGTTTGGTTTTACCGGCATTGACGAGGAGATGCTGAAACACTGGCAGCCGTCTCTGGTGCTGCTGGCGCGCGATGCCCACGGCTTTGCCTCCGTCTGTTATGACGATGAGGGGGCGATTATCACCCTGATGCAGCGCCTGTACGAAGAAGGCCACCGCCACATCAGCTATCTGGGCGTGCCGCACGCGGACGTTACCACCGGCAAGCGCCGCCACGAGGCCTATCTGGCCTTTTGCAAAAAGCACAATCTCCCTGCCGTGGCCTCCCTGCCGGGGCTGGGCATGAAGCAGGGCTACGAGCAGGTCGCCAGCGTCCTGACGCCGCAGACCACCGCGCTGGTGTGCGCCACGGACACCCTTGCGCTGGGTGCCAGCAAGTATCTGCAGGAGCAGCGTATTGATAACCTGCAGGTGGCGAGCGTCGGCAGCACGCCGCTGATGAAGTTCCTGCACCCTGAAATTATCACCGTCGATCCGGGCTACGCCGAGTCCGGCAGACAGGCCGCCGCGCAGCTGATCGAGCAGATCAACGGGCGGAGCGAGCCGCGCCAGATCGTTATTCCTGCCCGTCTCTCATAACCCCCCTGAATCGTTTATTGTGATCTTCGCCCGATTTCGGGAACGTTCCCATTTTCGCCGTCACGCTGAAGGAGTAGGCTTGCGCTCAGGTCATTACCCCCCTCAACATCTGTCATGAGGTTTCATGATGAGTAAAGTCAAACAAGCAGATATCGATCGGCTGATCGTCCTGGTCGGCGGCCGCGAAAACATCGCCACCGTCAGCCATTGCATTACCCGCCTGCGCTTCGTGCTGAACGATCCGGCCAAGGCCAACCCGAAGGCGATTGAAGAGCTTTCCATGGTGAAAGGCTGCTTCACCAACGCCGGACAGTTCCAGGTGGTGATTGGTACCGAAGTGGGCGATTACTATCAGGCTCTGCTGGCGACCACCGGACACTCTTCTGCCGATAAAGAGCAGGCGAAGAAGGCGGCGCGCCAGAATATGAAGTGGCACGAGCAGCTGATTTCCCACTTTGCAGAAATCTTCTTCCCGCTGCTGCCGGCGCTGATCAGCGGGGGCTTAATTTTGGGCTTCCGTAACGTCATCGGCGATGTGCCAATGAGCGACGGTAAAACCCTGGCGCAGATGTACCCGGCGCTGCAAAGCATCTATGACTTCCTGTGGCTGATTGGCGAAGCGATTTTCTTCTATCTGCCGGTGGGGATTTGCTGGTCCGCGGTGCGCAAGATGGGCGGTACGCCAATTCTCGGTATCGTACTGGGCGTCACGCTGGTCTCTCCGCAGTTAATGAACGCTTACTTACTTGGTCAGCAGGTGCCGGAAGTGTGGAACTTCGGCCTGTTTACCATCGCCAAGGTGGGCTATCAGGCGCAGGTCATTCCGGCCCTGCTGGCGGGTCTGGCGCTGGGCTTTATTGAGACGCGTCTGAAGCGCATCGTGCCGGATTACCTCTACCTGGTGGTGGTGCCGGTCTGCTCGCTGATCCTGGCCGTCTTCCTGGCGCACGCTTTTATCGGTCCGTTTGGCCGCATGATTGGCGACGGCGTGGCCTTCGCGGTGCGTCATCTGATGACCGGCAGCTTCGCGCCAATCGGTGCCGCGCTGTTTGGCTTCCTGTATGCCCCGCTGGTGATCACCGGCGTGCACCAGACCACGCTGGCCATCGATATGCAGATGATTCAGAGCCTCGGCGGTACCCCGGTCTGGCCGATTATCGCCCTCTCTAACATCGCACAGGCCTCTGCGGTGACCGGCATCATTATCGTTAGCCGTAAGCACAACGAGCGTGAGATCTCCGTTCCGGCGGCCATCTCCGCCTATCTCGGCGTCACCGAACCGGCGATGTACGGCATCAACCTGAAGTACCGCTTCCCGATGCTCTGCGCGATGATCGGCTCTGGCCTGGCGGGCCTGCTGTGCGGCCTGAACGGCGTGATGGCGAACGGGATTGGCGTCGGCGGCCTGCCGGGGATCCTCTCCATCCAGCCTACTTTCTGGCAGGTGTTTGCCCTGGCTATGGCGGTGGCGATTATCGTCCCCATGGCGCTCACCACCGTGGTTTACCAGCGTAAATTCCGTCAGGGCACGCTGCAGATTGTTTAACTTCATCTTTCGGGGCGCAGTTGCGCCCCTTCGCATTTGCAGGAACGCATTATGAATACCCTTCCTCACTGGTGGCAGAACGGCGTCATCTACCAGATTTACCCAAAGAGTTTTCAGGACACCACCGGCAGCGGCACCGGCGATCTGCGCGGCGTGACGCAGCGGCTGGATTACCTGAAAACCCTCGGCATCGACGCCATCTGGCTGACGCCGTTTTATATTTCCCCGCAGGTGGATAACGGCTACGACGTGGCGAATTACACCGCCATCGACCCGTCCTTTGGCACGCTGGATGACTTTGACGAGCTGGTTGCCGAAGCGCACGAACGCGGCATTCGCATCGTGCTGGATATGGTGTTTAACCATACCTCCACGCAGCACGCCTGGTTCCGCGAGTCGCTGAACAAAGCGAGCCCGTACCGCCAGTTCTACATCTGGCGCGACGGCACGCCGGAGCAGCTCCCCAACAACTGGCGCTCCAAGTTTGGCGGCAACGCCTGGCGCTGGCACGCCGAGAGCGAGCAGTATTATCTTCACCTTTTCGCGCCCGAGCAGGCAGATCTCAACTGGGAAAACCCGGCGGTGCGCGCCGAGCTGAAAAAGGTATGCGAGTTCTGGGCCGATCGCGGCGTGGACGGCTTGCGTCTGGACGTGATTAACCTCATCTCTAAAGATCAGGATTTCCCGGACGACACCATTGGCGACGGTCGCCGCTTCTACACTGACGGGCCGCGCATCCACGAATATCTTCAGGAGATGAGCCGCGACGTCTTCACCCCGCGCAACCTGATGACGGTGGGGGAGATGTCGTCAACCTCGCTGGAGAACTGCCAGCAGTACGCGTCGCTCGACGGGCGCGAGCTGTCGATGACCTTTAACTTCCACCACCTGAAGGTGGACTACCCCGGCGGCGAAAAGTGGACGAAGGCAAAGCCGGACTTCGTGGCGCTGAAAACCCTCTTCCGTCACTGGCAGCAGGGCATGCACAACAAAGCCTGGAACGCGCTGTTCTGGTGTAACCACGACCAGCCGCGCATCGTGTCGCGCTTCGGTGACGAAGGGGAATACCGCGTTCACGCCGCGAAGATGCTCGGTATGGTGCTGCACGGCATGCAGGGCACGCCGTATATCTACCAGGGTGAAGAGCTGGGCATGACCAACCCGCACTTCAGCCGCATCACCGACTACCGCGACGTGGAAAGCCTGAACATGTTCGCCGAACTGCGGGCCAATGGCCGTGAGCCGGATGAATTACTGGCGATTCTGGCGAGTAAATCCCGCGATAACGGGCGAACCCCAATGCAGTGGGACGCGTCGCACAATGCGGGCTTTACCGAGGGCGAGCCGTGGATTGGGGTCTGCGATAACTATGAAACCGTGAATGCCCGTACGGCGCTGGACGACCCGGATTCAGTGTTCTACACCTATCAGTCGCTGATTCGTCTGCGCAAAACCCTCCCGGTGCTGACGTGGGGAGATTATGAAGATCTCCTGCCGGAACACCCTTCCCTGTGGTGCTATCGCCGCCAGTGGCAGGGCCAGACGCTGATGGTGGTGGCAAACCTGAGCCGAGAGCGCCAGCAGTGGCAGCCGGACCCGGTACAGGGCGCATGGCAGGTCGCACTCAGCAACTATGAGGACGTCCCCTCTCGTCCCGATACGCTGCAACTGCGCCCGTTTGAAGCCATCTGGTGGGTGCAGGAATAAACGTCAGGAGATACAGCATGCTGTATCTCCTTTTTTTATGTTTAGCGATACGCTAAATGTACGACGATAACTTTTACATCACGGCGTACCGAAAATAAAAATAGCCCTGCCAATTAAATAACCTCGGCAGGACATGATGAAAAAGACAATTATTAAAGTAACGTGTATTAGCGCATTATTATTGAGCACACAGGGATGGTGCGGAAATACGTCCGTCGACCTTCGCTTTGGCCATAATACGCGCTCTGACGTAAATGATTCTCGTATTAAGGTTATGCATCAGGCGGATAACGGTTTTTACTTCTCCGTTGAAGCCGCACAAAACCATAACGACACCTTTTTTGGTGATACCGACCGAAATAATCCCGATGACAAAGGATTAACGGAGGCGGCACAGGAGATTGAAACGCGCTGGCGCTTCAATCTGGGCAATGGCTTTGCCGTTGCGCCTGGCATGGTGACGGTTTTCACCCCCAGTAATACCCACTATCGCCCCTTCATTCAGGGCTGGAAAGCGTTTGATAACGGTCTGAATCTTTCCGCCCGTTACCGTTATAACACCATCAATGACGCGCACAGCGACAAAGAACTCGACGGCAGCGGCTATACCCGCCGCCAGTCACACCAGTTCGACATTTGGTTCGCGTACAACATTGGCAAATTCGGTATGTCCTACAACCCGCGCTTCCGCTGGCAGGATAATGTTGATCAGGGAACCGGGGATGATACCTACTGGGAGCATACCGTTGCGTTCAACTACCAGCTCGACGATGGCTGGACGCCTTACGTCGAGCTGGTGTCACTGGATAAAACCTATATCAACAATGACGGCAACCATGAAAATGATTATGCCGTACGTCTGGGGATAGTGAAGCAGCTCTGACGGCCTGACTACACCGTATCGTGCTGCAGCAGCCTGCAGCCGATACGGTCCACGGCGCTTAAAAGTTCAAGCTGTCCCTCCCGCTGATACAGCGATACCGCGTTAATGTCGATCGATAACGGCCAGCATAGCGTTGAGATCGACGCCAGCGTCGCCCCCTGACGGGTAATTGCAATAATCTTTAAGCCCTTGCGCAGCGCGTTTCGCGCCATTTCTATCAGCGACTGTGTCTCCCCGGATTTGCTGATCAGCACCAGCGTCCCCTTCGATACCCGTGTCAGCTGGTGCATGTCATTCAAAATAAGATGCGGCAGACTCGCCAGCGATAAAAAGCGCGACAGGTAGTTGAGGCTGGTAAGCGAGGCGCCGCGTGCGTACAGATAGATATGGCTGGAATGGATGAGCAGCCTGGACACCTCCGCCACAATGTCGTCCGCCTGCGGACCCGCGTCGGGCACTGCAGGCGCCGGGGTAAAATGATCGCGTAAAAAACGATACCGAAGCTCGGTATAGCTTTTATACCCCATTTTTTTACACACACGATTAACGGATGTTGTCGTTGTAAAGGTATCACGGGCAATCTCTTTTGCCGAAATATTAGAAATATTACACGCGTGATGCTGAATGTATTCAAATATCAAGCGTTCACTTCCCTGGAATGAATTCATATATTACACCCTGTTTAATCCCGGCATGATATTAACACAACAGAGAAATAGTCTCTGGAAGGCGCTTCACACATTGCATTTACGCGTATCACGATACGTAATTAGTATTAGCAAACGTTAAAAACTGTTTTAGGTTCTCTTTATACTTTCCCTGTTTTCACATCCAGGGAATTATGACAATGACGAAACAGAAAGTTGTCGCGGTAACGGCGTGCCCGACGGGCATTGCACATACCTTTATGGCGGCGAATAAAATTATTGCATGGGCTAAAGAGCACAATATTGAGGTTAAGGTCGAAACGCAGGGCAGCGACGGCGTTAAAAACCGCTTAACGAAGCAGGATATCGCCTCCGCCACGGCCATTATTCTGGCAACCGACGTCCCCATTCAGGATGCCGAGCGCTTTGAAAACATTCCCCACCTTCAAACCCGCACGCAAGAGCTGATCAAGCATACCGATCGCTATCTGCGTCAGGCGCTTGCCATGGAAAAAAACGTCACGACTGTCGTACATGAAGACGAACTCCAGCCTTCGGCTTACCAGATTTTTATCGGCCATATCATGGCGGCCATCAGCTATATGCTGCCGGTGGTGGTCATGGGCGGGCTGATGATGGCAACGGCCAAAATTACCGGCCAGTTTATTAACATCGACCATTCGCCGTTCAGCGTGCTGGATAAAGTGGGCTTTATGACCATTAAGTTCATATATCCGGTTTTCGCCATGTATCTGGCGTTTTCCATTGCCGGCAAACCGGCGCTGATCCCCGGACTTATCGGCGGCATCATGTCAGACGAGGTCTACAAGCGCTTCTTTGATATCGAAGGCTTTATGCCGTCCGGCTTTTTCGGCGCGATCGGCATTGGCTTTTTTGTGGGCTATCTGGTGCGCTGGCTGAATGATTCCATTCACGTCCGCCAACAGCTCACCACCATCAAGACCATGCTGGTCGTCCCGCTCATCACCGGCATTACGCTGGTGATGGTCATGGAATATTTGATTAACCCGATTTTCGGCTCGCTTAACCAGCTGATGGTGGTCTTTTTTACCTCGGCAGGTGACACCGGGCGCGGATTCTATTCCGCGATGATCGCCGCAGGCACCGCGTTCGACCTGGGCGGCCCGGTCAACAAGGCGGCAGGCTCAGTCGCGCTCGGTCTGAATGGCATGAGCGAAACGTTTGATCTCACCGCCCGCGAACTCTCCATCGTGATCCCCTCTATTGGTGTCGGCTTTGCCGCGTTCCTCAACGGCCGCTTTGGATTACCGGATGTTTTTAGCCGGGAAGAGAAAACCGTCGGGAGTACCTCGTTGCTGCTGGGCGTGATTGGGATCTCCGAAGGCGCGATCCCGTTCATCCTGAAAAACCCACGTCTGATCCCGGTGTTCATGACCGGTGCCGTCGCCGGCGCGCTGGTCGCCATTGCACTCGGCGTGAAGCAGACGCTGCCGCTGCCGGCCATCTGGGGCTGGCCGCTGGCAACCAACGTGGCGGGCTACCTGACGAGCGTCTTTATTGGCGCACTGATTTGCGCCCTGGGCGTGCTTTACGTCAGCCCAAAGAACGCCAGCTAAGGGGAAGGTCATGAATCAGATCCACGTCATTGCCCATACGCACTGGGATCAGGAGTGGTATTTCACCCGTCAGGACAGCATGGTGCTGGCGTCATATAACTTTGCGGACGTCATCGACACGCTGGAGCAGGACCCGGCTTACAGCTGCTATCACCTTGACGGACAGATGGCGGTGGTAGAGGACTTTCTCGTCATCAATCCCGAGTATCGCACCAGGCTGGAGACGCTGGTCAGAGCGAAAAGGATTTTTGTGGGGCCGTGGTATACCCAGACGGACACCTACAACGTGCATGGCGAATCCATTATCCGCAACCTCAAATACGGCATCTTCTCTGCCCGTAAGCTGGGGCACGCCATGCAGGTTGGGTATCTTCCGGATACCTTCGGCCACAATGCGCAGATGCCCACGATTTTGCAGGGCTGCAATATCGACAACATCGTCTTCTGGCGCGGCATCGATCACGACAGACAGGCGAAAAGCAGCCAGTTCCTCTGGCGCGCGCCGTCAGGGGCGACCGTTATCGCCTGCGCGATGGCGCTCGGTTATGGCGCGGCTAAAAACATCTCTTCAGACGCGAGCCATTTGCAGGGAAAAATCTATCCGATGGTCAATCTCCTGCGCTCGCGGGCCGGAATAAATGACCTGCTGCTGCCCTGCGGCGGCGATCAGGTCAGCATCGACCCGGCGCTGCCGAAAATCCTGCAGGTCGCCAGCGCACGCTCCCCGGATGAGGACCGTTACGTCATCAGTTCGCTGGAGCGCTACGTCGACATTCTGCGCGCGCAGCGTGAACAGTTTGAATTCTGGGAAGGAGAGCTGAAATCGCCGCGCTACACCCGCATCCATAAAACGATCGGCTCCGTGCGCTACGACATTAAAAAGAAAAATGATGCAGTTGAGCAGTTCATCCTGCGGCAGCTGGAGCCGACAATCGCCATGGCGCGTCATCAGGGGCTCCCGGTCAACCTCTCGGTGGTCGATACGCTCTGGAAGAAGCTGTTGCGAAGCCATGCCCATGACTCCATCGGCGGCTGTAACAGCGATACCACCAACCGCGATATTTTGCATCGACTGGAGCAAACCGAACAGCTGTGCCATAGCCTGTGGAACCTGGTGGTGAAAACCCTGGCCGCCGCCTGCGCTCGGGAAGGCGATCTGCTGCTTTTTAACCCGCTGGCCACGCAAACGCAGCGCGTGGTGAAAACCACTCTCTATAGCCGCGCTGAAAATATTGCCCTGACGTATCAGGGGCAGACCATCCCCTTCGACGTCCTGAAAAGAGACGTGTTGCCCGGCGGAACGGCGATCTCCCTTAACGCCGAAGGCGAGTGTGAAACGCCCCTTCCCCCTTATTACCGCTGGCACGTTGCTGTGAAAACACCGGTTCTGCCGCCGGTCGGCTATCTCAGCGTTAACGTTGAAGATGACCCGGCGCCTTTCCGGCAGCCTGAACAGACAACGGGCAGCGAGATAGAGAATGCACAGTATCGATTAACGCTGGACGACGGAACGCTAACCCTGCACGACAAACGCAGCGGCAGATGCATCCCCTCGTTCTTTACCCTTGAAGACTGTGCGGATGCCGGCGACAGCTACGATTTCTCACCGCTTGCGGGCGATACCCCGACGCGATGCGACCATTTCACGCTCGTCGGCTGCCTGAAAACGCCGCTTGTCGAAAAGCTGATCGTTGAAGCCACCCTGTTTCTTACGCCAGATCTCGCCGGACGCCAGGATACTGCCCGAACGCCGTTATCCATTCGTCTGGAGTGCACATTACGCGAAGACGATCCGAACCTGTACGTCGAGGCTTCGCTGGAAAACAGCCACTGCGATCACCGGCTACGTTTACTGATAGGCAGCGATATTCGCACCCGTCACGCTATCGCCTCCCAGCCCTTCGCGATAATCCAGCGCGATACGGGGTGTGAGAGTGAAAACTGGCAGGAGCGCTATCGCGAGATGCCCGTGGATATCGAAACCACCGAAGGCATTATTGCTGTCGCGGAAGCGGGCAAAGCGCTGGTGGTGAATAGTCGCGGTATGAAGGAATTTCAGATTATCGGCAGCGAACCCGCGACGATTGCCCTGACGTTGTTTAAAGCGACGGGCGTGCTCGGGCGCAACGATCTCGACTGGCGACCGGGCCGTGCGTCCGGCATTAATAATACGGTGGTTGAGACCCCCGACGCCCAGTTACTGAAACCGCTGCACTTTTCATTTACCGTCGCGCTGGCCGACAGCGCCGATCATCTCACGCTTCGCCAACTGGAAAATCAGGCGGCCGGACAGCCCTTCACCTATCAGCGGCAAACGCTACATACGCTCGATCACCGCCTTGAACGCTTTGCGTTGCGTCTGCCCGAGCATCAGCTTCCGGCACAATTCTCATTATTGATCCTGCCGGAGCCGCTAGTCCTTTCTGCCCTGCCCCATGCGCAACGGTCGAATGGCACCGTCGTCCGCGTGTTTAACGCCGGGACGCAGCCGGTTCCCGTCCCGGAAAGTCTGGCGGGGCTACGTCAGATCAACTATCTGGAAGAGCCTGTGCCGCCGGTAACGGCAATCCCCCCTTTCGCAACCTGCGATTTTTTGATGGAGGCTTAATATGAACTTGCTTGCATTGACGCACCTCGATCTGGTTTTTATCAACCCGCCGCACCGTACGCCTGAAGCGCTGATCCGCTGGCTCACCGAACCGCTCGCCAGGCGAAAAATCATCTGCGATGAAGAAACATTCATCCAGAGCGTGTTACAGCGCGAAAGCGAAGGCCCTACCGCGCTGGGTGAAACGCTCGCCGTTCCGCACGGTAAAACCGAGGCGGTGCAGCAGGCGGCGTTTTGTCTGGCACTCTTTGACGACCCGATACGCTGGCCGGGGCTGGACGGTGATGAAGAGGTCAGAATGGTTTTCCTGCTCGCCATTCCGCCCGCGGAAGCAGGCAGTACCCACATGCAGCTGCTGACGACGCTGACCAGTTTATTGACAGAAGATCGAGTGCGCGCGCAGCTTCTGGCGGCGCGCACCCGGGAAGAGGCGATGTCCGCCCTGAGTGCTGAAGAACCTCAAAAACAGGATGCGGCCCCTGACCGCTCCCTTCTCATTCCGGTGATACTGGGCAGTATCGCTACCGCAGCCTTTTTACAGGCAGGATTGAGCTGGGCCTGCGCGGTGAGTTAACCGAACGGCGCTCAGCACGTACCGCGTTGAGCGCTTGTTTTTGTTGAATAATTAATCAGATTTTTCCTTCGCGTCTTTACAAAGGCTGAAGCGCCCGCCGTTTGTACTCTCGTCTTTTTACTTTGTTCTGCGTCAAATAAATCGCAAACTTGTTTGATGCAAATCACTATATGTAGAACTTAAAATGCACGCCGACCCAACATCTTGTATTAATCGTCTACTATTCCAACAACAAGACGGCGCTTACGCTGGCCGGAATTGTGGATAACACGAGCTGGGAACGGGGGAAGTCTTTGGCCTGACGGGGAATACGTCCGGTGAATACTTCTCCACCTCTGTGGATAACCTGTTTTTAAAAATGGAGTGATCATGACACCGCATGTGATGAAACGTGATGGCTGTAAAGTGCCGTTTAAATCAGAGCGCATCCAGGAAGCCATTCTGCGTGCAGCTAAAGCAGCGGGAGTCGATGACGCAGATTACTGCGCCACCGTCGCAGAAGTCGTTAGCAGCCAGATGACTGAACGCAGCCAGGTCGATATCAACGAGATCCAGACCGCGGTTGAAAACCAGCTGATGGCTGGCCCCTACAAACAGTTAGCCCGCGCCTACATTGAGTATCGCCACGATCGCGACGTGCAGCGTGAGAAGCGCGGTCGCTTGAATCAGGAGATCCGTGGCCTGGTGGAGCAGACCAACTCTGCCCTGCTCAATGAAAACGCCAACAAAGACAGCAAAGTGATCCCGACCCAGCGCGATCTGCTGGCCGGTATCGTCGCCAAACACTATGCCCGCCAGCATCTGCTGCCGCGCGACGTGGTCTCGGCACACGAGCGCGGCGAGATCCACTATCACGACCTCGATTACTCGCCGTTCTTCCCGATGTTCAACTGCATGCTGATCGACCTGAAAGGCATGCTGACCCAGGGCTTTAAAATGGGTAACGCCGAGATTGAACCGCCTAAGTCGATCTCCACGGCGACAGCGGTAACGGCACAGATTATCGCTCAGGTGGCGAGCCACATTTATGGCGGGACCACCATTAACCGCATTGACGAAGTGCTGGCCCCGTTCGTGACGGCGAGCTTCAACAAGCATCGGAAAACTGCCGAAGAGTGGCAGATCCCGGACGCGGACGGCTATGCGCACTCCCGTACCGAAAAAGAGTGCTACGACGCGTTCCAGTCGCTGGAATATGAAGTGAACACGCTGCACACCGCCAACGGGCAGACGCCGTTTGTAACCTTCGGTTTTGGCCTGGGCACCAGCTGGGAATCACGCCTGATCCAGCAGTCCATTCTGCGCAACCGTATTTCCGGCCTCGGCAAGAACCGCAAAACCGCGGTGTTCCCGAAACTGGTGTTCGCCATCCGCGACGGCCTGAACCACAAGTTTGGCGATCCGAACTACGACATCAAACAGCTGGCGCTGGAGTGCGCGAGCAAGCGCATGTACCCGGACATTCTGAACTACGACCAGGTGGTAAAAGTCACCGGCTCGTTTAAAACGCCTATGGGCTGCCGCAGCTTCCTCGGGGTGTACGAGGATGAAAACGGCGAGCAGATCCACGACGGGCGTAACAACCTGGGCGTCATCAGCCTGAACCTGCCGCGCATCGCGCTGGAGGCCAAAGGCAATGAAGCTGAATTCTGGAAACTGCTGGATGAACGCCTGCAGCTGGCGCGTAAGGCGCTGATGACCCGTATCGCACGCCTTGAAGGGGTGAAAGCCCGCGTGGCGCCCATCCTCTATATGGAAGGGGCCTGCGGCGTGCGCCTGAAGGCGGACGATGACGTGTCCGAGATCTTCAAAAACGGCCGCGCGTCGATTTCGCTGGGCTATATCGGCATCCACGAAACCATCAACGCCCTGTCTGGCGACGCGCATATGTACGACAGCGCGGCCCTGCGCGAAAAAGGCATTGCGATTGTCCAGCGCCTGCGCGACGCGGTTGACCAGTGGAAAGAGGAAACTGGCTACGGGTTTAGCCTCTACAGTACGCCGAGCGAGAACCTGTGCGACCGCTTCTGCCGTCTGGACACCGCCGAGTTCGGGATTGTGGAAGGCGTGACCGACAAAGGGTACTACACCAACAGCTTCCACCTCGACGTGGAGAAAAAGGTAAACCCGTACGACAAGATCGACTTCGAAGCGGCCTATCCGCCCATCGCCAGCGGCGGGTTCATCTGCTACGGCGAGTACCCGAACATCCAGCACAACCTGAAGGCGCTGGAAGACGTGTGGGATTATAGCTATCAGCACGTGCCGTATTACGGGACCAATACGCCAATCGACGAATGCTACGAGTGTGGCTTTACCGGTGAGTTCGAGTGTACGAGCAAAGGCTTTACCTGCCCGAAATGCGGCAACCACGATGCAGCCCGTGTCTCCGTGACCCGTCGCGTGTGCGGCTATCTCGGCAGCCCGGATGCCCGTCCGTTTAACGCTGGCAAGCAGGAAGAGGTGAAGCGCCGGGTGAAACATCTGGGGAATGGGCAGATCGGTTGAGCCACTGCCACATTTATGCCCGGTGGCGCTACGCTTACCGGGCCTACAATCCGCACTCACACTGTACCCGGCTTGGTTAACCGCTATGAACTACCATCAGTACTACCCCGTCGATATTGTCAACGGCCCCGGCACCCGCTGCACCCTGTTCGTTTCAGGCTGCGTACATGAGTGCCCCGGCTGCTACAACAAAAGCACCTGGCGCGTAAATTCCGGCATGCTGTTTACCGCTGAAATGGAGGACCGCATCATCAACGACCTGAACGACACGCGCATCAAACGCCAGGGGATTTCGCTCTCCGGCGGCGATCCGCTCCATCCGCAAAACGTGCCGGAGATCCTGAAGCTGGTGAAACGCATTCGCCGCGAGTGCGCGGGAAAAGATATCTGGGTCTGGACGGGATATAAGCTGGATGAGCTGAATGCAGCTCAGAGGGAAGTCGTGGATTTGATTAACGTGCTGGTGGACGGCAAGTTCGTGCAGGATTTAAAAGATCCGGCCCTGATCTGGCGCGGCAGCAGCAACCAGGTTGTGCATCATCTGCGTTAAATGCTAAAGCCGTTTATTTGCTTCATGATAAACGGCTGATTTCTCTCTCTTTCCGATAGCGATAACAAATACCGTAACTACGTTATCCTGAACCTGATAAACCAAACGATAACCCAGAGATCTGAGTTTTATTTTGTAGCAATCCGACAGGCCGTGCAGGCGGGCCGATTCAATTCTGGGGTTCACTAAGACGTCAGCAAGTTTCTTTTTAAACTGGCATTTCACCGTATCGCCCAGCTTATGCCACTCCTTTAAAGCCCTCGGGTCGAACTCCAGTTCATAAATCATCCAGACTAACCTTAATTCCCTTTTGTGGATTCGCCAGTCGCTCCCGGACTGTCTGTATCAGTTCATCTTCACTGTCACTGATGGTGACAGTTTTCACCGGCATACGCCCTGTTTCCGCAACGTACTGAAACAGTAACCGCACGGCTTCCGTTGGGGTAATATTGAGTTTTTCCAGCACGGCATACGCCTCATTTTTGAGTTTGTCATCCAGACGGACGTTAAGCGTGGCCATTATGCCTCCAGTAAAATCGAATGTGTAATGCAGTTTAGCATTACATTCGCATTACATCGAATTCTGGATAACGCCTCTCAAAACCGGCTCAAACTCTCCATCGCCTCAGCCTTAAACGCCGCAAAATCCTCGCACTGGCACAGGCGCGCCATCGCGCGTTCTCGCAGGAAAGTGACGAAGATGTCATAAATCGCCATCGCCTCTTCGTACTCGCTTTTGCTGATGGCGAGCAGGAAGATGACGTGCGCCGTTTCATCCCCCCACTGAATACCCTGCGGAGCCAGCACCGTATAGACCACCGTTTTCTGTGCCAGCAGGCCGAGGGAGTGCGGCAGCGCGATGCCGTCGCCGAGCATGGTGCTGACGATAGCTTCACGCTCAACGACCGAATCCAGAAACTCCGCGCCGACAAAGCCTTCGGCCTCAAGCTGTTCACACAGCTCGCGGAACAGCGTTTGCTGGTCAACAGGCTTGTCGAGAATGCGGAAATGGGCCGCGTCGAAGTATTTCTCCAGCATCCACGGGCGGGTGCGGTCCACCAGCACCAGCTTGCCGATCTGTTCTAACTGATAATCGGTCGGGAACGGGGCGATCGTCACCACCGGTTTAGATTTTTCACTCACGCGGGCGGTGGAGATGACAAAGTCTTCGCCGATGGCATCCGCCAGCTCGTATTCGCGCAGAGTGAGCGTGCGCGTCACCTCGATCTGCGGGTATTTGCGCTGGAGCACCGCCTCGATCATGCGCACCATCGCATTACCGGCGTCGCACACCAGCAGCACGCGCGGCTGGCGCTGGTAGCCGATGTTGTAGTGGCGCTCGAGCCCCACGCCGATGTGCAGCACCAGAAAACCAATCTCGTTTTCGCTGATCGCATACGGGGTGTATTTCCCCCAGCTCGACACCGCCGCGAGAGTCATATCCCACGCCATCGGATAGTGCTGCTTGATGTTGTCCAGCAGCGGATTGGGGATCATGATCTGATAGCGCACGCGGGTGATCATGGTTTTGATGTGCGTGAGCAGATCGGCGTGCAGCTGCGCGTCGCTGAGCAGGTTGTAGTTATAGTGGGTGTTGATGTAGCGAAGGATATAGTTGACCAGCGCTTCGTCGTCGTCGGCGTTAATCGCGCTGGGGGCAATCTCCTGAATCTGCCGCGCCGCGATGTGGACGCACAGCCAGCTCTCTTCCGATGGCGCAAGCGCCTTGCCCGCCAGCTCCTGAATGGCCACCGCGATATCCTTCGCAGCCTCGCGCACGTTCTCTTCCACGTCTTCCGCGTGGAATTCCGGCAGCGGATACCCCTCGCTGATGCGCCGCACCGACACCGCGCAGTACAGGCGCAGGAACAGTTCGCCTTCGTCGGTCAGACGAATGTGATGGCGGGTGAGCGCGTCGTGAAGCACGACTACCATCTGCTCCGGTACCCCGGCGTTGAGCGCGACCTCCGTCACCAGCGGGTTAAGGCTGTCCTGCTGCGCCAGCTCCCACAGAAGATCGGTCAGGCAGGCGCGGACCGACATCTCGCTGCCAAACAGCTTCATGCCGTGGCGCGGGCGGGTTTCCAGCGTCAGGTTATAGCGCTGGAACCACTCGCGCACTTCCACCATGTCGCTCTGCAAGGTGGCGCGGCTGACAAACCACTCGTCGGCCAGATCTTCAAGCTTAAGTGAAAACGCCGACGTCAGGAAACGCACCACCAGATAGTGCACGCGCTCCGGTCCCGTTCGGGGAATACGCAGTGCGCGCGGGTGCGATGCCTGCAGCTGCTGATAGCGCTCGGCATCGTCAATTTTAAGCTGGTAGCCGTTACCCCGGCTCAGAATAAACTGCGCGCCGTGGCTCGCCAGCAGCGCGTTCAGGGCGGTGATATCTGCGCGGACGGTTCGCGTGGAGACCGACAGCCGCTGCGCCAGCTCGTCCTGCGGCAGCGTCTCGTTTTGCAACAGATCGAAAAGTTGCGCTAAACGTTGGTTCGGAAATCGCACGTCGTTGTCCTCTTACTGCTCAGGGTGAAATGACCATCTGGGATGGGCTGCCGACCGGGGTATAGTCTGGCTCGAAGCTCAGCTTGCCGTCCTGCGCCACGCGGAAACGGGTAATGTTGTCGCTGCGCTGGTTCATGACGTACAGCCAGCGTCCCTGCTTATCGAGCGTCAGGGTGCGCGGGTAGTCGCCGCGCGTCCAGACATCCTCCTGATGCGTCAGCGTGCCCTCCGCTGTTACGGTAAAGTGCCCAATGCTGTTATGCAAACGGTTCGCCACATACAGCTGTTTACCATCGGCGCTTAGCGCCAGCCCGGCAGCAAAACTGGTGCCTTTATAGCCGTCCGGCAGGGCAGAGATCGTTTTGCCCTCTTTCAGTCTGCCGCTGCTGTCCAGCGCATAATGGGTGAGCGTCGACGCCTCTTCGTTAATCAGCCACAGGGCATCGCCTTTCGGCGTAAAAACAAAATGACGCGGGCCGGCGCCTTTTGAGGAGGCGCTGATAAACGGCGGATCGTTCGGCGTGAGCTTTCCGGTTCGATCGTCAAAGCGGTACTGATAGATACGATCCAGCCCAAGATCGGTGGAAAAAACGTACTTACCGTTCGGATCGGCGGCGATCATGTGCGCATGCGGGCCATTGTGATCGCTGATGGCAAAGCTACCTTCGACAGCCGCTTCCGGCTTCGCCGCGCCCGGTTCGCCCTGGTCCTGATGTCTGTCCGTCGCGTCACCCAGGCTGCCGTCCGCGTTGACGGGCAAAACGGCAATCGATCCGCTGACGTAGTTCGCCACCAGCAGATGCTTGCCGTTTGGCGTTAGCGAAAGATACACCGGCCCGGCGCCGCCGGAGGCCACCTGATTCAGCTCGCTCAGCTCACCGTTATCGCCGACGCGCAGCGCCTGCACCACGCCCTGCTCTACTTCGCTTGCCAGATACAGCGTTTTACCGTCTTGCGAAAGGGTCAACTGCGCCGCGTTCGGCAGTTTGCTCACCAGCGTTTTGTTATCGAGCGCGCCGGTTTGCGGGTCGACGGTAAAACGGTACAGCCCTTCACCGTTCGGATTATAGGTGCCCACCCAGGCGTATTGCGTCTGGGCAATGGCGGCGGTGGCGAGCATTGAGAGTGAAGCGACAAGCAGGTTACGGGTGTGCATGGTGGCTCCTTTATATGTGTGAGTTCTACTTCACCAGCTTCTTCGTCATCGCCAGAAGCGTACGCACATCTTCGGGACGCGTATCGCCGCTGGCTTTGTCGATAATCGAGCTGTAGATATGCGGGATGATTTTGCTCACGCCCGCGTCGAGGGCGATCTGCAGGATCGCCTCATAGTTTTCCAGATCGATACCCCCCGTCGGCTCCAGCCAGAAGTCGTGACGGGCGCAGGCTTCCGCTACCGCCTGGTATTCGTCACGGCACTTGAGGCCGCCCATCGGGAAGTACTTGATCGAGCTGCCGCCGAAGTCTTTCAGCAGGGCAATCGCCGTTTCAACCGGCACGATGCCGTCCGGCGCTTTGCTGCTCAGCGGGCCGGTGGAGATTTTCACCATGCCGACGGTACCGGTCGGAGAGACCAGGCCATTGACCACCGATTCATTCTGCCCCAGCAGCGCGCGGCTCGCTGCCACGCCGGTGAAGACCTGATTAACGTGCTGCGGCTGCACCTGGCGGGAGATCTCGCTCACCATCGCCGACTGGTTCGGATCGCCCGCGCCGAGGCCCACGGAGAGCGCGTTATCAATCAGCGCCGCGTATTCACGCATATCCGCGACCGCGCTCGCCACGTCCGGGTAATTTTTGGAGAGCACGCCCACCAGCACGTGACCTTCCGCCGCCTCGTAAATGGCGCTGGCGTTGGCCTTTGAGCCGGCCAGCACGTTCAGGCAGACGCGGTCACGGTAAAAATTGGGGGTCAGTTTCATGCGTTTTTCTCCTGTCCTAATACTTCACTAATGCGGCGGTAGACGATGTTCAGCTGGTCAGCACTTACGCTGCGCACGTCCGCTTCGATAATCCCTTCGTTGGCCTTGTAGCCACGGAAATAGATGGCGTATTCGCCCTGCTTGAGCGCGTTCACCAGGTCACCCGTGCCGACGCCTGTGGTGGCTTCGTCGAACTTAATTTCGGTGCGGGCGATATCGCGACCCGCGCTGTCCCAGACCACGCGGGCGGTGACGCCGTTCAGGGTGTTGAGCGCGTCGATAAACGGCGTCATTTTCGCCACCATCTCGGCGCCGCTTTCCTTGGTGGCCGTCAGGTAGTGTTCGATGGCGCAGGTCAGGCCGAGGATCCCCTCTTTACCCACCTTCATGGCGCGGCCAATACCCGCCGTCTGGCGTTTCACCCACTCGACGTACTGGGTTTTGCCGATCACCAGGCCGCTGGTTGGCCCCTCGATCGCTTTCGCGCCGCTGTAAATCACCAGATCCGCGCCGGAGCGGTAGTACACGTGCAGATCTTCTTCCGCCGCGGCATCAACGATCAGCGGCAGGGAGTGTTTACGTGCGACGACTGCCGCCTGCTCGACGCTGAGCATGCTTTTCTGCACGCAGTGGTGCGATTTGATGTAGAGGATCGCCGCCGTGCGCGGGGTGATGGCCGCCGCCAGCTGGTCGGCGGAACATTCGTTGGCGTAACCCGCTTCCACCAGCTTGCCGCCGCCCAGCGCCACCATGGTGCCGACCGGCGCGCCAAAGTTAACGTTGTGGCCTTTCGGCAGGACGATTTCATTGTTCTCGATTGGGGTGACGTGCAGGTTTTCCAGCAGCCAGTCGCTGTCTTTTACCAGCACCGCCGCCACGGACTGGGCGATGCCCGCCGACGCGCAGGAGACCACCGTCGCGCCTTCCACATCCAGCAGCTTCGCGATGTATTCCCCAGTTTTATTGACCAGATCCTTCATCTCGAAGTAATGATTCATGCCGTCCATCGCCGCCTGCACTACTTCCGGGCGCGGCGTGGAGACGCCCAGCGCCGTCATGCGGCCAGAGGTGTTGATAACCTGCTTTAAATTATACTTCTCATAAATCGAAGGCATGTTCCGTGCTCCCTTGTTCGGTCATGTAGCCCTTGCCCGCGCGGATCGCGGCAAGCGGCACCAGAATGTGTTCAGCCTGCAGGCTGTCGTTTTCAGCGTCCGTCAGCACCGTTGGCTGGCGTTTAATCGTGAACAGCGTCAGGTCGGCGTCGAGACCCGGCTGGATGCGACCCTTGCGCGTCAGGCGCAGGCCGTCGGCGGCGTTCGAGGTCACGCAGTCAATCACCTGCGGCAATGACATGCCGATGGCGAGAAACTTCGACATCACGCTTGCCAGCGAGCCAACCGGGCCGTTAATGCGGTTTCGGCAGTAGATATCCGAGCTGATGGTGTGCGGCAGAATGCCCATCGCGATGGCGCGTTTTGCCACTTCGAAGCTGAAGCTCGCCGTACCGTGGCCGACGTCCAGACGCACGCCGCGCTTAAGGGCGGAGGTGATGGAGGCGCGCAGCTCGCCGGACGGCGTCAGAATGCGGTTAGGCTTGCCGTTATAGCAGTGGGTAATGATGTCGCCGGAGCTTAACAGCTCGGCGATTTCGTCGAGGTTCGGCGGGTTATTGCCGATGTGCACCATCAGCGGCAGGTCGCCATTCTCTTTCTGAATGACTTTGGCGCGCTCCAGCGGCGTGATGCCGTTTTCACCAACCACGCTGCTGCTCATGCGCGCCTTCAGGCCGACAATAAAATCCGGGTGGCGCTTCACCGCCTGCTTCACCGCATCGGCGTCAATGTTTGCCATGTTGGCCAGTTCGTTCTGGGCAATCAGCCCCACGCGGGAGATATTCAGCAGGGCAAAGACCTCGGTGGAGGCTTTACGGGTGATTTCATAAAAATCGTCCACGTCGTCGGCCCCGGTACTGCCCGCGTCCACCACGGTAGTGACGCCGGTGGCAATGCCCACGCTGTCCGGCTCGTCGTGGTAAATCGGGGAGTTCGGGTAGCAGTGTACGTGGGAGTCAATCCAGCCTGCGCTCACGAACACGTCACCGTTAAGCTCAACCGTCTTGCGGGCGGGAGCATCAATTTCGCCCGTCGCGGCGATCTTCCCGTCCTGAATGGCGATATCGGTCAGAGTATCGTCGGCGAGGCGCGCACGGCGCAGGAGTAAATCTAACATGAGGATCTCCTGAAAAGGCGGGCGCCGGAGCGCCCGCGGGTATTAAAGGGCGACCGGGAACAGCCAGCCCAAAATCATTGCGCCGAGGATGGCGCCACCGGTAATCGGCTTCTGCCAGATGTAGAAGAGCAGCGCGCCGACCAGCGAACCAACGCCGATTGGAATGGAGGCGGTCATCGCGCTGAGGATAATCAACGGCCCGAGGAAGCGGCCGGAGGCGTTACCCGCGCCCATCATCACGTCTGCACCGTAGGTGGAGTTGCTCTGGTTGATGGTGAACTTACGCGCCAGGATGATGACGTAGCCAATCGCCAGACCAATCACCAGGCCGGTAATCAGCGAGGCAATGAAGTTGGTCACCGGGAACATGATCCCCGCGCCCAGCAGCAGCGCCGGTACGCCGAGGCCCACGCCGGTCTGGATCGCCCCGCCGATGTCGAGAATACCCACCAGCGACCCTTCAATAATGCGGGCGAACAGGAAGCTCGCGCCGAACGCCGCCACCGCGCCGTAGACGCCGGTATCGATGCCCGCTTTCAGCATCGCCACGAAGGCCACTTCGTTAAACGCGCCGATGCCGTAGAGGTAGTACATGTGCGTCCCGGCGAAGACGCCGGAGGAGAGCAGGCCAACGAAGATCGGGAACGACCAGTCGGCATACCAAAAACCTTTATTCTGTTCCATGTAGAGGCTCCTGTTATTTACCGCTGAGCGAGTTGTGGATCATGTCGAGCCAGTTCGGCACGGTCAGATGGAAGGATTCGATCATCTTCATGTCGAAGCCGCGGAAGAAGCCGCTCAACACGAACAGCAGCACGATCGCCGCCATCATCACTTTGGTGACGTGGTTCCAGCCGCTCTCCTCAACGCCTTTACCGATCAGGATGCCGAGAACCAGACCCGGTACGGCGTTCCCCATGATCAACTGCGCCGCGCCGCCGAAGATGGTGGCCCAGAAGCCCGATTTTTTACCCGCGTCGATGGCCGCCAGCCAGAAGATCACCGGCATCACGGTGTTAACCAGCAGGTTCGCGGCAGGCACCAGCACCTTCACGGCGGTAACCTGCAGCGCTGCCGGCACGGAGGAGGCGGTCAGGTTCAGGAAGGTGACGACGAGCATGCCAATCACGCCGCAGGCAATCGCCATTTTGCGGGGATCGTGCAGCGTTTCGCCGACGTTACGGTTTTTGATCATCAGTGCAGCAGCACCCCAGTTCGGGATGATGCGGTGGTCAACGTCCTGTGTGAAGGCACCTGCAGCCACGGAAGAGGCCCAGGCGTTAAAGAAGAAACCTAACCCAAAGGAGAAGTGGGACGCCGGATCCCCTTCACAGGAGTTCAGTTCCCCCAACGTACGAAACGCGCCCATACCCTGAGTGGTAGGCGCATGAAACATGCGTGCAGCCCCGGCTCCGACACCGACGCCAACCAGGCCGCCAATGATGAGCGATTTTATTAATATAATTAAGAACATCAGTCTGCCCTTTTATGAATAATCAGCGTTGCGTGACGAAATCCACCCGGTCAAGATTGATGGCGGTCACGTTGACGGTCACATCCAGCTCCACGCTGTAGGTGCGTCTTTCCCGGCGCAAAAAGAAGAACAGAAACGCTTCTTTACGCACCGCTTCTTGCGCCTGAACTACCTGCACATCCTGTGGCTCAATACGCAGTAAGATATGCGGTGAGGCTTTCATCACCGCGGCCTGAACGTGGTTGAGGGCATCGGCAAAGGCGCGCGCTTTAGCGTCGCCCTTCCCCTTCACTCTCACCGTGGTTGTGAACTGTTCTTTCATGCTTATGCGCCGTATTTCTTCTGCCACGCCTGTACCAGACGCTCGCCCAGCTCTTCTTTATCCATAAAGCCAAAGCCCAGCACGTTGCAGCCTTCGTTGATGGCGGTCACGCCCTCTTCCACGGAACGCATGCCGTATTTGGCCTTGTAGCCATATTTGGTTTGGGCGGTGATGGCGCCCGCGCCGCCGCTGCCGCAGAAGGAGATGCCGAAGGTGGCGTTTTCCGCTTTCATTACGTCGCCGAGCTTCATGTCCGCCGCCATGCCCGGCACAACCACCGCGCGTCCACCGGCTTTTTCCACACCCGCAGCCACTTTCTGACCTTTACCCAGGCGATCGCCAATCACGACTGTAATCTGTTCCATGTGTTGCTCCTTAAAGGTTGTCTTTCGCGACTTCAAAGTGAACGGAGAGCAGCCAGGCCTCTTCATCAGGAAGGTTGCCAAACTGCGCCACCACTTCACGGGCAAGCTGCATTGAATCTGGTGAGATTTCGTCGAACAGCTCTGCTTCAACCTCCGGCAGCGGCTCGCCGGTCACGGACCGGTGCGCCATTGCGCGAACGTGGGAGGTGAGCATCTGCTCCTGTACCGCATTGGGGATGATGTTGTGCCGGGCCAGCAGGGCATAAACCTGCTGCAGCATGGTGTTCGCGAGCTGTTCTGTTTGCACCGCCTGTTCCCCAACGTCGTTCATTACCGCTCCGTTAATCACTCGTCTTACCCCGTTAATGGCTCTGGAATAAAACTAACGTTGGGCGTGAAGGGTTTGTAGCGAGTTGTTTTCCACTTCGAAGTGGAAAGGCGAGCCGCAGCAGTGATCTGTGCCACATAAATATGGTGAATCTGGATTAACGGCCGCATTTACGTGATGAATATCACGCTATTAAGCGGCACTAAACAGGTAAGCGGAGTGGAAAAGTTTACGAGCAGGCTCGTAGAAATGTGACGTGGATAAGGTTTTCTTATGGGGATTCGCTAGAGTGGCTGCGGGTGCTTGAGACTGACCGTCTCAGGCATGGGACGGAAAGTGGAAAGCCCCGCCTGATAGAAAATCAGGGCGGGGGCTCGAAACGACACGTCGGACCGTGGAGTTCGCTACCTCGCCCGCTTTAAAGCAAGGAGGCATCCATGAAACGCCAATCCCCAATTATCCGGGTTTCGATGATTGTTGCTTTGACAATAATCATCTTAACGCTGGTGACGAGGAAAACACTGTGCGAGATCCGTTTTCGAAACGGCTCGCTTGAAGTGACAGCGCGGATGGATTGTCGCTCCGGCCAGTAGGGAGCAAGGATGCGGGGGCGCTTAGTGCGCCTCCGCATACGGAGGAAGGACGTACAGCTCAGGCACCCAATTAACGGTATTTCTTGTGATACGTGTTGCGCGTCGCCACAAACTGGTCGGCCGCCGCCTGGGCTTCCTTCACTTTACCTTCGTTAGCCAGCTTCAGCGCGCCGTCGATCTGACCGACCAGCACGTCAAAGCCGTGGCGATAGTCTTTCATCTCTGCGCTGTCTGCCGCTTTGCTTTCCAGCTTTGGCGGCGTCGCTTTTTGCGCGTCCAGCGCCGCTTCACGCATTTTGGTCAGTGCGCCTTTCATTTCCGCCGCATTGTCCGTTTTCTGCACTACCTTCAGGTTTTGACTGAGGATGTCCATGTTGTCTTCGAGATCGGCAGCAAACGCAGAAGAGCCAAGAACCAGCGTTGAAGCCGCGACGATCGCTAACAGGTGTTTACGCATTGCTCACTTCCTTTTTTATTATTAAAACGCTTTTCGGGTATTACTGGCCGGCGATTTTCATTTCCGGCAGTAATACAGAACCACACTGTATATTGCTACGTGTTTCAATATCGTTACCGACCGTAACGATATTGCGCCACATGTCCTTCAGGTTACCGGCGATGGTAATTTCGCTCACCGGATACTGAATTTCGCCGTTTTCGACCCAGAAGCCTGCCGCACCGCGAGAATAGTCGCCGGTGATGCCGCTTACGCCCTGGCCCATCAGCTCGGTGACCACCAGACCGGTGCCCATCTCTTTCAGCATCTGCTCGAAGTTCAGGCCCTGACCGGCAATGCGCCAGTTGTGGATCCCGCCCGCATGTCCGGTGCTTTTCAGCCCCAGCTTGCGCGCGGAGTAGTTGGTCAGCAGCCACTGGGTCAGAATGCCGTCTTTAACGATATCGCGGCGTTCCGTGCGCACGCCTTCGCTGTCGAATGGCGTGGAGGCCAGCCCTTTCAGCAGGTGCGGATGTTCCTCGATAGTCAGCCACTCCGGCAGGATCTGCTTGCCCAGCGAGTCGAGCAGGAAGGTCGATTTACGGTACACCGAGCCGCCCGCGATAGCGCCCACCAGATGACCAAACAGACCGGTCGCCACTTCATTGGCAAAAATGACCGGGGCCTTCATGGTGGAGAGCTTACGCGGCGACAGGCGAGACAGCGTGCGTTTGGCACACTCTTTGCCCACCCACTCAGGAGACTGCAAATCCCCCAGCGCGCGGCCAATGGTGTAGGCGTAGTCACGCTCCATGTCGCCGTTCTCTTCGGCAATCACGCAGCTTGAAAGCGAGTGACGGGTGGAGCAGTAGCCCTGCAGCATGCCGTGGCTGTTGCCGAAAACTTTGATGCCGTAGTGGCTGTTGAAACTACCGCCTTCGGTATTCGTGATGCGCTTGTCAGCCTGCAAAGACGCCTGCTCGGCGCGCGCGGCCAGTTCAATCGCTTCATCCGGCGTGACTTCAGCCGGATGGAACAGATCGAGATCCGGCGCGTCAAACGCCAGCAGATCTTTATCCGCCACGCCTGCGTAAGGATCCGGAGAGGTGTAACGGGCGATATCCAGCGCCGCCTGCACCGTGCGGGCGATGGCATCCGGGCTGAGATCGGTGGACGACGCGCTGCCTTTGCGGTTCTGGTGATACACCGTGATCCCAAGCGCGCCATCGCTGTTAAATTCTACATTCTCCACTTCGCCATAGCGGGTGCTCACGCTAATGCCGGTGGTTTTGCTGACCGCCACTTCGGCGCCATCTGATTTACCTGAAGCGAGCGTCAGCGCGGTGGAGACGGCTTCTTCCAGAATCTTACGCTGCGCTTCAACTTGTGAGGTTACTTTCATCGCAAATGCCATACTGTAAGAGAGAGTTAAGTGAAGTCTAACAGAGAACCGTTTTTCAGTGCGCGTCTTAACTGGTAACATTAGCCTCTTTTTTTAAGGAGCCTGACATGACTAAGCAGCCCGAAGACTGGCTCGACGACGTTCCCGGTGATGACATCGAAGACGAAGATGATGAGATCATCTGGGTCAGTAAAAGTGAAATTAAACGTGACGCCGAAGAGTTAAAACAGCTTGGCGCAGAAATGGTAGAACTGGGTAAAAACGCGCTGGATAAGATCCCGCTCGACCAGGATCTGCGTGATGCCATTGAACTGGCACAGAAAATCAAGAAAGAAGGCCGTCGTCGCCAGCTTCAGCTTATTGGTAAAATGCTGCGTCAGCGCGACGTTGATCCGATCCGTCAGGCGCTGGACAAGCTGAAAAACCGCCACAACCAGCAGGTTGCGCTGTTCCATAAGCTGGAGCAGATCCGCGATCGTCTGATTGAACAGGGTGATGATGCGGTACCGGAAGTGCTGAACCTGTGGCCGGATGCCGACCGCCAGCAGCTGCGTTCTTTGATCCGCAACGCGAAGAAAGAGAAAGAGGGGAATAAGCCGCCGAAATCCGCGCGTCTGATTTTCCAGTATCTGCGCGAGCTGTCTGAAAACGCAGAGTAAGCCCCTCACCCCAAAGGGGAGAGGGAGAAGAGATAATGTAGGCCCGGTAAGCGCTAGCGCCACCGGGCTTTTTTTTACTCTGCGGCCGCGGCTTTCTTCGCCAGACCGTCCAGCAGCTTCTGATGGATCCCACCGAACTCACCGTTGCTCATCACCAGAATGTGGTCGCCAGGCTGTGCGGCTTTCACCACCATATCCGCTAAGACATCCACGTCCGCGCTCCAGTGCGCAGGCTGAATGCAGGCGTCGGCCACTTCAGCCACCTGCCACGGAATATGCTGCGGCTGCAGCAGGAAGACTTCGTCGGCACGTCCCAGGGACGGCGCGAGGTCGTCTTTGCAGATGCCCATTTTCATGGTGTTCGAGCGCGGTTCCAGCACCGCCAGAATGCGCGCGGTGCCGCCAACCTTGCCACGCAGGGCGGCAAGCGTCGCCAGAATGGCCGTTGGGTGGTGCGCGAAATCGTCATACACCGTCACGCCGTTCGCTTCGCCGCGCAGCTCCAGGCGGCGGCGGGCGTTGATAAACGTCCCCAGCGCATTGGCCGCATCCGCAGACAGCACGCCCACGTGGCGCGCCGCGGCGATCGCCATCAGGCCGTTGTGCATGTTGTGCTCGCCCACCAGGCCCCACTTCACCTCGCCCACTTTCTCACCGTCGAGCAGTACTTCCCACTCGGAGGCATCCGCGTTGAGTTTTTTCGCCTGCCAGTGGCCCTGCTCGCCCACCAGTTCCTGCTCGCTCCAGCAGCCCATCGCCAGGGTCTGCTTCAGGTTGATGTCGTTCTCCGGCAGGATAATGCGGCCCTGGCCCGGAACAATGCGCACCAGGTGGTGGAACTGTTTCTGAATGGCTTTCAGGTCGTCAAAGATATCCGCGTGGTCAAACTCAAGGTTGTTGAGGATCAGCGTGCGCGGGCAGTAGTGCACGAATTTGGAACGCTTGTCGAAGAATGCGCAGTCGTATTCATCCGCTTCAATCACAAAGAACGGGCTGTCGCCGAGACGCGCAGAGACGTCGAAATTACCCGGCACGCCGCCGATCACGAAGCCCGGCTTGTAGCCGCAGGCTTCAAGGATCCAGGTCGCCATGCCGGCGGTGGTGGTTTTGCCGTGGGTACCGGCTACGGCAACCACCCAGCGGTCGCGCAGCACGAAATCATGCAGCCACTGCGGGCCGGACATGAACGGAATATTGCGTTCCAGCACCGCTTCAACGCACGGGTTACCGCGGGTCATGGCGTTGCCAATGATGACCAGATCCGGCTCGGGATCCAGCTGGCTGGCATCGTAGCCCTGAATTAAAGAGATGCCCTGTTTCTCCAGAAGCGTGCTCATCGGCGGATACACATTGGCGTCCGAACCTGTCACTTCATGGCCCAGCGAGCGCGCCAGCATTGCCAGTCCGCCCATGAAAGTGCCACAAATCCCCAATATATGAATGCGCATACGTCACTATCCTTCTTTAATGTGGCGCACATTTTACTCACATGTTAGCGGCTGTGAAACGCATTTCAGGTAAATCCGTATGTTGCTGGCGCGATTCACCTCTGCGCTACTATTTGAATATTTGTTAAGATTGTTGGGCTTTAGTCGTTTTAGTGAACATACAATCGCTCTACTCACAAAGATGCAGGGAAAGTGTTATGAAAACGTTAGGTGAATTTATTGTCGAAAAGCAGCACGAGTTCTCTCATGCTACGGGTGAACTCACTGCTTTGCTGTCGGCAATAAAGCTGGGCGCTAAGATCATCCACCGTGATATCAACAAGGCCGGTCTGGTCGATATCCTGGGTGCCAGCGGTGCCGAGAACGTTCAGGGCGAGGTTCAGCAGAAACTCGATCTGTTCGCAAATGAAAAACTGAAAGCTGCACTGCGCGCGCGCGACATCGTTGCGGGTATCGCCTCCGAAGAAGAAGATGAAATTGTTGTATTCGAAGGGTGTGAACACGCGAAATACGTCGTACTGATGGATCCGCTCGACGGCTCCTCCAACATCGACGTTAACGTTTCTGTCGGTACCATTTTCTCCATCTACCGCCGCGTCACGCCTGTTGGTACGCCGGTAACCGAGGAAGATTTCCTGCAGCCGGGCAGTAACCAGGTTGCGGCCGGTTACGTCGTTTATGGCTCGTCCACCATGCTGGTCTACACCACCGGATGCGGGGTTCACGCCTTTACCTACGATCCGTCGCTGGGCGTCTTCTGCCTGTGCCAGGAACGTATGCGCTTCCCGGAGAAAGGCAGCACTTACTCCATCAACGAAGGCAACTACATCAAGTTCCCGAACGGCGTGAAGAAGTACATCAAATTCTGCCAGGAAGAAGATAAAGCGACCCAGCGCCCTTACACGTCCCGCTACATTGGCTCTCTGGTCGCGGATTTCCACCGTAACCTGCTGAAGGGCGGTATCTACCTCTATCCAAGCACCGCCAGCCACCCGGACGGGAAGCTGCGCCTGCTGTACGAATGCAACCCGATGGCGTTCCTGGCCGAACAGGCGGGCGGCAAGGCGAGCGACGGTAAACAGCGTATTCTGGACATAGTGCCGGAAAGCCTTCACCAGCGTCGTTCGTTCTTCGTTGGCAACAACCATATGGTTGAAGACGTTGAACGTTTTATCCGTGAGTATCCGGACGCGTAATATCTCTCCCGGGGAGCCAGTCTGGCTCCCCAACACATTTATATATTTTACCGTATAAGTGTTTATAAAAATCACGCTTTAATCTTCACCCCTGCTCCTGCATTATTTCCATAACAGTTTGACATTTATTTCCTGGAGCAGAATTGCAATGAAAAATTATTCCCGGGCTAATACCGGCATTGATTTAAATCTTATCCCTGTATTTATTGAAGCCGTCCGCTGCGGCAGTATGGCAAAAGCCTCTTTGCGCCTGGAGATGTCCCGTCCTGCGGTGAGCCTGGCGTTGAAGCGTTTTAATCAACTGTTTGATGAGCCGTTATTTTTTCGCAAAGGTTTATATCTCGAGCCGACTGAAAAAGCGTTAGCGTTAACCAACTCGCTGGAATTATTAATGGGTGATATTCACGATAATATTGCGGCGGTAAATTCCGCGAGAAATAAAGCCCCGGCACAGAACGCTCCGGGGCTGGGAAATATTATGCCGCAGTCTGAGCCGTCACTTTGAATGATGACATGGCTTCCATCAGCTGACGCGACTGCTCCTCAAGGGAGCGGGTCGCGGCGGAGGATTGCTGCACCAGCGCCGCATTCTGCTGCGCGGTTTCATCCATCTGGTTCACCGCAATATTCACCTGCTCGATGCCGCGGCTCTGCTCCTGAGACGCGGTGGCAATTTCGCGCATCAGTTTGGTCATGCGCAGCACTTCGGTGGCAATCTCATCCATCGTTTCACCCGCCTGCTGGGCCAGCTCGCTGCCCTCGTTAACGTGGGCCTGCGAATCGCCGATCAGAGAGCGGATCTCTTTCGCCGCGTCGGCGCTGCGGCTGGCAAGGTTGCGGACTTCACCCGCGACCACGGCAAACCCGCGCCCCTGCTCGCCCGCGCGCGCCGCTTCCACGGAGGCGTTAAGCGCCAGAATGTTGGTCTGGAAGGCAATACCGTCAATCACGCTCAGGATGTCGGCGATGCGCGCCGAACTGCCGGAGATATCGCGCATTTTTTCAATCACGTAGCAGACCATTTCGCTGCCGTGATCGGCGGTGTCGGAAACAGACTTCGCCAGCTGGTGCGCCTGCTCGGCGTTGTCGGCGTTAAGCTTCACCGTGGCGGTGATCTGCTCCATGCTGGCGGCGGTCTGCTCCAGCGACGTGGCGGTGGATTCGGTGCGCTCGGCAAGATCCCGGTTCCCCGCCGTCAGCTCGCGGCTGCCGGTATCAATTTGCGAGCTGGCATCGCGAACCCGCAGAACCGAGCTCATCAGCGACTGACGCATCTCCTCTATCGCCGCGTTGAGGCGGTTAAACTCCTGGCTCGCCGGGGCATTCAGCGTGTGGGTTAAATCGCCTGCTGCCACGTTCTCCAGCTGAGCAATCGACGCCGAGAGCGGCTTGAGCAGCATATGGCGCAGCGCCAGCCAGGCGAGCGCGATAATGCCCGCCGTCAGCAGCGCAGCGACAATAATCAGGATCAGCACGCGGGTTTTACTCGCCTGTACGGCACGCACTTCCGCCTGACCTCGCGCTTCGCTCCATTTCTGAAACGCCTGCATGTCGTTATCGAACTGCTTCGCCACCGGAATCAGCGTGTTCTCCAGCAGATCGTAATAGCTGTCTGCACTCTGGTCATTCAGGGTTTTCAGCATCGGGCCGATCCCCTGCTGGTTATACGTCGCCAGGCTGGCCGCGACTTTGTCGAGGAGCTGCTGCCCCTGTTCGTCAGCCACGCCGCCGTCAATCACGCCTTTTAACGTTTTCCGGGCCAGGGCGACTTCCTGATTGATGTTTTTTACCGCTTTGGCCGCATCGTCCAGCATGCCGATTTCCATCATGCGGACGGCCTGACCCGCCTCATTGCGTGCGCGCAGGATCAGCGTATAGCCGGTGTTCAGCTGCACCATCTGCTCACCCTGAAGGTGATTAATGCGCTGCAGTGAGGAAGAACTCTGTGTGAGGGCATAAATGCCGATGCCGCTGACAATCAGCAGCAGAAGGGTCATAACGGCCAGTAAAGAGAGCAAGCCGGTACGAATCGATAGCGTTTTAAGCATGATATTATTTCCGGTAGCGAGATATTTCTGGGCATAAAAGAAGATTATCGGCCGCTACCGGAAAATGTTTAGACTTTAAGCAAATTCAGTGTGTTATCGCTCTGTTACCGATGTGTTTACGCGGGTAACAGGCGAGCTTTGACGGTTCTCCCAGAGCACCGTCAGCCCCCGCTGCAGGGCAATAAAAATAAACAGCAGAATGCCGATGGCGATCTTCGTCCACCACGAGCTGAGCGTGCCGTCAAAGTTGATATAGGTTTGTATCAGCCCCTGAATCGCGACGCCGAACAGCGTCCCCAGCACCGTCCCTACCCCGCCGCTGAGCAGCGTGCCGCCGATAACCACAGAAGCAATCGCATCCAGTTCCACGCCGACGCCTGCAAGGGCATAGCCCGCCTGGGTATACACCGAGAAGACAATACCCGCCAGCGTTGCCAGGCCGGTCGAAAGCATATAGATGCGGATGGTGGTGCTGCGGGTCGAGATCCCCATCAGGTTGGCCGACGTGGCGTTGCCGCCAATGGCGTATACCTGATTGCCGAACCGGGTGCGGTGGGCGAGGAAAATGCCAATCACCACCACGCCCAGCATCAGCAGCCCCATCGCGCTCAGGCGACCGCCGCCGGGAATTTTCCACGCCAGGCTGGAGAGCGTGTCATACACCGGATGGTTAATCGGAATCGACTCCTCCGACACCAGATAACTTACGCCGCGCAGGAAAAACATCCCGGCCAGCGTGATGATAAAGGCCGGAATTTTCAGCGCGTCGATCAGAAGCCCCATAAAGGCGCCAAACGCGCAGCCCATCACTAGCACCAGCGGAAACGCCACCAGCGGCGAGATGCCCCAGAAACCGATCGCCTTCGCGAGGAATACCCCCGTGAATGCGATCACCGAGCCGACGGACAGATCGATCCCGCCGGAGAGGATCACAAAGGTCATGCCGACGGCGATAATGCCTAAAAAGGCGTTGTCCGTCAGAATGTTGCAGATCACGCGCGTTGAGGCAAAACCGGGGAACTGCGTGAGGCAGTAGAGATACCCCAGCACAAACACGCCCAGCGTGATCATTAACGGTAAATTACGTTTTATCATGGCCACGGATCCCCTTAATGATGCTGACAAAGCGCGGCGACTGGACGATCAGCACGCAGAGTACAACTACCGCTTTTACCACCTGGTTGAGTTCCGGCTGGAATCCCGAGAGCAGGATCCCGGTGTTCATGCCCTGAATGATCAGCGCGCCGATCACCGAGAGCAGCAGGTTAAAGCGCCCGCCCATCAGCGACCCGCCGCCGATCACCACCGCGAGGATCGCATCCAGCTCCAGCCAGAGTCCGGCGTTATTGGCATCGGCCCCGCGAATATCGGCGGCGACGATGACACCGGCAATGGCGGCGCAGACGCCGCTCAGCACGTAGGTCAGCATCACCATCAGGCGGGTGTTGACCCCGGCGTTGCGCGCGGCGCGAATGTTGATCCCCACCGCCTCAATAAACATGCCGAGCGCCGTTTTGCGGGTGAAGAGCCAAAAGACAATAAGCGTGACCAGGGCAATAATCACTGGCGTCGGGAAGAACAGAAGGTTACCGCTGCCAAGCCATGCCAGGCTCGGAGAGTTGAAGGTAACAATCTGCCCCGAGGTGATCAGCTGTGCGACCCCGCGCCCGGCCACCATCAGGATCAGCGTAGCGACAAAGGGCTGAATTTTCAGCACCGCCACCAGAATGCCGTTCCATAGTCCGGCCAGCACGCCGGTGCCTAAGGCCGCCAGCAGTACCACCGGCAGGCTGTGACCGGCCACGGTCATGGAGGCTGCCGTGGCCCCGGCGATAGCCATCACCGCGCCGACGGAGAGATCTATTCCGCCGGTGGCGATCACCAGCGTCATCCCAATCGCCAGCAGCGCCACGGGCGCGGCGCGGTTTAAAATATCGATCGGGCTGCCAAACAGGCGGCCATCCTGAACAATAATCTGGAAGAAATGCGGTGCGACAAGGCTATCTACCAGCAGCACCACCAGCAGCGCTGCAATTTGCGGCGTGCCGGTTGGCCAGCTAAAGCGGCGCTTTGACTCACCGGTTTGCGAAAGCGAACGGGACATCACGATTCACTCCTTACGCCGCGATGGCATTCATGATTGCCGGAACGGACAGTTTATCCAGCGGGATCTCTGCCACCTGTTTGCGATCGCGCATGATGATGACGCGATCGGCATAGCCCACCAGCTCCTCCAGCTCGGATGAGATAACCAGCAGGGCCAGCCCGTCCGCACAGAGCGTTTCGATAAGCCGGATAATTTCGGCGTGCGCGCCCACGTCGATACCGCGCGTCGGCTCGTCAAGGATCAGGAACTGCGGTTTGGTCAGCAGCCAGCGGGAGAGCAGCACCTTCTGCTGGTTACCGCCGGAGAGAAATTCAATCGGCTGTTCCGCGCTCGGGGTGCGGATGCCGAGCTGGCGGATAAAGCGCTCGGCGATGGCGTTTTGCTCTTTACGGGGGATCGGGCGTAGCCAGCCGCGCTGGGCCTGCAGGGCCAGGATGATATTTTCCCGCACCGAGGCGGCGGCAATGATGCCGTCCGTTTTCCGGTCTTCCGGGCAGAAGCCAACGCCCAGACAGGAGGCCTGATGCGGCGATCGCAGGGTTTGCGGTTTGCCCTTGATCAGCGCGGTGCCGCTGTCGGCAGGCTTGATCCCGAAGATCACCTCGGCGGTTTCGGTTCGGCCCGAGCCCAGCAGGCCCGCCAGCCCGACAATTTCGCCGGGACGCACCTCAAGGTTAAACGGCGATATCACGCCTTTCTTGCCGTAATCGCTGAACGCGGCAACCGGGTTTTCGCTCAGCAACGTGCGGCCCGCGCGCTGGAGCGCGTTGGTTTCCAGCTCGCGGCCCAGCATCATTTTCACCAGCTCGATCTGCGGCAGCTCGCGGGTTTCGCGGCAGCCGACAAAGCTGCCGTTGCGCAGCACCGTAATGCGGTCGCTCACCTCATACACCTGATCGAGGAAGTGCGTGACGAAGATCAGGCTCACGCCCTGATCGCGCAGCTGGCGCATCAGGGTGAAGAGCATCTCCACTTCCTGGGTATCGAGGCTGGCGGTGGGTTCATCGAGGATCAGCACCTTCGCAGAGAGATCGATCGCGCGACAGATGGCGACGATCTGCTGCATCGCCACGGAAAAGCGGTTCAGCGGCTCGCGAACGTCGAGGGAGAAGCCGTAGGACTCCATCAGCTTCGTGGCGCGCGCCTCCATCTCTTTTCGGCGCAGCAGGCCAAAGCGGCGTGGCTCGCGACCAATAAACAGGTTATCTGCCACCGACATATTCGGCAGCAGGTTCACTTCCTGGTAAACCGTCCCGATCCCCAGCTGCTGGGCGTGGGCGGTATTTTTTGGCGAAATGGCGTTGCCTTCCAGCCAGATGGTGCCGCGATCGGCGTGATAAACGCCGGTCAGCGATTTAATCAGCGTCGATTTTCCCGCGCCGTTCTCGCCCAGCAGCGCCATGATCTCACCGCGCCGCAGGCTGAAATCAACGCTATCCAGCGCCTTTACGCCGGGGAAGAATTTACTCAAGCCCTCTGTGCGGAGGATTTCCTGGTGTTGTTCAGTTTTCATATTCACGTCCCCGGCACGTTCCCGTAGGCCGGGTAAGCGCAGCGCCACCCGGCAATTTCACTGGATCAGTAGCCCATATTTTTCTTCTTCTCTAACTCTTCTTTCGCTGTATCAGGCAGGTAGAGCGTGGACTTGGTGACGGTCACCTTCTCAGGCATCGTGCCGTCTTTCTTGAATTTCTCCAGCGCGTCGAATGCCGGGCCCGCCATGTTCGGCGTCAGCTCGACGCTGGCATTGGCTTCACCGTCGATCATCGCTTTGTAGATGTCCGGCACGCCGTCGATAGAGCCGGTGAGGATATCTTTGCCCGGCTTCAGGCCCGCTTCTTTAATCGCCTGAATCGCCCCGATCGCCATGTCATCGTTGTGGGCGTAAACCATGCAGATATTCTTGCCGTTGTTTTCAGCCTTGATAAAGCTCTCCATGACCTCTTTACCCTTACTGCGGGTAAAGTCGCCGGACTGGGAGCGGATAATCTTGATGTTTGGCGCTTTGGCAATGGCCTCAGCAAAGCCTTTCTTACGGTCGATGGCCACGCTCGCACCGACGGTGCCCTGCAGTTCAACGACGTTACACGGCTTGCCGTCGACCTGTTTAATCAGCCAGTCGCCAATTAACTGCCCTTCAAGCACGTTATTAGCGGTGACGGTGGTCATATAGAGAGATTTGTCTTTAACATCGATGGAACGGTCGAGCAGGAAGACCGGAATTTCAGCGTCTTTCGCTTCCTTCAGAACCGGTTCCCAGCCGGTCGCCACCACTGGTGCAATAAAGATGGCATCCACGCCCTGGGCGATAAACGAGCGCACGGCTTTGATCTGGTTTTCCTGCTTTTGCTGACCATCGGCGATTTTCAGGGTGATGCCGCGTTTCTGAGCCTCGCTTTTCGCAACGTTGGTTTCCGCCGCACGCCAGCCGGATTCAGAGCCAACTTGCGAAAAACCTACGGTTAAGGGAGCGGCCATCGCCATAGACGACATGGCTGCCGAAACTGCTGTGACAAGAAGTAAGCGCTTCCACATATGAGCGTCCTCGTAGGGGTGTTTATTGTTGGTTAAAAGATGTTCTGCGAAATGACTATAGCCAATGAAATATGTAACGAATTGCGTTACATCACACTTCAGGAAAGTGAATAAAATGTTAATCACAAGTTTGTAATCGCTTTCATTTCACCATTAAAAATGCGGCTGAGTTTATGGATTTTCCTGTCATGGAAACGGTCTGAAAAGTGGAGCTTGCGGGGAGAGAAAGCGAAAAGAGGCGGAGACATTCAGCGTGAGTTGGCTATAATACCTGCCACTTGTTTACCATCCATTTTAAAGGACACCGACATGAGCTTACTCAACGTCCCAGCGGGTAAAGAACTGCCAGAAGACATCTACGTTGTTATTGAAATCCCGGCCAACGCAGATCCAATCAAATACGAAATCGACAAAGACACCGGTGCGCTGTTCGTTGACCGTTTCATGTCTACTGCCATGTTCTATCCGTGCAACTACGGCTACATCAACCACACCCTGTCTCTGGACGGTGACCCGGTTGACGTGCTGGTTCCAACGCCATACCCACTGCAGCCAGGCTCCGTCATTCGCTGCCGTCCTGTTGGCGTGCTGAAGATGACTGACGAAGCGGGTGAAGATGCGAAGCTGGTTGCGGTACCGCACACCAAGCTGAGCAAAGAGTACGATCACATTAAAGATGTGAATGACCTGCCAGAGCTGCTGAAAGCGCAGATCGCCCACTTCTTCGAGCACTACAAAGACCTCGAAAAAGGTAAATGGGTTAAGGTTGACGGCTGGGACAACGCAGAAGCGGCGAAAGCAGAAATCATCGCCTCCTTCGAACGCGCTGCTAAGAAGTAATTCTTACTGTCGATTGATGAAAGCCCCGCATACTGGGGCTTTTTTTATCTTTGTTAAAAGCAGCATACATTAGCTTTTAAGATAAATCCCATTCCCTTTGGCTTTCATGTTAATACAACAAAGACACCCTCTCATTTATGGTGGGAGTGGTTGAATAGGCTGTCAATTAATCACATACTGTCATAATGAGCATTAATCCCCATTGATTACAGGATTCATATGTCATCCATTAACATTGATGTTGCCCGCCCAACTGGAATTTACTTTATTATTGAAAGGCTATATTCCCGCGATGGACTTATGCCTTCCGTTGGGGAAATCAGCCCCTCTTTGACACAGGTACACCGCACTGTCATTCAGCTAAAACGCAAGCAAGATATGTTTATGGATGGTGTTAAGGTTACCCCAAAAGATATTACACTTTGGCAACAGATAAAATATCTTACGGGCTCGAAAGTAACGACCAAAGATACAGATGCGTTAGTGTATACGACTGATTTTATCGGCTCTCTTGTTGCCACTACACCTTTAGGCAATATTGAGCATGAAAATATTCCTCGCTTCCTCACGACAGAGTCTATTCACTCCCTTCCTCAGGCGGTGAGCTATGGGCGTGATCCCATCCCACAGGTCCTTCTTTATGGTCGTAAGGATATTGTCTTCTTTATGGACAATGGTGGTAAAGGAACGCCAACCGCTATTGCAAAATATAATCACAACAATCGTGACCTTGCCATAATCAAAGATCAGCTGGAGGCCAGTAAAACGATGAAGGAACTGCTTTCTAAGGGAGCAAAATTATGAGTAAGAAAATCCATATCGTAAGTCTACTCGTCATTATTATTGCCTCCTTTATCTTTGGCAGAAGTACGTATACTCAATATCTGGCATGGTATTATGGAAGCGATAATTTAATATTCAGCGAAATAAACAGCTCCTTACTATCCAGTTTATTTAACGGGCTTTACTTCGCTCTTTCAGCAAGTATTATTTATACGTTACTCACTCTATTAAAAAGAATTCCAGCGAATATTGCCACTTCTTGTCTGCTTCAGTTCTGTATTAACATCGGGCTATATACGCTTTTTGTTGCAGTAGATAGAGGATATAGTAAATTACATACTTTAAGCTCGGGTGCTACTGATATCACCCACAGCTATTTTTTAGGAGCGTTGCTGACGAGCACGCTTCTGACCGTCGCGATCGTGAGCGTTATACATGCTAAGTTTCTTTCTTCAAAGCATAAAGATGGGCTACATAAAGGCGTTTGACTGTTACGGCAAAGACAGCAAATGGCAGTATCTCTGCATCCTGACATTCCAACTTGCCTGGTTTTTGTTTTACTTATGGATCCCTTATCGAAGCGATTATGCGATTTTGCTGTTTTTACTGTTTTTCCTGCCCGTCATATCAAGCAATACGCGATGCATAAACTACTATGGCCGTTCACGCGCCTTGTGTTTTTTATGGCTTATTGCCCCATACATCATGCTGTTCGTTCCTCTTTTTTTAACCCGACGCAGGGATACAGAAGAGAATTGAAAGTGAAAAAAACAACGCCACCTCACGGTGGCGTTGTCGTTTTTCAGTACTGGTCTCTGTCTAACCAGTTACCGCTTACAATCCGCGTTAACCCGTCGACCGGACGCTGGTAGACATACATCCACGCGCTTCCGTACGGTGTCTGGATCAACTGGCGAGCGTATTCACCGCCCCTGGTGCGCAAGGCATCAAGTTCGGCAAGTGTAGCATTATCAATACGATAAACTTCACCCTGTACTGTTCCTTCGCCGGGAACCGCGCCTGGATAGTGGCCCAGGCTGTACAACTGGTAGTTCTCGATATTGTAATTCCCCAGTAGCTGGGCATTGGTCATCCAGTGACTGTTGCCTTGCCTGGTTCGTAAACTGCCGTAGACAAATATTCGCATTGCTAAAACTCAAACTGATAGAGCAGATCAAGTGCCTGGTCTACGCCGGACACTGCTTCCAGATATAGCTTAGGCATCAGGCGATAGCGTAACGTGAGTGTTGCCAGTGAGTCAAAGATCCCCACACCATATTTTACCTGCAGACCCGGCAGTACATAGCCGCTGACCACCACCTGCGAGGAGTCACCCACGCCCTGGGTGTCCAGCGCCAGATTGCTTACGCCGAACGTCTCGCCGATTTTACCCACAACCTGCCCACTTTGTGCAACCCCCAGACCGACCAACATTGAGGTCATCGCCGCACTGTCGCTTTGTCCGCTGTCCAGACCTTGTCCGCGCAGCAGATAAGAGAGGGCTTCCTGCTGCGACATCGCCGGGTCGGAGAAGATCTCCGCCTTCGGTTCGTCGGCAGAGCCGGTGACGCGTACGCCAGCAATGACGTCGTTTTCCGTCGCTTCCGGGTTACGAATCGCTTCGATGTTCAACAATGGTTGATCCGGTGGGCCGGAGAACAGCAGCTCGCCTTTACGGACAATCAGATCCTGACCATAGGCATGGAAACGCCCTTCAGGAATATTGATCTGCCCGTTGAGGCCAAGCCCTTGTTTATCCTGCGCCACTTTCAGGTCGCCCGTGAGCCTCGCCTTCAGCCCAAACGCATCCAACCGCACGTTATTTCCCACGTGCACGATAAGGTTACTATTAATCGGTATGCCAGCGCTCTTCTCTTCGGCAGGTTTCAGATTTTCATTGAGCATAACTTCATCACTGGAGACGCCAACCGCGCTTTCCGGCACCTCGTGAACCACGATACGCGCCCACGGCACGTCCACGCGGCCATCCAGGGTGAAGAGGCTTGGCGTCGCCTCAAAGACCACGTCCGGCGAGACGTCCAGGCGCACCATTGGCGGTACGGTGATGCGCACCTTACTGCCTTTCGCGGCAATACGGGCGCGCCAGTTGTCGAGCTGGCTCCAGTCCGCGTCGCCGCTCAGGTTGATTTGCCCCTGCTGAGTTAATACCGAGCCGTTCAGCGTCGAGCTCATGCCGTTGAAGTTCATCGCAATCTGGCTGGGCTGCATATCAAACGGCATGAAGTTACCGTCGATATCCACACCGCTGAGACGCAGCTGACCGAACAGCTGAGGGCTTTGCGCGTTGCCCGCCAGGCGCAGGTTGGCATTCACCATGCCCTCGGCTTTTTCCCCGCGGGCGAAGATCGGGTTGACCATCGCCAGGTTGAAGTTACGAATATTGACGTTGCCGCCCAGATTGCGCCGCCCCTGCGGATCGGTAATCTGTATCTGCCCGTCCATCTGGCCGTTGTTGGTCAGACGGATAAGCCACCCCAGCTCCGCACGGTTGTTATGCAGGTCTGCACTCACATTCAGGGTGTCGAAGGCCACCGGCAGCGTCGCATCGTTCACCTCCTGCGTTACCTTCACGTTACGCCCGGAAAGCGTGACGCTGCCCTGCGGCAGCCCCTCTTTGGTGGTATCCCAGGCGACATCGGCTTTCCCGCTGAAGACGCCGCTGGCCTGCGTGGTGTCCGGCATAAACGGTTTCAGCATCGCCAGATCGAAGCGGTTCAGGTTGATCTGCGCGCGCCCTTCCGCCCCCGCATCAATGGTCTGCGGCACGCACAGCTCCGCGTTCGGGTTGGTCCAGCAGTGAGGCCCGATGCTGATCTTCTGCTCGGCGTTGCGGTAGTCCAGCGCAATGGAGCGCGAGAGCGTCAGCGGCCCCACCGGAGTGTTGAAGCGGGTGTTGTCCAGCGTTCCTTTCCAGCGCGTTTCCTTCCGGTCGAAGCTGCCGGTCAGGTGAAGCTGGCCGGAGACGGGCTCGCCCTGCACGCGCAGCTGGAGGTCGTGCTGCTTCTCGTTCCCTTTGGCGTCCAGAGTCACCAGGCTAATGTTCACGTCCGGCTGGGAAATGCGCTCCACGCGCAGGTTCAGGTTGCCGCCGATCTGATCGGTGGATTTCACATCCCCTTCCACGCGGACGCGGGCAACGCTCAGCTCCTGCCAGCGCAGATTGTTGGCGGTGATATCTGCCAGCAGCTGCGGCGCGTCCACGGTGCCGCGCACTTTCAGGAGTCCTTTCGCCGTACCGCCCAGACCCGGCAGGGCGTTATCCAGATTCGGCGCGTCGATGGTGGCGTCAAGATTGAGATCTTTTACCCCCAGCTCGCCTTTGATATCCGCCGTGTTGCGGCCCAGCGCCACGTGCAGTCCCGGGATAATCCACTGCAGGTAGCTGTTGCCCTTCACCGAGCCTTCAACGTTCACCTTGTTCTGCTTCACGTTCCCGGTGAGCTTGATTTCCGGCACGTCCATCTGCCACGTGCCGCCGTAGAGGCTGCCGCGGGTTTTGATCAGCCCGTCCAGCTTCGACGGCCAGTCCGGCACCTCTTTGGCGGTGTTAATTCCCGTCAGCTTCAGCTCGCCGCGCCAGCTGATCGCCTGCTGCCAGTCGAGCAGCGCGGTCAGTTCCGTTTTGCCTTCCAGCGCCGCGACGGTCAGCTTGTCGAGGTTAACCTGCTGTTCGTTGCCTTTTGCATCCAGCGTGATGGTCGCGGGCGGCACGCCCTGCCCCTTCACCGCAGTGCGGAACGAGAGCGTGTAGTCGGTCATCTTGCCGCTCAGCTTCAGCTTCAGATCGTCGGCCTGATACTGTTTTTCGCCGGTAAACGGCCAGTAAAGCTGCTTGCTGACAACCTCCAGATTGAGCGGCAGCCCGGCTTCCGCCAGCTGGGTTTGCGCGCGCAGGGCCATGTCTACCGGGCCGGAGAGATTCACCCCGATATCCAGCTTCTCGCGCAGCGCCCCGCCCACTTTAACCTTCACTTTTTCGCCCTTCAGCGGGTCGATATTCAGGGCGCTATTGAGGGTGATATCCACCGGCCAGCTGTCGCGCAGCAGGGCGTTGCCTGACGCGTTCACCGAGCCCTGGTTGGTGTCGATATCCAGCGCGTCGAGCTTCATGTTGCCGTCAATGCTGCTGACTTTCAGCAGCATGTTAAAGACCGTCAGATCGGTGTCGCCGGTCAGGCGCAGCTGTTCGCCTTTGAACTCCTCAATGTTGAGGTTCAGCGGCAGATGCACGTCGGTCATTTCAGGCAGGACAGGCTTCGAGAAGAGTTCTTTCAGCGTTTCGCCCAGCGGCTTCTCTTCCGGCTGCGGGTTCTGGATCTTCGGCTCGACGATCTCTTCCTGCGCCACGTCGGCCACTTTCGGCAGCGCGATGAGTAAACCCTGCAGCGATGTAGGCGTCAGGGTGAGGTTTTTCTCCTGCCAGCGCAGGCCGGAGGTGAAATCCATCACCGAAACGGTGGTGTCGTCGATTTTGATATTGACGTTATCGAGCGCCACCCGATAGAGCGCAATCGGGTACGGCGTGGAGAGATTCAGCGGGCCGCTGTCCTCTTCCTCAACCGGCGCAGACTTCGGCATTTTCTTTGAGTCTATCGCCACGTTGACGTCTTTTAGCGACAGATCGTTCACGCAGAGCTTGCTATCCCGCAGGCAGCCCAGCTTCACCGCGAGATGGAATTCCCCGGCGTTGACCGCCACGCCCGGCTGCTCGTAGCGGATGTTCTTCAGACGCAGGTCTCGCCAGCCGCCCGTTACCTGACCAATTTCCAGCCCCGGCACCCAACGGTTCGCGGCGTTAAACAGCAGATGCAGCCCGGTCGTCGTTCCCACCAGAAACGCCACCGTTCCGAGCAGCAGCACGATAAAAATCAGCACCCCGAGGCTTATTTTCTTCCATAAACTCATAATTCAGGCCCCAGACCGATGTAAAACTGTAATCCGTGTTCATCTTTGTCGCCCACCGGCACGGCGAAGTCGAGCTTGATGGGTCCGACGGGTGACTGCCAGCGTACGCCCACGCCTGCACCGGTTTTGAAATCGCTGCGGCGGATATCGTTCACCGCTTCACCACCGTCAACAAACATTGCGCCCCACCACTTGCCGCTGACGTTGTACTGATACTCCAGCGATCCGGTCGCCAGTTTGGATGCCCCGGTCAGCTGGCCTTTTTCGTTTTCAGGTGAGATCGATTTGTACTTATACCCGCGAATGCTGCGGTCGCCCCCGGCGAAGAAGCGCAGGTCCGGCGGAACGCGCTCGAAATCACCCGTCTCAATCCAGCCGAGATTGCCGCGCATCACAAAGCGGTGTTTGTCATACAGCGTGCGGATCCAGACGTTTTGCGCCTGCACCACCGTGAAGTCGACGTCAGAGCCCCACATCGTATTGGAGTAGTCGATAGAGTACCGCTGTGAATCACCCCAGGTTGGCATCAGGCCGCCGCGCGAGCGGGTACGGCTGATCATCACGCCCGGATAAAGCAGCATAGTGGTGTTGGTGACGTTTGCCTGGGTAAAGTGATCAAGGCTCCAGCGCAGGTTAATGGCGCGCTGCCAGCCGCTGGAGAGATCCCAGAAGCGTGAAACCGCAAGCGTTGTCGAGTCCTGCTCGGTATCGTTCAAATCGGTACGCTTAAAGCCGCCCTGCACCAGGTAATATTGCTCAAGCGGGTTTTTCAGCAGCGGTATTTTATAGCTGAAATCCAGCTGCTGTTCCGGTGCGGAAATGCTGGCGCTGGTGGTCAGGCTGTGGCCGTAGGAGTTCATCCACGGCTTTTTCCAGGAGGTCTTCACGCGCGGACCGACGTCTGTCGAGTAGCCAACACCGGTCTCAATGGTGTTCTCGGTGCGCGGCGAGACAACGCCATGCAGCGGCAACACCTTGGTTTTTCTAGACTTATCAAATTCCGGTGCGACAACCACGGAGTTAAACCAGCCGGTAGCGGAGAGGCGACGGTTCAGCTCCGCAAGATCGCTCGACTGGTAGTAGTCGCCTTTTTTAAACGGCACGAGGTTTTGCAGATACTCTTCACGAATTTGCGAACCTTCAAACGTTACATCGCCAAAGCGGTAGCGCTCACCGCTGTCGTAGTCAATATCCCAGAAGGCCTGACGTCGCTCCAGCGCGATGCCCAGCTGGCTTTTATTGAACTGGCTGTCGAAGTAGCCCTTGCGCAGGGAGACACTCGTCAGCTCTTTTTTGAAGTGGTCGTAGTCACCGTGGTTGAGCACGGTGCCGATTTTCGGTCGCGTGCTGAGCAGGTCCAGGTAGTCGCGGTCGGTACGCGCGCCGCCGCGCAGGATGACGTTCGTGCCGCCAATCAGCACCGGCTCGCCCGGCGAGACGCGGGCAATAAGCACCTGCCGCCCCTTCTTTGGCGGCGGGCGAAGATCGAAATCAATGGTGGGTTCGTAATACCCCAGCGCTTTTAGCCCTTCACGGATCGCGTCATCCACGCGCGCGCGAAAACGCCGGTCCGGCGTCACCTCATCGCTCTGGATGGTCGACAGCTGCGCACGCACGTTTTTTTCCAGCGTCCCGGATAACCCCTCAACCTGCAAACGGACATTCGCCGCGCTGGCAACCCCGCTTGTCAGCAATACACTGACTAAACATAACTGGCGGATTTTTGTCACGTTTTCTCCTGAATATCCCTTTTCCACCCTGGAAGCAAATGAAGCGCCGCCGTGCGGCAAAATACGGCCCGGAAGCCAAAAACCCAAAACGTGGGTTGAAAACGGGTGTAACACCCAAATATTTCTTATGATTAAATCTAGTCTCATTCAGCGCATTTATTGTGTTCAATTAAACGCTTCGTGACAACCTTAACCGAAACATCGCACCCCGGGAGGCCCCATCGTGAGTTTATTCGACAAGAAGCATCTGGTTTCACAAGCTGATGCATTACCGGGACGCAACACCCCTATGCCTGTGGCGACCTTACACGCCGTCAATAACCATTCAATGACCAACGTTCCTGATGGAATGGAAATCGCCCTGTTCGCCATGGGCTGCTTCTGGGGCGTTGAACGCCTCTTCTGGCAGTTGCCCGGCGTTTACAGCACCGCGGCCGGCTACACGGGCGGTTATACGCCGAATCCAACCTACCGCGAAGTCTGCTCCGGCGAAACCGGCCATGCGGAAGCGGTACGCGTGGTATATGACCCGACGGTCATCAGCTACGAACAGCTCCTGCAGGTCTTCTGGGAAAACCACGACCCGGCGCAGGGCATGCGTCAGGGCAACGACCACGGCACACAGTATCGCTCGGCCATTTATCCGCTCACGCCTGAGCAGGACGCCGCCGCGCGCGCCAGCCTTGAGCGTTTCCAGCAGGCCATGCGTGAAGCAGGCGATACGCGCGAGGTGACCACGGAAATCGCCACCGCGAAGCCGTTCTACTATGCCGAGGACGATCATCAGCAGTATCTGCACAAAAACCCGTACGGCTACTGCGGCATCGGGGGCATCGGCGTCTGCCTGCCGCCACAGCTGGCCTGATTATTAACCGTTAAATCGTCACCCGTACCGGACAGCGCACGCTGTCCGGTCTGTTTTATGCCAAAAATGTGACCTCTGGCAGATTTACATCTCTTTACGCTATACTACCGCTGAAATAATCGGCTCAACGCTACGAGCTGACGTTCTACGTGTTTTCACACAAATGGTATCAACTCCCCTTCTGAGGATCTGGCGAGAAGCCGGATAAACTATGTTAAACAGTATTTTAGTAATACTTTGTCTTATTGCCGTCAGTGCATTTTTCTCGATATCTGAGATCTCGCTGGCCGCGTCCCGCAAAATCAAACTTAAGCTGCTTGCCGACGAGGGCAACATCAATGCCACCCGCATCCTGAAAATGCAGGAAAACCCCGGCATGTTCTTCACCGTGGTGCAGATTGGCCTTAACGCGGTCGCCATTCTCGGCGGTATCGTGGGCGATGCGGCCTTTTCTCCAGCGTTTTATAGCCTCTTTGTCAAATACATGTCCGCTGAGCTTGCCGAACAGCTGAGCTTTATTCTCTCCTTCTCGCTGGTAACCGGCCTGTTCATCCTCTTTGCAGACCTGACCCCGAAACGCATCGGTATGATTGCGCCAGAAGCTGTAGCTTTGCGTATCATCAACCCGATGCGCTTCTGTCTGTACGTGTTTCGTCCGCTGGTGTGGTTCTTCAACGGCCTGGCGAACGTGATTTTCCGCATCTTTAAGCTGCCAATGGTGCGTAAAGACGACATCACCTCTGACGACATTTATGCGGTGGTGGAAGCCGGCGCGCTGGCCGGGGTGCTGCGTAAGCAGGAACACGAGCTGATTGAGAACGTATTTGAACTGGAATCCCGTACCGTGCCCTCTTCCATGACGGGCCGTGAAAACATTATCTGGTTCGATTTACATGAAGATGAGCAGAGCCTGAAGAACAAAGTAGCGCAGCATCCTCACTCCAAGTTCCTGGTCTGTAATGAAGATATCGACCACATCATCGGTTACGTCGACTCCAAAGACCTGCTGAACCGCGTGCTGGCAAACCAGAGCCTGGCGCTGAACAGCGGCGTGCAGATCCGCAATACCCTGATTGTGCCGGACACCCTGACGCTCTCCGAAGCGCTGGAAAGTTTCAAAACCGCCGGGGAAGACTTCGCGGTGATCATGAATGAATACGCGCTGGTGGTGGGTATCATCACACTGAACGACGTGATGACCACGCTGATGGGAGACCTGGTTGGCCAGGGACTGGAAGAGCAGATTGTTCAGCGTGACGATAATTCATGGCTGATCGACGGCGGTACGCCGATTGAAGACGTCATGCGCGTGCTGGATATCGACGAGTTCCCGCAGTCCGGTAACTACGAAACCATCGGCGGCTTTATGATGTTTATGCTGCGTAAAATCCCGAAACGCACCGACTCGGTGAAGTTCTCCGGCTACAAGTTTGAGGTGGTGGATATTGATAACTATCGCATCGACCAGCTGCTGGTGACGCGTATTGACAATAAGCCGACCGTACTGGTGCCGAAGCTGCCGGACGCGGAAGAGAAGGTGTCGGCGTAACGTTCCTGCCCCCACAAACATCAACGGCTCCCATCGGGAGCCGTCTTTTTAACTACTTACTGCATAGCACGTTGGTTAAGCCATCTCAGTTTGCAGACGCATAACCTGACGGTTGACTTCGGACATCACAGACAGGTGCTGTTTGTCCTTCACTTTTGGGACAAGGATCTTGCCCTTATCAAACTCAAAAGCGCCAACATCCTTGATGTACAACCGTCCACGGAACAGGATCTTCACGTACTTCGCCACCTGAAGCGGGTTGTAGCGTTGGAAAATTTTCATTCTTGTATCTCCTGCGAATCATACGCTCTTGCGGTGCCACAATCGGCCCGACTGTCCTGAGCGCAAATTTTGATGCCCAATGACTATAGACCAGAACTACGGTGTTACCCAGTGTGCATAAGTTTATTTACCGTTTGATTACAATTATTCAGAATAATCTTTGCAAAGCGTGATAGAGAGCAGTATAAGCCGTCGTTTTTTCATGGATATGTGCGTTCACCCGCAAACTGGCACTCGGATTGCGGGAAAACCACATTGATCGCACTTATGATTAAAAGCGTATGACCAAGTGGTCGGATCACCTGCAAACAATAAGGAAACGCCATGACCCTACGTAACATCCTTGCGGCAGCCTGCCTGCTGCTGCCCCTGTGGGCTTCCGCTCACAGCATTGAAAAAGGACAACGTGTACCGCCAGTCGGCATTGCTGACCGGGGAGAATTGATTCTCGACAATGATAAGTTTAGCTATAAAGCCTGGAATAGCGCGCAGCTCGCGGGCAAAGTGAGAGTTGTACAACATATTGCCGGTCGTACATCCGCAAAAGAGAAGAATGCCAACCTCGTGGAGGCGATCAAGGCCGCAAAATTCCCTCATGGCCGCTACCAGACCACCACGATTGTGAACACCGATGATGCCATTCCTGGCTCCGGGATGTTTGTGCGTTCAAGCCTTGAGAGCAATAAAAAGCTCTACCCGTGGTCGCAGTTTATCGTCGACAGCAACGGCGTGACGCGTAAGGCCTGGCAGCTTGAGGAAGAGAGCTCCGCGATTGTCGTGCTGGATAAGGACGGCCGCGTGCAGTGGGTGAAAGACGGCGCGTTAACTCAGGAAGAGGTGCAGCAGGTTGTCGCCCTGCTGCACAAACTGCTGGCTCAGTAAAGAGAGACGCGGAAGCCGGGGTTGAGGAATGATTCGCGCGGGGTATAGTCCAGCGGCTTGCCCTGCCAGTCATGGACATGCGCCCCGGCGGCCGCGGCAACGGCATGGCCTGCCGCGGTATCCCAGACGTTGGTTGGCCCAAAGCGCGGATACAGCTGCGCCTGACCTTCCGCCACCAGGCAGAATTTCAGCGACGAGCCAATCGAGGTGGTCTGGTGTTCACCCAGCTGTTGCAGGTATTCCTCCAGCTCGCTGTCGCTGTGCGAGCGGCTAATCACCACCAGCGGTGGACGGGCATCGCGCACCTGGATCTGCTTGCGTACGCCGCACTCCTCCTTCCAGGCCTTCCCTTCTGCGGCGCTGTACATCACCTTCATTACCGGCGCGTAGACCACGCCGAGCACCGCTTTACCCTTCTCAATCAGGGCAATATTGACGGTGAACTCACCGTTGCGCTTGATGAACTCTTTTGTCCCGTCCAGCGGATCGACCAGCCAGTAGCGCTGCCAGTGCTTGCGCTCGTCCCAGCTTTGCGGCGCTTCTTCAGACAGAACGGGGATATCCGGCGTTAAGGTCTGCAGACCTTGCAGGATCACCTTATGCGCCGCGATATCGGCCGCCGTGACCGGGGAGTCGTCCGCCTTGCTGACGACCTCCATCGGTTTAACACCGTCATACACCTGCATGATGGCATCTCCCGCATCCCGTGCGAGCTGACAAATCTTATCTAGCATTTTCCACCTCTTTGTTAACGCAGTGAGGTTAACTCTTTGTTTTAGTTATATCGTAATGTGAACAATTCCGCTATCTGTGAAGCAATTCCGGTTTCAGGTCGCTTTTTTCTGTCAGGATTCACATTTCTGTAAGCAACAAACGATAGATACATACTCTTTTGTGGAACGGATCGAAAAAAGGACTCCTCTGATGATTAAGTTTAGTGCAACGCTTCTGGCGACGCTGATTGCAGCGAGCGTGCAGGCGGCGACGGTAGATCTGCGTATTCTGGAAACGACCGATCTGCACAGCAATATGATGGACTTCGATTACTACAAAGATACCCCTACGGAAAAATTCGGACTGGTACGTACAGCAAGTTTGATCAACGCCGCGCGGGGTGAAGTCAAAAATAGCGTGCTGGTGGACAACGGCGATCTCATTCAGGGCAGCCCGCTCGGCGACTACATGGCGGCGAAAGGTCTGAAGAAAGGCGAGATCCATCCCGTTTATAAAGCGATGAACACGCTGGACTATGCCGTCGGCAACCTGGGCAACCACGAATTCAACTACGGCCTGAAATACCTGCACGATGCGCTGGCCGGCGCGAAGTTCCCGTACGTTAACGCCAATATCATCGACGTTAAGACGCAAAAGCCGCTCTTTACCCCATACCTGATTAAAGAGAGTGAAGTTGTCGATCGGGACGGTAAAAAGCAGACGCTGAAAATCGGCTATATCGGCTTCGTACCGCCGCAGATCATGACCTGGGATAAAGCCAACCTCGACGGCAAAGTGACCGTTAATGACATTACCGAAACCGCGCGCAAGTACGTGCCGGAAATGCGCGCGAAAGGCGCGGATGTCGTTGTCGTGGTGGCTCACTCAGGCCTGTCAGCCGACCCGTACCAGGCCATGGCGGAGAACTCCGTTTATTATCTGAGCGAAGTCCCGGGCGTTGACGCGATCCTGTTCGGCCACGCTCACGCCGTTTTCCCGGGCAAAGATTTTGCCAGCATTAAAGGGGCGGATATCGAGAAAGGGACGCTCAACGGCGTGCCGTCGGTGATGCCGGGCATGTGGGGCGACCACCTTGGCGTGGTGGATCTGGTGCTAAATAACGACAGCGGCAGCTGGAAGGTGACGCAGTCAAAAGCCGAAGCGCGCCCAATTTACGACGCGGCGGCTAAAAAATCCCTGGCAGGTGAAGATAAAAAGCTGGTCGACGTGCTGAAGCACGACCACGACGCCACCCGCGAATTCGTCAGCAAGCCGATCGGCAAATCCGCCGACAATATGTACAGCTTCCTGGCGCTGGTGCAGGACGATCCGACCGTTCAGGTGGTCAACATGGCCCAGAAAGCCTATGCCGAACACTTTGTTCAGGGCGATCCGGATCTGGCAAAACTGCCGGTGCTGTCTGCCGCTGCGCCATTCAAAGTGGGCGGACGCAAGAACGACCCGGCAAGCTATGTTGAGGTCGAAAAAGGCCAGCTCACCTTCCGTAACGCCGCCGATCTCTATCTCTACCCGAATACCCTGGTGGTGGTTAAAGCCACGGGGAAAGAGGTGAAGGAGTGGCTGGAGTGCTCCGCCGGACAGTTTAACCAGATCGACCCGAAGAGCAGTAAACCACAGCCGCTGATTAACTGGGACGGCTTCCGCACCTACAACTTCGACGTGATCGACGGCGTAAATTACCAGATTGACGTCACCCAGCCGGCGAAATATGACGGCGAGTGCCAGGCGATTAACCCGCAGGCCGAACGCATCAAAAACCTGACGTTCAACGGCAAGGCGATCGACCCGAATGCCACCTTCCTGGTGGTAACCAATAACTACCGTGCCTACGGCGGTAAGTTTGCCGGTACGGGAGATAGCCACATCGCCTTTGCCTCGCCGGACGAGAACCGCTCGGTGCTGGCGGCGTGGATCGGCGCGGAGTCGAAGAAGGCGGGCGAAATTCACCCGGCGGTGGATAACAACTGGCGTCTTGCGCCAATCCACAGCGATGCGAAACTGGATATCCGCTTTGAAACGTCACCGTCCGATAAGGCAGCCGCGTTTATTAAGGATAAGGCGCAGTATCCGATGAAGAAGGTTGCGACGGATGATATCGGGTTCGCGATTTATCAGGTGGATTTGAGCAGGTAGCGGTGATTGTGCCGGGTAAGGCGAAACCGCCACCCGGCTTTTACGCCGCACGCTCATCCCGATTCGCCATCACCTTCGGCGTATTGACTTCAATCCAGTCCGCCAGCGCGGCGACTTTCTCGCTCACCTCAATGCCCATCGGTGTCAGGCTATACTCGACGTGCGGCGGCACGACCGGATACGACACGCGATCGACAAACCCGTCCTGCTCCAGCGCCTGAAGCGACTGGGACAGCATCTTTTCGCTCACCCCGCCCATTTTATGGCGCAGCTCGCTAAAACGGTGCGTTCCTCCGCGCAGAGCCAGCAGGATCAGCACGCCCCAGCGGCTGGTAACGTGTTTAAGCACCTCCCGTGAAGGGCACTGTTCCGCGAAGAGATTGCCATCGCGCATTTGCTCGCTGAGCGTTGGGATCGTTTTTTTCATACTTACCTTTTTGTACGTACTTACTAAAAGTTAGCTATGGTGATAGTGTGCCACAACACCAGACAAACACGAAGGAGATTTATCATGATCGCGATTACCGGCGCTACCGGCCAGCTTGGCCAGCACGTTATTGAAGTACTGCTGAAAACCGTTCCAGCAAACCAGATTGTTGCCATTGTTCGTAACCCGGCGAAAGCTGAAGCGTTAAGCAACCAGGGTATTGTGGTTCGTCAGGCGGATTACACCGATAAGGCCGCCTTTACTGCCGCGCTGAGCGGCGTGGAAAAGCTGCTGCTAATCTCCTCCAGCGAAGTGGGCCAGCGCGCGACCCAGCACCAGAACGTTATCAACGCCGCCAAAGCGGCAGGCGTGAAATTTATCGCCTACACCAGCCTGCTGCACGCGGATAAATCACCGCTGGGTCTGCACGTTGAACATGTCGAAACCGAGAAAGCGCTGGCAGAATCTGGCGTGCCATACGCCCTGCTGCGCAACGGCTGGTACACCGAAAACTACCTGGCGAGCGCGCCGCCTGCGCTGGAACACGGCGTATTCATTGGTGCCGCAGGCGAAGGCAAAATTGCCTCTGCCACCCGCGCAGATTATGCCGCAGCGGCAGCCAAAGTGATCGCTGAAGAGGGTCATGCGGGCAAGGTATACGAACTGGCAGGCGACCACGGCTGGACATTGAGCGAGCTGGCGGCGGAACTGAGCAAGCAGAGCGGTAAACCTGTGGCGTATCAAAACCTGAGCGAAGCGGACTTTGCAGCCGCATTGAAGAGCGTGGGTTTACCCGCCGGGCTGGCGGATATGCTGGCGGACTCCGACGTGGGCGCGTCCAAAGGCGGCCTGTTTGACGACAGCTGTACCCTGAGCAAGCTGATTGGCCGCCCGACCACACCGCTGGCGGAGAGCGTCAAAGCCATTCTGTAATTGTTACGGATTGGTTATTTTTTGTGGCATCCCCTCGGGTCATCTCTGATAATGAAGCGATGACCCAGAGGAGGCTCACCGTGCAAGGCGTACCGGAACAGTTTATTGATGAGAGAGACAGCGCGCGCTTTCGCCATCTGGCGCAGCTGCCGGGCCTTGAACTCTATCACGCGCATATCTCTGACTACGCCTTTGAGCCCCACACCCATGAAGCCTTCGGCATCGGCACCATCGAAACCGGCGCCGAACGCTTTCGCTATCGCGGCACCCAGCATCTCGCACCTGAAAAATCCGTTGTTACCATGAACCCGGACGAGATCCATACCGGGGAGTCCGCGACCGAAGACGGCTGGCGCTACCGGATGGTCTACATCGAACCCGATCTTCTGGAAGAGGTAACCGGCCTGCGCCACTGGTGGTTCAGCGACGTAACCCGTTACGACCCGCAGCGCTCTCAGCAGATCGGCAGGCTAATTTACGGCCTGTGGCATACGGACGATCCGCTGGCGCAAAAAGGCTTATTGCTGGATCTGATCGAGACCTTTCAGCCGCTAGCCCATCACGCGCCGGTGGTTCAGGAAGGCGCACACCGGTTCGAGCGCGTGCGCGAGTATTTGCACGACAACTATATGCACGCCCTGACGCTGGACGAACTGGCGAACGTTGTCTCGCTCAGCCCGTACCATTTCCAGCGCCAGTTCAAAGCCCATTTTCACGTTACGCCGCACCAGATGTTGATGGCCATCCGCCTGTGGCGCGCCAAGGCGTTTCTCACCCACGGTATGCCCGCCGCCGAAGTCGCCGCCGCAACGGGGCTGACCGACCAGTCGCATTTAACCCGCGCCTTCACCCGCCGCTACGGCATTACGCCCGTGCGCTACCAGAAACAGGTCACCCGGCGCTAATGCGCAATCTCATACAATACGCGCGCGTTTCCCCCTTCTAGACTGAGTGCAGAGTAAATCAATGTGGATGGAAAAATGATTAGCGGCGTGTTGTATGCCCTGCTTGCAGGTCTGATGTGGGGGCTGATCTTTGTCGGCCCTCTGATCGTGCCGGAATACCCGGCGATATTGCAGTCTACCGGACGTTATCTGGCGCTCGGGCTGATTGCCCTTCCTCTGGCATGGCTGGGGCGTACGCGCTTGCGACAGCTCAGCCGTCAGGACTGGGGCACCGCGCTGGCGCTGACCATGATGGGCAATCTCATCTATTACGTCTGCCTGGCAAGCGCCATTCAGCGAACCGGAGCGCCGGTGTCGACCATGATTATCGGCACGCTGCCGGTGGTCATCCCCATCTTCGCGAATCTGCTTTATAGTCATCGGGACGGCAAGCTGGCGTGGTCGAAAATGATACCCGCCCTGGCCTGCACCGCCGTGGGGCTGGTGTGCGTCAATATCGCCGAGCTGCGCCACGGCCTGGCAGACTTCAGCTTATGGCGTTACGGTTCGGGGATCGTTTTAGCGTTCATCTCGGTCGCGTGCTGGGCCTGGTACGCCCTGCGCAATGCGCGCTGGCTGCGGGAGAACCCGGACAAACACCCGATGATGTGGGCAACGGCGCAGGCGCTGGTCACGCTCCCCGTCTCGTTAGTGGGGTATGCCAGCGCATGCCTCTGGCTGGGTCATCAGCAGCCGGAATTTGCCCAGCCCTTCGGGCCAAGACCCTGGGTCTTTATTGGCTTAATGGTTGCGATTGCGGTGCTGTGCTCCTGGGTGGGCGCGCTGTGCTGGAACATTGCCAGCCAGAAGCTGCCGACGGTGATCTTAGGGCCGCTGATTGTGTTCGAAACCCTGGCCGGGCTGCTGTACACCTTCCTGATGCGCCAGAGCGTGCCGCCGCTGTTAACGGCCTGCGGGATCGCGCTGCTGGTGGTGGGGGTGGTGATGGCGGTAAGAGCGAAGCCGGAAAAACCGAGGGTCGTTCCGGCTTCGGAGATGTGAGTCATGCCCAGCGGCGCTACGCTTGCAGGGCCTACAAAACCGTAGGTCTGGTAAGGCGTAGCCGCCACCGGGCAAGCCCTTAAAACGTTTCCCAGTTCGCTTCAGACGCCGTCGCTGCTGGCTGCGCTTTTGGCACATAGGTTTTCACCGGTGCCGCTTTGACCGCCTGATTACGCGTTATTTTGAACACTGCTACCGCTTCGTTCAGGCGTGCGGCCTGATCTTCCAGCGCCGCCGCTGCCGCCGCAGACTCCTCCACCAGCGAGGCGTTCTGCTGGGTCACGCGGTCCATCTCGGCTACCGCCTGGCCCACCTGGTCGATACCGCGGCTCTGCTCGTCAGAGGCAGAGGCAATTTCGCCCATGATGTCGGTCACGCGGGTAACCGCGTTAACGATTTCCGCCATCGTCGCGCCCGCTTCGTTCACCAGCTGAGAACCCGCGTTCACGCGCTCGCCGGAATCATCGATCAGCGCCTTAATCTCTTTCGCCGCCTGGGCGCTGCGCTGGGCAAGCGTGCGTACTTCTCCTGCAACCACCGCAAAGCCACGGCCCTGCTCGCCCGCACGCGCCGCTTCCACCGCCGCGTTCAGCGCCAGAATGTTGGTCTGGAAGGCAATGCCGTCGATAACGTTAGTAATTTGCGCGATTTTGCTGGAGCTGGTGGCGATCTCGTCCATGGTGCGCACCACGCCTTCCACCACGTTACCGCCCTTCTTCGCGGTTGAGGAGGCATCCAGCGCCAGACGAGACGCCTGACGCGCGTTATCGGCATTCTGCTTCACGGTGGCGGTCAGCTGTTCCATGCTGGCTGCCGTCTCTTCCAGAGACGCGGCCTGCTGCTCGGTACGGGAAGAGAGGTCGTTGCTGCCCGCCGAGATTTCACCCGCACCGGTATAGATGGTGTCTGCGCCTTCACGCACCACGCCCACAGTGTTCGCCAGCGAGGTTTGCATCTCCTGCACGTTGCGCGCCAGGATAGCCATTTCGTTTTTGCCTTCAGCCTGAATCGGCTGGGTTAAATCCCCTGCCGCGATGGCGCGGATATGGTTGATCACCTCTTCCAGCGGCAGCAGCAGCACCCGGCGCATGGCGATCCAGCTGGAGATAATCACCGCAATGACGAGGATCATGACGGCAGAAAGGATCCACAGGATGCGCTTGTAGTCGCTTTCGTTATCCTGAATGCCTTTACTGGTGAGCGCAGCCTGCGCCTCGCGCCACTCGCGATAGACCTTTTGCATTGCCGTCTGCTTCTGTTCGGCATTCTGTTTGAACATATCTTCCAGGTTGCCCTGGCCCAGCAGAACGTTCATTTGCGTCAACGTGGCGGAGTAGATGCGGTACTGCTCTTCCAGCCGATCGGCCAGGTTCTCATCCAGACCCGGGGTATTCGGCAGGGCGTAGTATTTGTCGTAATGGACCTGTGCATTGGCCAGCAGATTTTTCGCGGTGTTAACCAGCTCGTTCAGCTGTCCGCCGTTAATCTGAGAGGCCATGCTGCTTTGCAGACGCAGCATCCCGCGGTTTAGCGTGACGCGCGCCTGGTTCAGGCTGATCCAGGCGTCGGTAAATTCCGCCACGTTCTGGCTGGAAAGCTGCGACACGGTGAAGTTGTCTTTATCGTTATTCAGCGCGTTGATAAAGATACCCGCGGAAATCACTTGCATGATGCCGAGCACAAGCAGCACCGAAATAAGAAGAGTAATGACTTTTATACGTTTAAACATGCGTTGCCTTTGTTATATGCAGGTTTGTCTGACGTGTATCTATCGGCACGCGCGGCGGGTTGTTTACTGTTTCTCCACCTTTAAAAACTTTCTAAACCACTTTCCTAAATCCATTCAGGGAGTTAAACGGGACATTTTTTTGTGATCCGTGTCGCACTTTCTCCCTTCCCTCTAAAGGGTTATAGCGCCGCCTTAAAGATGCATTTAATATGCATCTTATATTCTTGATGACGAGGTAACTGCTATGGCCTTTCGTGACCACCCCCTCGGCGAGCTGGCGCTCTCCATCCCTCGCGCTTCCGCGCTGTTCCGTAAATACGATATGGATTACTGCTGCGGCGGTAAGCAAACGCTGGCGCGAGCGGCCTCGCGCAAGGAACTGGACGTGGAGGCTATCGAAGCGGAGCTGGCGCTGCTGGCTGAACAGCCTGTTGAAAAAGACTGGCGCACCGCCCCGCTCACGGAAATCATCGACCATATCATCGTGCGTTACCACGACCGCCACCGAGAACAGCTGCCTGAGCTGATCCTGCAGGCAACAAAAGTTGAGCGCGTACATGCCGACAAGCCTTCCGTGCCGCGCGGTCTGGCAAAATACCTGACCATGCTGCATGAAGAGCTTTCCAGCCACATGATGAAAGAAGAGCAGATCCTCTTCCCGATGATCAAACAGGGAATGGGAAGCCAGGCGATGGGGCCTATCAGCGTAATGGAAAGCGAGCACGATGACGCGGGCGAACTGCTGGACGTGATCAAACACACCACTAACAACGTCACGCCGCCGCCGGAAGCGTGCACCACCTGGAAAGCGATGTACAACGGCATTAACGAGATGATTGACGACCTGATGGAGCACATCAGCCTTGAGAATAACGTGCTGTTCCCGCGGGCATTGGCGGGGGAATAAAAAAGCCCGGTGGCGCTAGCGCTTACCGGGCCTACAACGTCCTCGAACATAGGCCGGGTAAGCGTCAGCGCCACCCGGCAACATGCTTAACGCAGGCCTGCCATACGTTTCTTACCGATAAACAGCCAGCCCAGCCCCAGCGCGATAAACCACAGCGGCGTGACGATCAGCGCCTGACGGGTGTCATCTTCGAGCGTCAGTAGCACCAGCACGAACACGAAGAACGCCATGCACACCCAGCACATCAGCTTGCCCAGAGGCATCTTGTAGATCGACTTCTCATGCAGGTGCGGACGCTGTTTGCGGTACACGAGGTACGAGCACAGGATAATGGTCCAGACGAACATGAACAGGATCGCCGACACCGTGGTGATCATAGTAAACGCGCCAATTACGCTTGGGTTTACGTAGAGCATCACCACGCCACCCAGCAGGCACATGCAGGAGAAGGTCAGCCCTTTCGCCGGTACCGCACGTTTAGAGAGTTTCGCAAAGGCGCTCGGCGCTACGCCCTCCTGCGCCAGACCAAACAGCATACGGCTGGTTGAGAACACGCCGCTGTTCGCAGACGATGCCGCAGAGGTCAGCACCACGAAGTTAATCAGGCTCGCCGCAGCAGGCAGCCCTACCAGCACGAACAGCTCAACGAACGGGCTCTTGCTGGGCACCACGGAGCTCCACGGCGTCACGGACATAATGATGATCAGCGCGAAGACGTAGAACATGATGATACGCACCGGTATGGAGTTGATGGCGCGCGGCAGGGACTTCTCCGGATCTTTGGTTTCCGCAGCGGTCGTTCCGACAAGCTCAATCCCCACAAACGCAAACACCGCAATCTGGAAGCCCGCAAAGAAGCCGCTGATGCCTTTCGGGAACCAGCCGCCGTCATTCCACAGATGGGTGAAGGACGCCTGAACGCCCGTTGGCGACTGGAAGTGCGTCAGGACCATCACCAGGCCCACCACAATCAGCCCCACGATAGCGACAATCTTGATCATCGCGAACCAGAACTCCATCTCACCGAACATTTTCACGGTGGCAAGGTTCAGGCTCAGCAGCAGAATAATCACCGCCAGCGAGGCGACCCAGTCCGACAGCCCCGGGAACCAGAACTGCGCGTAAGCGGTAATCGCCACGACGTCCGCCATGCCGGTGACCACCCAGCAGAACCAGTAGGTCCAGCCGGTAAAGTAGCCCGCCCACGGGCCGAGCAGGTCCGACGCGAAGTCGCTGAAGGATTTGTATTCGAGGTTCGAGAGCAGCAATTCACCCATTGCGCGCATCACGAAGAAGAGCATAAAACCGATGATCATATAAACGAAGATGATCGACGGCCCGGCAAGACTGATGGTTTTGCCCGACCCCATAAACAGCCCGGTGCCGATGGCACCGCCGATGGCGATAAGCTGTATATGACGGTTTGTGAGATTGCGCCGTAGCGACTGTTCAGACGTCGCCTCTTCTGCAGCGGCGACTTTGACCTGATCTACCATGTAATTTTTCCTGTTTATGCCTGTCTGTGTTGTTAAGGCTCTTCTGGCCTTTAAAAACGTCAAATAAATGACGGTCCCTTCGTAAGGGTTTATCGATATTAGGTAAGAATCGGCGGGATGAATACTATGATTTAGATATTATGTTAATAATATGTTGAAAGTGAGTGTCATATCACTCATACAGCGCGAAACAGCTCACAAAAATACACGCAACAGTTTCGTTTGCAACATAAAATGTTGATTCCGTCGTAACTATGGGTTTTATCACTATTTTCCTCTCCCCGGGCGGAGAGAGGAAATAAGAAAAGTCGATTACAGGATTTCCAGCAGCTCGACTTCAAAGACCAGGGTGCTGAATGGCGGGATGGACGCGCCAGCGCCACGCTCGCCGTAAGCCAGGTTGTGCGGGATGGTCAGTTCCCATTTGGAACCCACTGGCATCAGGGTCAGGGCTTCGATCCAGCCCGCAATTACGCCGTTGACCGGGAACTCAGCCGGTTCGCCGCGCGCCACGGAGCTGTCGAACACGGTTCCGTCGATCAGCTTACCGGTGTAGTGCACGCGAACGTGGTCGGTACGCGCCGGGATAGCGCCGTCGCCCTGGTTGATCACGCGGAACTGCAGGCCGGATTCGGTGCTGTTCACGCCTTCGCGCTCGCGGTTCTCTTCCAGATATTTCACGCCTTCGGCTGCCATCTCTTCGAAGCGCGCGCGACGCACAGCGTCAGCACGTTCGTGGATTTCACGCAGCGCACGATGCACAACGTCAACCGGAACGGCAGGCTGTTTACCTTCCAGCGCATCAGCGATACCCGCCACCAGCGCTTCAGGTAACAGACCTTCCAGGCCGGATTCGCTCAGCTGCTGTCCTACCTGCAAGCCGATACCGTAACTTGCCTGCGCTTCGATAGTGTCAAAAGTCGGGGTGGTCATGGGTTTTCCTTCCATCACATTTAAAGTAGCGGGCAGCATATCAGCCATGCCCTTATGGGTAAAACTTTGTCTGAAGTTAAGGTGACAAACCGCGACGAAACAGAAACAATAGAGACAACCAGGATTAATCCCGAACTGATGTCACGGATGTCCGGTTTGCTACGTCGTTCAGGCAGTTAGCGAACTATACTTCGAAGCACAGGATATAAAAGACGCGGAGCAGGAGGAGAGCCATGCCCGGGCGATTTGAACTGAAACCTACCCTGGCGAAAATCTGGCAGGCGCCGGACAATTTTCGCATTATGGACCCGCTGCCTCCTCTGCACCGCAGGGGGATCATCATTGGAGCGCTGATGGTGATCGTGGGCTTCCTGCTTCCTTCCGGCGGTGATGATGTTGATACCGCGCCGGTCACCCGCAATGCGCAGCTGGATCTTCAGTCGCAAACGCGGCCGCAGCCTGACGCGCAGCCGATGCAGACGCAGCTGGTAACCCCGTCTAACGATCCGGGTCAGGTCGCGCCTGTTGAACCCGAACCCGTTCAGGATGAACAGGAGCAGGCCGCAGCGCCGTCTGAGCCGCAAACCCAGCAGCCGACCGGCATTGAGCAGCAGTGGCGTTCCTATCGCGTGGAGCCGGGCAAAACCCTGGCACAGCTTTTCCGCGACCACAACCTGCCGCCGACCGACGTGTATGCCATGGCAAAAGTGGAAGGCGCAGGTAAACCGCTGAGTAACTTACAGAACGGCCAGATGGTGCAGATTCGCCAGAACGCCAGCGGGGTGGTCACCGGGCTGACCATTGATACCGGAAATGGGCAGCAGGTGCTGTTTACCCGCCAGCCAGACGGCAGTTTCATCAGAGCACGTTAATGGCGTATGCCGGGTAAGGCGAAGCCGCCACCCGGCACTTTTGTTCTCAGGCACTCCGTTTATTCACCCACCAGATCCCCGAGCAGACCAGCACCAGCGCAATCGCGTATTTGATATCCAGAATGTTTTCGCCGAGGAAAATGGCGGAAAGCACCGTCCCTGCAACAGGAATGACAAAGTTGAACGGAGCAATCATGCTTACCCGGTTCACTTTTAGCAGCGCGCTCCACAGGGCGAAAGCTACGGATGAGAGCAGCGTCAGATACCCCAGCACCGCAACGGCCTTCATGCTGTGCACTTCCAGCGTTCCGCCCGTGGCATAACCTCCCGCAACCAGCGCAGCCCCGCCTATCGCCAGCTGCCAGCCGGTCATCACCGTTGGGTCGACGGTCTGGGAAATACGTTTCCCGTAAAGCGTGGCGGCAGAGAGAATAAAAGCCGCCAGCACCACAAAACCGTCGCCTTTCCAGATAAACTGGAAATCGCTTAACCCACTGTGAAAGTTCACCAGCATCACCCCGGCAAACCCAAGAATACAGCCCAGCGTTTTGTTATAGCTGAGTTTGTCATTGTGGTAGATAAAGTGCGCCAGCAGTACGCTGAAGAAAGTCCCGGTGGCGTTCATGATTGAGCCGTTTACCCCCGTCGTGTAGGCCAGTCCTATATAGAAGAAAGTGTACTGAATGGTGGTCTGGGTCAGCCCGAGGATCGTGAGCTGGCCAAACTGCGCGGGCGTGAGCCTGCCAATCGGTTTGCGCTGGGCCAGCGCAAACAGCAGCAGCAAGGCACCGGCAAACAGAAAACGGTATCCGGCAAAAACGACTTTGGACGGAATATCATCGGTCGCGATCTGAAAGAGTTCGTAGCCATTTTTAATGGCCGGGTACGAGCTCCCCCAAAGCAGGCAGCAGAGCGTGGCGCAGGCGTAGGCCACATGTCGACGGGCAAAGACGGGCGTGGGCAGAGCGGTATCCATGACAAATCTCATAAATAAAATTGCGTTTCAATTTATTATCAGAGAATGCGTCAGGAATAGCTACCATACGAGATAAAAAGAGAATTTCCGGTAGCTTTAAATAGCAAAACGCCGGCACAAGGCCGGCGCTTCGACGCGAGCAGAGTAAAAAATTACTCAGCTACAACGTTAACAACCAGTTTAGCGAACACTTCGCTGTGAACCTGGAAGTCAACTTCGTGCTCACCAGTGGTACGCAGAACGCCGTTCGGCATGCGAACTTCGCTCTTAGCCACTTTAACGCCTGCTGCAGTAACTGCATCAGCGATATCGCGGGTACCGATGGAACCGAACAGTTTACCTTCGTCGCCAGCTTTGGAAGCGATGGTAACAGTGCCCAGTGCGTTGATTGCTTCAGCGCGAGCGTTAGCAGCCGCCAGAACGTCAGCCAGTTTGGCTTCCAGTTCAGCGCGACGTGCTTCGAAAAACTCTACGTTTTTCTTAGTAGCTGGAACAGCTTTACCCTGTGGAACCAGGAAGTTACGAGCGTAGCCCGCTTTAACGTTAACCTGATCACCCAGGCTGCCCAGGTTTGCTACTTTATCAAGCAGAATAACTTGCATTACCTTATCCTCTTAAAGTCGTATTAATGGACCGTGCCCGATTACTGATGACGATCAGTGTACGGCAGCAGGGACAGGTAGCGAGCGCGTTTGATAGCGCGAGCCAGCTGACGCTGATATTTTGCACGAGTACCGGTGATACGGCTTGGGACAATCTTACCGCTTTCGGTGATGTAGTTTTTCAGCGTTGCGATATCTTTATAGTCGATCTCTTGAACGCCTTCCGCGGTGAAACGGCAGAACTTGCGACGACGGAAATAACGTGCCATATGGCTAGTCTCCAGTATCTATCAAATCAATCTGCTCGGCATGCAGAACCATTTTGCTCAGGCCGTTCTTTGCCTTGTGGCAAGAGATGAACCCCTGAACGATTACTGCGCTACCGACCGTTAAACTGTGAGTAATGGCCTGGTTTTCGTGTCCGCTAATAATAACGGGCATTTGGCACCACGCCTGCCGGTGAAACCCGGCTTCCTCTTGCACAGAACGATGCTCAAGCACGAACTGGCAATGCGGAATTCCTGATGGACTGACCTTTCGAAGGGGAGCCCTGCATACGATGCCGGACAACGCCAGACGGTTGGTCATCAGAAATTACTCTTCAGAATCCCCAGCATCAGAATCATCTGCGGTTTCGTTTGCGAAATCATCGCGACGCTCACGGCGCTCGTCTTTCGCTTTAACCATCGGAGATGCTTCGGTAACTGCGTTTTTGGTACGCATAACCATGCTGCGGATAACGGCATCGTTGAAGCGGAAGGTAGTTTCCAGCTCATCGATCACTTCCTGCGGCGCTTCAACGTTCATCAGAACGTAGTGTGCTTTGTGCAGTTTGTTGATCGGGTAAGCCAGCTGACGGCGGCCCCAGTCTTCCAGACGGTGGATCGTACCTTCTGCACCAGTGATGGCAGCAGAGTAACGCTCGATCATACCCGGAACCTGTTCGCTCTGGTCAGGATGGACCATAAAAACGATTTCGTAATGACGCATCGAATTGCTCCTTACGGATTATTCAGCCTCCTGTCTGGGTCAGCCGAGGCCCGGGGAGGCAAGGAACGTGTTAAAGGTCGGCTGAAAAATTGACGCGTCATAATACTTGCCCCCCCCAGGAAACTCAAGCTGATTGCACAAATAATTCGCACAAAGCGTAAAGCTGGTCTAAGTGGGTGATTTAAAATTAATCGCATCAGGAAGCGTTGTTTTTTTGAACAATTGCATCAGAAATGGTCACGCATCCCCGCCGGAGGAATGATTACACTTTAATCAGAGATCAACTGAATTAAAGAAGGAGTATTTCCCTCACACAGCACGCAGTCGTGGAGCGCATATCATGAAAAAAATCGCAGTAGCCATAATGGCGGCGCTTTTGCTCAGTGCAAACGCGATGGCAGCCATCAAAATAGACGGCCGGCAGGCCAGAAACATGGATGATGTGCACAGCTTGGGCGTAATCTATATCAATCATAATTTCGCCACTGAAAGCGAAGCAGATCGGGCACTAAATGAAGAGACCGATGCCCAGGGCGCAACCTATTACCACGTGATGTTAACCCGTGAGCCCGGCAGCAACGGCAACATGCACGCCAGTGCAGATATCTATCGGTAACCTTTAACGCTAGCACCAGGAAAGCCAACAACGAGAACATAGCCATAGTTGACGTTGCCCCCTGTCCGGGGGCTTTTTTTTGTGAATGGCTCCGGAATACCACCGGTTACAACTATTTTTCGGTATTCCAGAGCACTTATTCACTTCTGCCCGTAGTAGGCATTCGGGCCGTGCTTGCGCATGAAATGCTTGTTCATCAGGTAATCGTCAATGCCCTGAAGCTGTGGGTTGATGCCGCGGGCAATCCACGCCATTTTAGCTACCTCCTCCATCACGACAGCATTATGTACCGCGTCGTGAGCATCTTTACCCCAGGAGAACGGACCGTGCTGATACACCACAATACCCGGCGTATGCAGCGGTTCGCTTTCACCCAACGTTTCGATGATGACCTTCCCGGTGTTGAGCTCGTATTCGCCTTCCACTTCAGCCTGCGTTAATGCGCGCGTGCAGGGGATGTCGCCAAAGAAGTAGTCCGCATGCGTTGTTCCCAGCGCCGGAATCGCCAGCCCCGCCTGTGCCCAGGCGGTGGCATGCGTGGAGTGGGTATGCACAACGCCACCCAGCGATAGATAACGCTGGTACAGCGCCAGATGGGTCGCCGTATCAGAAGAAGGACGCCATTTGCCCTCAACGACGTTTCCTTCGAGGTCGACCACCACCATATCGTCCGCTTTCATGGTTTCATACGCCACGCCGCTCGGCTTGATCACAACCAGACCTTGTTCTCGGTCGATGGCGCTCACGTTGCCCCAGGTGAACGTTACCAGGCCATAGCGCGGCAGATCCATATTGGCCTCAAAGACCTGCTGTTTCAGCTTAAGCATGTGCAACCTCCAGCAAACCCGCCCGCGCCATTCGCTCGCGCACCCAGTCCCGCGCTTTTGCCACTTCCGCAGCCGGATCGTCTGACGTTTCGCTCCACATCTCAATCAGATAAGGCCCGCAATACCCTGTCTGTTTGAGCGTCTCGAAGCACCGTTCGAAATCCACCACCCCGGTGCCGAACGGTACGTTTTTAAACACGCCAGGGCGGGTATCTTTGACGTGCACCGCCACGATATGCCCAATGCCCGCCTGCAGCTCCATCTGCACGTCGTTATCCCAGGCCGACAGATTGCCGATATCCGGATAAAGCTGGAACCAGGGGTTATTCAGATAGTGCGCATAGCCCAGCGCCTTGCTGATAGAGTTCATCAACGGGTAGTCCATGATCTCCATCGCCAGCGTGACCTGCGCGCGGCTTGCCATCTCAACGCTCTCTTTCAGGCCGTCACGGAAACGACGGCGCGTTTCGTCGTTGGCTTCCTGATAGTAGACGTCGTAACCCGCCAGCTGGATCACGCGGATGCCGACATCCTGCGCAAAACGAATGGCTTTGCGCATGATCTCCAGCCCTTCAGCGCGCACAGCATCGTCTTCACTGCCGAGCGGAAAACGGCGGTGGGCGCTCAGACACATGGACGGCACGCGCACGCCGGTTTCGGCAATGGCGCCCACCAGCGCCAGGCGCTGCTCGCGACTCCAGTCGAGGCGAGAAAGGCGCACATCCGTCTCATCCACGGACATTTCGACAAAATCGAAACCCAGCTGTTTTGCCAGCCGTAACCGCTCCAGCCAGCACTCCCCTGCAGGGAGTGCCTTTTCATAGATGCCAAGCGGGACCTGTTTTGACAACATACCCGCTCCTTAACCCCAAAGCTGAGCGATTGAGCGTTTGAACTGACGCGCTGCTTCCACCGGAGATGCCGCGTCGCGAATGCTGCGGCCAGCGATAAAGACGTGAATAGGGATGCCCTGGAACAGCGGCAGATCTTCCAGCGCCAGGCCACCGGTGACGGTGACTTTGAAGCCCATATCCGCCAGACGCTTAATCGCGCTGATATCCGCTTCACCCCACGCCACGCCTGCGGCTTGCGCATCGCGGCTGCGGTGATAAACCACCTGCTGGATGCCCGCATCGCGCCACTCCTGCGCCTGCTCCCAGGTCCAGAAGCCGGTCAGTTCAATCTGCACGTCGCCGTTAAACTCTTTTGCCACGTCCAGCGCGCCTTTGGCGGTGTTGATATCCGCACAGCAGATCACGGTGACCCAGTCGGCGTTGGCTTCAAAGCACATGCGGGAAAGGATTTTGCCTGCGTCAGCAATCTTGGCATCCGCCAGCACGATTTTGTGCGGATAGAGCGCTTTCAGGTCACGAACGGCGCGCACGCCTTCGCCCACGCACAGAATGGTCCCCACTTCGATGATATCCACCTCCTCCGCAATCAGGCGGGTGGTTTCGTAAGCGTGAGACAGCGTCTGGTTATCCAGCGCAACTTGCAACATTGGTAATGACATGTTCAATTCCTCTTAAACGGCCGCCGCAGTGGCGTTATCAATTAAATCCAGCACTTCCTGCGCGGTGCGGCAGGCGCGTAAACGGTCAAAATTGGCTTCGTCATCAAACAGGTTGACGATCTGCATGATGCCCACCTCCTGGTGGGTGTTGGCATCAACGGCCGCCATGGTGATGAGAATATCGACCGGGTCGTTATCTTCGTGGTTGAACACCAGCGGCGTTTTCAGGGTCACCAGCGCAAAACCGGTTTTCTTGACGCCCTCTTCCGGGCGGCCGTGCGGCATGGCCAGGCCCGGCGCAATCACGAAATAGGGGCCGTGCTGCGCCACGCCATCCAGAATGGCCTGGTAATAGCGCGGCTCGACAACGTCCGCCTTAACCAGCAGATCCACACTCAGCTTCACCGCTTCCTGCCAGGTGCTGGCGTCGGCCTGTAAAAGGATGGCGTTATTCTCTGCCAGCGAATCACGTAGTTTCATGTGGCGTCCTTACTTCACGTCTTGTGGGAAGTGTTCTTTGATCACTTCCAGCAGTTTTGGCCCGAAATCCGCAGGCGACAGCATGTTGCGCACGCCTACCACATATTTGTTGCCCGACACGCTAATCTCACCGGCAATATGAGTTGAAGCGATGATGATGTCCGCGCCGTTCAGTTCACTTTTGTATTCACCCACTGCGCAGCTGTTCACCGTGTGGTCGATGTTTGACTGGGTCAAAAACTGGTCCACTTTCATCTTCATGATCATGGAGCTACCTTGCCCATTGCCACACACAGCCAGGATACGTACGGTCATAATCGAAACTCCTTAATGAGCAGACACTTCTGCTGTTTGTTTTTCCGCATCTTCTTCAGCTCGCAGCGAACGGCCAGCGAAGAACATATAAGCCAGAGCAATCAGGATGATGACGGCCATAAAGGCCAGACCGACGGAGGCAAAGCCCTGCATCATCGGCGGTGCCAGAATTGACCAGTCCGCCATGCCCATCCAGGCGCTCATACCGGTGAGCTTGACCGCCCACACGCAACCGAAGATTTCCACCATGCCCATCACCAGGCAGATCTTGAGCGCCGCGCGCCAGCCGCCGAAGTGGTTCGCAAACACGCCAATGGTGGCGTTGGAGAAGAACATCGGGATAAAGCCAGGAATGATCAGGATTGAGGAGCCGCAGCCCACCAGGATGCCCACCGCAATCAACTGGCCGATGGTGCCCCACATAAAGCCCCAGACGACGGCGTTTGGCGCAAAGCTATAGATAGCCGCACAGTCAATCGCCAGTACCGCACCAGGGATCAGGCGCTGAGAGATGCCGTTAAAGGCTTCCGACAGCTCGGCGACGAACATACGCACGCCCTGAGTGATGATGAAAATCGCTACCGCGAAGGAGAAACCAGTCTGCAGGATATAGACCGTCCAGTGGGTTTTACCCGCCATCGCCTGCACGACGTCAATGCCGAAAGAGAGCAGAATGGCGCCGAAGAAGATGGTCATCACAATCGCCGTTGAGACGATGTTGTCGTGGAAGATATTCAACCAGCTAGGCAGTTTGAGGTCTTCGACACTCTCCTCTTTTTTGCCCAGGTACGGCGCAACTTTATAGGCAATCCAGGCGGCAAACTGCTGCTGGTGACCGATGGAGAAGCCACAGCCGTCGGTCACGATCTGCGTTGGCTTGTACATCATGTTGGAGGTGATACCCCAGTAGAGCGAGACCAGCACCGCGGTGCAGATAATCGTGGTCCACATTGGGTAACCGAAGATATAGAGAGAAACCGCGATCAGCCCCGCCTGCTGGAACATGATGTGCCCGGTGAGCATGATGGTGCGAATGCCGGTAATGCGGCGCAGGAGCACGTAAATGATGTTCAGCGCCAGCGCGAGCAGCACCGCATACCCCACCCAGCTATAGGCATCACCCATGCGATCGATGGTCGCCATCATTGAGGCGTACGTATCAGAGATAGCGCCGTTGATGCCATACACTTCCGACATTTTGGCGACGACTGGCTTAAACGTACCGGTGAGAATGCCTGACCCCGCCTGCAACAGCATGAAACCGATAATGGTTTTGATGGTGCCTTTAATAATCACGCTGACGCTTTTACGCAGCAGGATGTACCCCAGGCACGTCACGATACCCAGCAACAGCGGGGCGTTGGTCATTACCTGATTAAAGAAAACGGTAAAGACGTTGTAGAGGATCTCCATAACTCTCTCCAGAAATGAGAACACGAGGGGCAATCCCTGTGCGGTTGGTGCCATCACTCTATTAATCACAAATAATCACCACAAGATTGCATTTGATTATTTGTGACGCATCACGCAATTTATTTCCATGCTGTTAGTAATGATTTTCACTACCGCACCACAAAAATAAATTAATCCTTATAATTCATCGAATTAATGTTTAATGCAGGATAATCTAACAAGTAAAGAGTGGAGAGTCCGTGAAGTCGCGCAGATAAAATTCCGCATTTTGACCATTGCAAAGCACGTCAAATAGTGCCAGCATTAATCATAACGAATCACTATGTGATTATTTTTGATTAAACCAGGAGTCAAAACGATGAGTAAAGTGAAAACCATTACCCGTGAATCATGGATTCTGAGCACCTTTCCGGAGTGGGGTAGCTGGCTGAACGAAGAGATCGAGCAGGAACAGGTTGCTCCTGGCACGTTTGCAATGTGGTGGCTGGGCTGCACCGGTATCTGGCTGAAATCTGAAGGCGGCGCCAATATCTGCGTCGATTTCTGGTGCGGCACCGGCAAACAGAGCCACGGCAACCCGCTGATGAAAAAAGGCCACCAGATGCAGCGTATGGCCGGCGTGGAAAAGCTCCAGCCGAACCTGCGCACCACGCCGTTTGTGCTTGATCCTTTTGCCATTCGCCAGATCGATGCCGTGCTTTCTACTCACGATCACAACGACCATATCGACGTGAACGTGGCGGCAGCGGTGATGCAAAACTGCGCGGACGACGTACCGTTTATCGGGCCGCAAACCTGCGTAGATCTCTGGATTGGCTGGGGCGTGCCGAAAGAGCGCTGCATCGTGATGAAGCCTGGCGACGTGGTGAAAATTAAAGACATTGAAATCCACGCGCTGGATGCCTTTGACCGTACCGCGCTGATTACCCTGCCGGCCGACCAGAAGGCTGCTGGGGTACTGCCAGACGGCATGGACGAGCGTGCGGTGAATTACCTGTTCAAGACGCCGGGCGGCTCCCTGTATCACAGCGGTGATTCCCACTACTCTAACTATTACGCGAAGCACGGCAACGAACATCAGATTGACGTGGCGCTGGGCTCGTACGGGGAAAACCCGCGCGGTATTACGGACAAAATGACCAGCGCCGATATGCTGCGCATGGCGGAAGCGCTCAACACCAAAGTTGTGATCCCGTTCCACCACGATATCTGGTCAAACTTCCAGGCCGATCCGCAAGAGATCCGCGTGCTGTGGGAGATGAAAAAAGACCGCCTGAAGTACGGCTTCAAGCCCTTTATCTGGCAGGTAGGCGGCAAGTTCACCTGGCCGCTGGACAAAGACAATCTCGAGTATCACTACCCGCGCGGCTTCGATGATTGCTTCACCATTGAGCCGGATCTCCCGTTCAAATCCTTCCTCTGATTGTGAGGCCACATCGCCAGACCCTGTGTCTGGCGATTTCATATTTATTTTAGTAATTTCACGCTATTTCAAATATCATCTTTTCAAATCAATTCTTATCGGAATAGCTCATGACGGAAGCGCAACGGCATCAAATTTTACTGGAACTCCTGGCGCAAACAGGGTTTATCACCGTCGAGAAAGTGATCGAACGTTTAGGGATCTCCCCCGCCACCGCGCGGCGAGACATCAACAAGCTGGATGAGAGCGGCAAGCTGAAAAAAGTCCGCAACGGCGCAGAAGCCATCAGCCAGCAGCGTCCACGCTGGTCGCCGATGAATATTCATCAGGCGCAGAATCACGATGAAAAAGTACGGATTGCCAGAGCGGCATCACAGCTGGTGAACCCCGGTGAGAGCGTCGTCATCAACTGCGGCTCCACGGCGTTTTTGCTGGGCCGTGAGATGTGCGGCAAGCCGGTGCAAATCATTACCAACTATTTGCCGCTGGCTAACTACCTGATCGATCAGGAACATGAAAGCGTGGTGATCATGGGCGGCCAGTACAACAAAAGCCAGTCCATCACGCTCAGCCCGCAGGACAGCGAAAACAGTCTCTACGCCGGGCACTGGATGTTTACCAGCGGCAAAGGCCTGACCGCTGACGGCCTGTATAAAACCGATATGCTGACCGCGATGGCGGAACAAAACATGCTCAACGTGGTGGGCAAGCTCGTTGTGCTGGTCGACAGCAGCAAAGTCGGTGAACGCGCAGGCATGCTGTTCAGCCGCGCAGAACAGATCGACATGGTGATCACCGGCAAAGGGGCGAACCCCGAGATCCTCCAGAAGCTGGAAGATCAAGGGGTGAAAGTCCTGCGCGTTTAAAGATGCTTGCGGAAAAACGCCACCGTGGCGTCCAGCGCCGCTGGCGTGATGCGGTGGCGGACGCCTGATTCCCACAAACAGGTCAGATTAGCGTCCAGTCCTTCATTCTTTAACGCCTGCTGCAGGCGGAAGGTTCCATCGGGCGGGACAACATCGTCCGCGTCACCATGCCATAGCAGCAGCGGGCGATCGGCCAGGCGCGGCAATGCCCGGGTCACTTCCCACTCTGCCAGCATCGGCTTAATTTCCGTTAAGTCCTGAGGGGGGAAAAGCGTCTTCGCCAGCGAGGTAAAATAGCCCGAGCCCATCAGACAGGCGACAGACCGCACGTCAGGATGATGCGTCATAATCCCCAGCGCCGTCATGCCGCCCATCGACGCCCCGGCCACCGCCAGCCGATTGTCGGCCACCAGCCCTGCCTCATAGAGCGCATCGCGCAACCCGGCAAACTCGGTCAGGCTGCCGTGCAGAATGTGCCAGAACTGCCCCAGTCGCGCCCGCTCATTGCCCGTAAAGCGCGCGCCGTGGTCAGGCGCATCCGGCATTACCACGCGAAAACCTGCCTGAGCCAGCGCCACTGCAAAATAACTGTAAACCAGTTTCGATGAGGTAAACCCATGATAAAAAACCACAACAGGCAGCGATTTATCACGTTTCCCTGCCGGCACAGCGTGTAAAATTTCATGGGCGCCGAGATGGCGTATTTCAATTTCAATCATTGTCGACCCTGTACGAATGAATGATTCATAATGTTGAGAACTGGATTACGGTTTGACACTATTTTCATTCGAAAATTACGTCCCAGATAACACTTCGGGAACATTCCCCCAAAACTAAATTCGCAGACAACTACACTATGGCTAACAGGAAACGAGATATGGTTATGCACAGGTTTGCTGCTTTATTGCTGGTGTTTCTGCTCAGCGGCTGTAGCGCACTGCAGGGTACACCGCAACCCGCTCCCCCGGTTGCCGATCATCCGCAGGAGATTCGTCGTAATCAGACGGAAGGATTACAGCGAATGGGCACCGTCTCCGCGCTCGTTCGCGGTTCGCCGGATGATGCAGAAGACGCAATAAAGGTACAAGCCGTCGCTGCCAAAGCAGATTATTACGTCATTATTATGATCGACGAAACCATCATAACGGGACAGTGGTATTCACAAGCCATTTTGTACCGGAAATAATGGTTTACCTTTGAACGACATTTACACTGCTTTGCGTCCATAGACATTTTCCTGTCCACAATAAACTCCATGCCAGCGACAAGGAATGGGAGTTTATTCGCGAAGGATTGCCCGGCGGATACCGGAAATATGTGAAATGGAGCTGACGATGAAACGAACTCTTGCTTTGACCTCTTTGTTGCTCTCTGCAGGCCTGGTGAGCACCACCGCGCAGTCAGCAGAATTCGCCAGTGCGGATTGCGTAACAGGTCTGAATGAAATAGGCCAGATCTCCGTCAATAACATTCCGGGGAGCCCGCAAGACGTTGAACGTATCGTGGCATTAAAGGCCGATGAACAGGGCGCGTCATGGTATCGCATCATCCAGATGCAGGAAGATAACCATATCGACCAGTGGCGGGTACAGGCCATTCTCTACGTATAAATCCTTCCTGATAAAAGCCACTTATTTTTAGTGGCTTTTCGTTTTTGCAAATTTTTTATCTAATTTAAAACCACTCTAAAACAATAAAATAACATTTTGTTACATTAATTCAGTAAACGTAATCTCCGCTCTGCCGTTGAAGAACCATACCTTTTCAATGATGAGCAATTTATGATCAATGTTTTCCGCCGTGCGGGCCTTGGAACAAAGCTGTCGCTGCTGACGGGCGTCAGTGTCGCCACGCTGTTTCTGCTTTTCACTTTCCTGCTCAGCCAAAAAGCCAGCCAGCAGCTTGAAGCCCTCGCGGTAGAAGATCTGCATAATCAGTCCACCGGTATGGTCGACATGGTGCAGATGTTTAATACCAGCCTGAGCGAAGAAGTCGAAAGCTACACCAGACTGTTTACGACATTTCTGCCTCAGCCGTTTAGCGTCGATACTCAGCAGACCCGGTCCATAAACGGGCTCGCCGTTCCCCTGCTGAAAGGGGGCGACGCTGAACTCCATGAAAATACAACGTTTTCTGATGATTTTCTGAGCCGTACGGGAGCGATCTCAACGCTGTTTGTTCGCAGCGGTAACGACTTCATTCGCGTTGCCACCTCCCTGCGCAAAGAGAATGGCGATCGCGCTATGGGGACGGTTCTGGACACGAGCAGCCCGGCGTTTGCCTCCGTCACGAAAGGCGAGGTGTACCGCGGCCTGGCGCTCCTGTTTGGCAAGCGCTACATAACCCAGTACCAGCCCGTGAAGAACAGTGAAGGTCAGGTTATCGGGATCATCTTCGTTGGGGTGGATATCACTCACTCCTGGAATGTCATGCGCGAGAAAATCCTCAACCGCCGCCTGGGCGAGAGCGGGCACTTCTTCGTGCTGGACCGCAGCAACGGCAAAACGCGCGGTCAGTATCTGTTCCACGCCAGCGAAGAGGGAAAACAGCCGAAGTGGGATAGCGCCACCCAACAGCAGCTGTTGAGCGATTCCTCAGGCTCGCTGGAACGCGTAAGCGACGACGGTCGCACGCTGAAAATGGCCTATACGCCGCTGCCCGGCTGGAACTGGACCATCGTCGGTGAAGTGGATAAATCAGTCCTGCTCTCAAGCGTTAACGCTATGCGCGACCGTTTCCTGCTGGCCGGCGTAGCGTTGTCTGTCCTCTTCGCGGGCCTGTTTGTGGTGCTTATTCGCCGGATGCTGACCCGTCCGCTGCGTAACGTGATTGACCTTGCCCGCCAGTATGCCGCGGGCGATTTACGCTCCAGCCTGCCCGTGACCCGCCAGGATGAGGTTGGCCAGCTGGTTGAAGCCATTAACGGTATCGGCGATGGGCTACAAAAAATTGTCCTGCAGGTCCGCGAGGCCGCGGGCGAGATCCATCTGGGCACCAATGCGCTGGCCTCCGATACCGGAGACATCTCCGAGCAGATCAACAAGCAGGCCAGCAGCGTTGAAGAGACCTCCGCCAGCATGGAGCAACTGGCCGCGACCGTGCAGCAAAATGCCGCCAACATGGAGCAAACGCAGCAGCTGGTAGGTGAAACCTCGCGCGCGGTTCATCAGGGTGGTGAAACGGTGACCCATGCGGTTGCCACCATGGACGACATTCGCGAAGCGTCAAAACGTATCGAGGACATCACCCGCGTGATCGAGTCCATCGCGTTCCAGACTAATATTCTGGCGCTGAATGCGGCGGTAGAAGCGGCACGCGCAGGCGAGCATGGAAAAGGTTTTGCCGTGGTCGCGCAGGAAGTTCGCGCCCTGGCAGGTCGAAGCGCCAACGCGGTGAAGGAGATTGAACATCTGATTGGCGATACCCTGCGAAAAGTGGGCGAAGGCCACGCGCTGTCTGAACAGACGCGTCTGGCGATGGATTCCATCATCGTTCATATCGACAACATAAGCCAGCTGGTCACGGAGATTAACCACGCGTCACGCGAGCAGTCCGCGGGGATCGGCCAGGTCAATCTTGCCATGACCCACATTGGCGAAGCGTCGCATATCAATGCCGATCGCATCTCACGCAGCGAGCAAACCGCACGCACGCTGCGCGAGAAAGGGTCACACCTTACCCAACTGGTCAGCCTGTTCCAGCTTAAACGCTAGCCAACCCTGCCCGTGGCGCGCAGCAGCAGATCGCTTTGCACCTGCTCATTCATGAGCGTACCGCCACGGGTATCCAGCATCATGCGGCACCACGCCTGCGCCACGGGCGGCGATGCGTGCCGCAGCATCTGGCTGCCGGCCCCCAGCAAAAAGAGCTGCTGAGCGATCTCCCTCCCCTGCGCCTCCTGCGGTTTACGCAGCTTTTGCTGAAGCTGCCGCCAGCTGCGGTCAAAGTGTCTGTCCTGCCCTTTGACCTGGGCAAACTCGTCGGCAAGCAGGTCGTGGATACCTGGCTGCTTCGCCAGCACGCGCAGCACGTCCAGGCACATGATATTGCCCGATCCTTCCCAGATGCTGTTCACCGGCATCTCGCGATACAGGCGTGGAAGTTCATTCTCCTCGCAGTACCCGACGCCGCCGAGTGCCTCCATCGCCTCCGCCACGAACGGAATGCCCGCTTTGCACACGCTGAATTTTGCGGCTGGGGTAAAAAGCCGCGCCCAGGCGGCCTCCTGCGGGTCGGTGCGGTTATCCCACGCCCGGGCCAGACGGAACAACAGCGCCGTATGCCCCTCCAGCACCAGCGCCATACGGCTCAGCACTTCACGCATTAGCGGCTGATCGATAAGATTTTTGCCGAAGGTCTGACGCTGATGGGCGTGGTACAGCGCCACGGAAAGCGCCCGGCGCATTAGCCCGTGGCTGCCCAGCGCACAGTCGAAGCGCGTCAGCCCGCCCATCTTCAGGATTTGCCGCACGCCTTCTCCCTCTTCACCCAGCAGCCAGCCGGAGGCATCGAGGAACTCCGCCTCGCTGCTGGCGTTCGAGCGGTTGCCGAGCTTATCTTTCAGACGTTCCAGCCGGACGGCGTTGCGCTGTCCGTCGGGTAAGAAACGCGGGACAAAGAAGCAGGACAAACCGCCTTTCGCCTGCGCCAGCACCAGATGCGCATCGCTCTGCGGCACGGAGAAAAACCACTTGTGGCCCACCAGTCGGTAGCTGCCGTCGCTGCATTTTTCCGCTCTGGTGGTGTTGCTGAGCACGTCCGAGCCGCCCTGCTTTTCCGTCATTCCCATGCCGATCAGCAGGCCGCGCTTTTGCCCACCCGGCGCGAGATGGGGATCGTAACGGTCGCTCATCAGCGGCGTTAACCATTCATGAAACGGTTTGGGCAGCGACTGCTGCAACAGCGGCGTGGCGGCGAAGGTCATGGTCACCGGGCATAACGTCCCCGCTTCTACCTGAGCATGGAGCACGAAGCGCGCGGCCCTGGCGACGAAAGACCCTTTTCGTGCCTCTTCCTCCCATGCCAGATTATGTACCCGGTTAGCGCAGAGCCCCTGCATCAGCAGGTGCCATGCCGGATGAAAGCGGACGTCATCCAGCCGCTCTCCCGTGGGGTCGTAGCGTAATAGCTCCGGCGGATTCACGTTCGCCAGCCTGCCCAGCTCCAGCGACTCCGCCGTGCCTAACTGTTGTCCAATGCTGGCAAGAAGATCCATATCCCACTCGGCACCCTCGCGCGCAACCGCGTCGCGCAGGGCGCAGTCAGAGAGGAAAAGGTTGCTGTTAGAGAGTGGGGCTGGTTGATTAAAAACGGTATGGGTCTGCCAGTGCATGCTGTCTCCCTCCTTCAGTGGCAATGAAGGTAAGTATGGACAGACCGTATGAACGCTGCATGGGAGTGAGGTCACACGATGGCGATCCCGCTGATATCATTCGTGAAATAGCTCACAGAACATAAGAATAAACTATTTCATTACTTCGCTTATGTTGAATAATTTATTCTTAACCCGTCTTTGTGAGGATCGTTATGCAACAGGATGCGCACAAGCGAGCATTAATTGCAGGCTCCATTGGTAACTTTATCGAATGGTATGAGTTTGCGGTCTACGGTTTTCTGGCGACCGTGATTGCGAAGCACTTCTTCCAGCTTGAGGGAGAGGCGGGACTGACCAGTCTGATCCTCACCTGGGCCTCGTTTGCCATTGCCTTCTTCTTCCGTCCGCTGGGTGCGGTGGTATTTGGCCGCATTGGTGACAGGATAGGCCGAAAACCGACGCTGATTATTGTGCTGGTGCTAATGACGCTCGCCACCACGGCCATCGGCATCGTGCCCGTCTACGCCAGCATTGGCATTGCTGCGCCGCTGATCGTTACGCTGCTGCGCATCCTGCAGGGCCTGTTCGCGGGCGGCGAGTACGGCGGTGCGGTCTCACTGATGACGGAGTTCGCCCCGCGCGGCAAGCGCGGTCTGTACGGCGCGTGGCAGTCCTTTACCGTGGCGCTCGGGCTGTTAGCGGGCGCAGGTATTGTCGCGCTGCTCTCTGCCCTCCTCACGCCTGAAGCCCTGCACGACTGGGGCTGGCGCATTCCTTTCTTCCTTGCCCTGCCGATGGGCGCGGTCGCGCTATGGCTGCGGGTGAGCATGGAAGAGACGCCGAGCTTTGTGCAGCAGAAGGAAAAAGCGGTCATTGCTCAGGCCAGTACTTCCGCCACGCTCAAAACCATCCTGATGGGCATTGGCCGCGTGATGGTCTGGTCCGCGGCGGGGTATACCTACCTCGTGATCATGCCGACCTATCTGCAGTCTGCGCTGCACACTGGGTTTAATCAGGCGCTGCTGATAGCGGTGATTTCTAACATTGGGTTTGCGCTCACCATCATTCCGTCGGGAATGCTGAGCGACAGGATCGGGCGGCGAAAGGTGATGATTATCGCCACCGTGCTCCTGCTGATCCTTGCCCTGCCGCTGCTGAAAATTTTGCAGGCGGAATCCAGTACGCTGGCGGTGAAAGCGATAGTGGTATTGATTGCGGGCGGTCTGGTGGGGATGCTGGCGGGGCCGGGCCCGGCGATGCTGTCTGAGATGTTCCCGACGCGCGTGCGCTATACCGGGCTGGGGCTGGCCTATTCGTTATCGAACGCGATTTTTTCGGGCTGTGCGGGGTTAATCATCACCGGGCTGATTAAGCAGACGGGCAACCTGGACATTCCGGCCTATTACGTGATGGCAACGGCGGTGGTGAGTATTTTCGCGCTGATGACGCTCAGGAAGGATGACCATTTACGGTCGTTAGAGGAGTGAACTTCAGAGCTGGGGTTTTCACCCCAGCTAAAATTAACCCGCTATGTAGTGGGGAATAAAACGCGAGGTGTCTTTCGTTATCAACGATCCGTCTTCACGAATACCGATTCCGGCAGGTTCATCATCGACCACCCAACTTCCTATCAATGTATAGCTGTTGCCAAAACGCGGTAATGCCTGGAAGCCCTGATAAATCATAGGTTCGTTTGCATAATCACCAGCTTCACTCTCAACAATATTGCGCTGCGCGTCAAAAATAGTCACATTTCCTCCTTCTCGTGAAAAAAGGGGCTTACGGACTAACGGAACGCCATTTGGAATCGACGTTAATTCATCTTCAAACCACGCAGGAAGAAGGTTGGGATGCCCTTCAAAAAAGCGCCACAAAAGGGGTAAAATACCCTTATTGCTGATGACGCTTTTCCAGAGTGGTTCCAGCCATTGCTCTCTTCTGGCACACAGCAGCGGACCATTTTCATCACGCATCATCCATTCCAGAGGGTAGAGCTTAAACGCACGCCGGATAACATTATCGTCAATGTCCGTTAAAAAACCGCCAGTGCCCAGGCCAATATCGTCCATATAGATAAAGCGGGTGTTCAGTCCGGCCTGGACGGCGCAATCTTCCAGATAGAGAAGCGTGCCGCGATCCTCCTCACTCTCTTTGCAGCAGCAGAAGTAGAGTGGAATGTCGGTGGCTAGTTCTGCAAATCGAGCGACAAGCTTATCCTGAATGGAATTAAACTGATCGGCGTCTCGAGGAATGATCCCAGCGCGACGTGCGTCCTCCATCCATTGCCACTGAAAATAGGCTGATTCATATAGGGACGTCGGTGTGTCGGCATTGTATTCCAGCAGTTTGACACTACCTTCATTAGTCCATACGAAGTCCATACGGCCATACAGTGAAGGATCCTGGCTCTGCCAGCTTTCCGCAATGGCATCCCAGTAAAGCGGCGGAATGGCAAGTTGCGTCATCAATTCTTCACTTTTTACCGCACGATCCACCACATCCAGACACATTTGATGCAGTTCAGCCGTGGGTTTTTCAATTCTTTCTTCAATCTGCTGTAACGTAAAGCGGTAGGCACGGCTCTCATCCCAGTAAATTTCATCGTCGATAATATGAAAATGAAAACCATGGTCGCGGGCAATTTTGTCCAGCCCCGAACGAATAGGAACGTCATGACGTAACATAATTACCCTCCCCAGCTTCCACGGGCACTGGATGAGCGCCCATATCCACCCCGAGAGATTGTTGATACGCGCTTTGTTGTATAGCCCATTTGACTGCCGGCCTGCTTACCGGAGTGCCAGACATAGGATGAAGAATTTCGCCACACGGGACGGGAAGAGTAAAATGAACCTCCACTTGTATACCTGTACCCTTCATCAGCGTCTTCTCTGACTTTTTTATTAAGTAAAAATCCTGACAGAACCGGTATCCAGCTATTTTCGATATTGTCGTAATAGCAGTTCTCGAATTGACGTATGCAGTCTTCCCTTGACATATTTTTCGGCATATCTGCTTCAAATTTAGCTTTCGCATTGTTCCATGCATCGCTGCAAACCTGAGCGCTATTGCCATCGTCAACGCACGCCTGCGGCGATGCGTAAAACACGCCATCACCGTCATTATCATCAGCCGAACTATCGCACCCCTTCAGGGCGATAAATGCTGCACCGCCCATAATTGCCAGCGTCAAATACTTCCCGCTTTTGCGCTTTGAGGGTGAAGAGCGGAACGCTGCATCTTGGCTTCCTGATGCAGATCGAATCGGACTAGACTTCCGTGTTTTTTTCTTTTTAGCCATGTTCATTTATTACCATGTCATGCAGGCAGCATTTAAGATCCCGCCAGCCAGTGCTGCCATCCCCATAAATAAACCTGCGGCGTAGTGGCGGTTAACGATTTTTTCACTAATGTTCGGCATATAAATGCGTACGCAGCCATACACCAGTAATTGTACGACTAGCGCAACGCATCCCCATATCAGGTAATCCGGCATGCTAACCGAGTTTACGGCAGCGCTGGACAGAGGAATCACATACCCCAATAGCGTGCCACTGAATGCTGCCGCCGCCGCCAGGTTATTTTCTTTAATCAGTTTCCATTCATCATGTGACGTTATTCTTGAGTAGATGAATAAGAATATGACGGTCATCGCCAGACCGGTTAAGAAGTAAGAAAGAAAAGCAAATAATGAACCCAGCATGGTTTACATCCCCAGAAAGTTATCCAACAATGTTTAGCGAAGTGAGTGGAATATCCACACCTACGGCATACGAAAAGATCCACTCTGGCTCGCTATTATCACAAAATATCTCTTCGCCAGTTAGCAAAAGGTACTCATACAGATCGGCAGTCGCCTCCCTCTGATATGCCATCATGAAATTATGCACATCCCATTTTTCGTTCTGGTTATTTTCAACGTGTTCCAGCAGGTAAACCGGCTCAACGTTCCCCTCCTCATTCTCGTTAAATATTCTTGTCCAGTCTCGTTCATTCCATTGCAGACTGGGTCTGCCAATTAAAGCTGCACCAATCTCTTTTTGCCATTGTTTCTCCGAAGTAATACCAAAGCTATCCTGATAAATAAAAAGCTTAATATCATCAATACTTTCCCTTTCCATACCACCAGTAGTATTTATCTGCAAAAACTCATCACCAGACGTGTAATAACGATAAATACGACAACCCGCGCCAGCTTCAATCACGCTGCTAGCTGCAATGGTATATTCCTCTTCTGGTAGTTGAGTCAAAAAACGGGCGGACAGTCGAAATGTCAGCGTATCAAGTGTAAACGCCGCACGTTGATGTAATCCCAATGGGCCACGCATTACTGGCTGAGGTGTTTTATTAAATAAATTAAAAAATAAGTTCCGCATGACTTTTCCCTATGTTCTGCCAGCACACCTCATTCGACGAAATGCGACTATTGCCGATTAAATGCAACCACATCCCTCCTCTAACCTCTGTGGAGATCTCAGGGTTAAGCTCCATACCACGACCATTTTTACAGTGGCTAATCCCCAGCACCGTCGCATCATGTTGCAGTTTCATGTAATGCATTAACGCACCATAAGGTATACAGGAAACCGATGTGGGTACCATCAGCGTGTAACCCGTATCACCCAGCATCGGGTTCATGATTGACGCTACGGATTGAGAAGAGCCAGGATCCTGGATCGAACGGGAAAGCTGTTCGGCTGAAAGATTGCGAACAATCTCTATTGTCGGGCAATGGGTCTCCAGTAAGCCTGCGTAGCGTTCATCCTCAAGATAAGCAACGATATGGCAATGCGCTGGCGCATCGTTTACCAGTGAGAGTGTGGCCGTAAAGGTTTGTTCATCGGTGCTGGAAAAAATGACTACACATGAACAATTTACTAACCCCATCCGTTTTTGCTCTTTCGGATCGCTGTAATTACTTACTTTGAGAAAATCGACATATAAATTATCGGATAAAGGATGCGCTATATCCTGCTGCTCACACAACACTACGCGACTAAATACCCGCTGCTCATCATAAAGCAGCAATGAGATCATTTTCTCTGTCTGATGACCGCGCCAGCCAATCACCAAAACATGGTTATGTAGTGAACTAAAATTGCCCATTCCTGCTATTCCTTTAGCTAATAATCCCTGTACTAACGCGATGATTTTGCCCATCAATGCGCCGAAAAGCCCAACGCCGATAGGGATTTGCCAAAAAGCTGTGAACAACTCCCCTGCTTCGCTCTGAGGACTCAAATCCCCAAAGCCAATCGTCGCCCCAACCACTGAGCTGTAATAAACAAAATCACTTATCCGGCCAACGAGGGTCGTCTCTCCCAACCAATGAAAGACAATAAAGCAAAGCAAATAATGCCCGGCAAACAAGCACAGCAGCGCTGTCCAGGTAAGCCGGAATAAATGTTGCCTGCAAACATTCACGACCCAGGAGAGAAACATTACAGAGCCTGCGTAAGTTTTAACCGTTCAAGAACCGCCTGTGCGGAGCTTGTTCCTGTGGTACCCACGCCTGCCTGCGCGAGTTTCTCTTCAAGCTCACGTCCATCCGCCACTTTTTCCAGTTGCGCTACCGCATCCAGTTTGGCCTGACGTTCAGCCTGACGCGTCTGAAGTCTTTTTAAAGACTCTGCGGCCGTCGTTACGTTCGATGTTGCTCCGACCGTTGACGTCGTCACGGCCTGTTGCGCCCGCTGCATGGCTTCCGTGGCTTTAACAACCTCCAGCTGCTGTTCAAACTGATTAATACGTTGTGAAGTAATAGCTACGGCTTTTTCAATATTATTTCTTGAGGTTTCAAGAGAGTCCAAAACCTGTGCTTCACGAGTAATGGTATTCTCAAGTCGGGCGATTTCTTCTGCAACCTCGTTTAGCAGCGCAGCATCAATATTCTTGCTCATTCCTTCTATCGCTCGTGACTCAAGATATTGCTTCCGCTCCCGCAACTCGGAAAGCTTGTCATTACTGAGCTTCACCCGGGCAAGCAGATCAACCCGGGATTTGCCTGCTTTATCAAGCTCAGCTTTTGCATCCCGGATGTGCTGCTCCAGCATCCGAACGCCCTGCGCTTCTTCTATCGCTTCATCGGCCTGATTGAGTAGTGATTTACCCAGTGTAAAAAGATTCTTCAAGATGCCCATACCTTTCCCTTACCTGTTAATTTATAAATTCTTGTGTAAGCTCAGCCAAATCCAGCGCATTCTCCGCAAGGGTTGTAATTTCCAGAATGATATCCTCAAGAGAAGAACTTACGGATAAGGCACCAAAAGCGACATAATATTCATCATGCTGAATTTGCGAAATTCCAACAGAAGATAAGGGAAGCATTTTTTGATTACGTAATAAGAAGAGGTTGAAGTCAGCCTGGCGCTTAATGTCATTAACAGGACATATATAGGTTTCAATGATAATTTGCTGGGATGTAATAAAAATACTTAATGGCAAATCGCCATATTCATTCATTTTTATAATAAGTACATCATTGTTATTTTTTAAATCAATATAAATATCGCGCCGGCGTGACAATTCATCGGCAAGCGATGAGAGAGACCATCTCATAATTTCATCCATGTGTTAGTTTTAAAGATATTTATAAAAGCCGAAATCACTTCGGTCGTTATATTACCAGCCAGGGCATAAAAAAAGCCACCCGAATTGGGTGGCTTTTTTACAGATTAATAATCAGCTACGCTGGCGCACCGCTTCAAACAGGCAGATACCCGTTGCAACGGAAACGTTCAGAGACGACACGCTGCCCGCCATCGGGATGCTGATCAGCTCGTCGCAGTGCTCGCGCGTCAGACGACGCATGCCTTCACCTTCCGCCCCCATCACCAGCGCCAGACGGCCGGTCATTTTGCTCTGATACAGAGTATGATCCGCTTCGCCCGCGGTACCGACGATCCAGATATTCTCTTCCTGCAGCAGACGCATGGTGCGCGCAAGGTTGGTCACGCGGATCAGCGGAACGTTTTCCGCCGCGCCGCAGGCTACTTTCTTCGCCGTCGCGTTCAGTTGGGCAGAGCGATCTTTCGGTACGATCACCGCGTGCACGCCCGCCGCATCCGCGCTGCGCAGGCACGCGCCGAGGTTATGTGGGTCGGTGACGCCATCCAGAATCAGGAAAAACGGGTTTTCCAGCTCAGCGATCAGATCCGGCAGATCGTTTTCCTGATACTGACGACCTGGCTTCACGCGGGCAATAATGCCCTGGTGCACCGCGCCTTCGCTTTTCTCATCCAGGAACTGGCGGTTCGCCAGCTGGATCACCACGCCCTGCGCTTCCAGCGCGTGGATCAGCGGCATCAGACGTTTATCTTCACGACCTTTCAGAATAAACACTTCCTGAAAACGCTCCGGTGCGCGCTCAAGAAGGGCCTGCACCGCGTGGATGCCGTAAATCATTTCACTCATTGATGGTTCTCGTAATAAATATTTCCCCTCTCCCGGTTGGGGAGAGGGTCAGGGTGAGGGGAGAATTACTCCGCCTGCTTTTTCTTGGCTGCGCGCTTCGCTTTTGTCGCGGCAGCGATTTTCTGCGTTTTCGCGGAAGGCTTTTTCGCTGAGCGAGCCTCTTTCTTCGCCGCCTTTGGCTTCTGTTTCTTCTCGCCGCGGAACGCGCTGTCCGGCTCGAAGTTTACCTTTTTGCCCGCCTGGCGACGTTTACCGCTCGCTTTGCCGTTTCCGCCTTTTTTCGCCCTTTCACGCTCGGTTTTACCGACGTTACGCGGCGCGCGCTCGCTGGAGATCAGGCTGAAGTCGATTTTACGGTCGTCCATATTCACGGCTTCGACCTTCACTTCCACGCGATCGCCCAGACGGTAGGTCTGGCCGCCTGATTCGCCAATCAGACGCTGGCCGACCTGGTCGAAGCGGTAGTAGTCGTTATCCAGGCTGGAGACGTGCACCAGACCGTCGATAAACAGCTCATCCAGACGAACGAAGAAACCAAAGCCGGTCACGCTGGCAATCACGCCCTTAAAGACGTTGCCCACCTGATCCAGCATAAAGTCACACTTCAGCCAGTCCGCCACGTCGCGCGTCGCTTCATCCGCACGGCGCTCGGTCATGGAACAGTGCTGACCCAGTTGCAGCACTTCGTCCATGGAGTAGTGATACCCACCGGTTTCAGTCGTGTTGCCTTTATGGCCCTGCTCGTGTGCCAGCAGATACTTGATCGCGCGGTGCAGTGACAGATCCGGATAGCGACGGATCGGCGAGGTAAAGTGCGCGTAAGACTGCAGCGCCAGGCCGAAGTGCCCTCGGTTTTCCGGATCGTAAATCGCCTGCTTCATGGAGCGCAGCAGCATCGTCTGCAGCATTTCTGCGTCAGGACGGTCGCTAATGGATTCCAGCAGTTCGGCGTAATCGCGTGGCTCAGGCTTATTACCGCCAGGCAGCTCCAGGCCGAGCTCAGCCAGCACGGAGCGGAACGACGTAATGGCTTCCGTGGTCGGCTTATCGTGAATACGGAACAGCGCAGGTTCTTTGGCTTTCTCAACGAAGCGTGCCGCCGAGATATTCGCCAGAATCATACACTCCTCGATCAGCTTGTGCGCATCGTTACGCTGGGTCTGTTCGATACGCTCAATGCGGCGCTCGGCGTTGAAGATAAACTTCGCTTCTTCGCTCTCAAAGGAGATCCCGCCGCGCTCTTCGCGCGCCTGCTCCAGCGTTTTGTAGAGGTTATGCAGCTCTTCAATGTGTTTAACCAGCGGCGCGTACTGCTCGCGAAGGTCCTGGTCGCCCTGCAGCATATGCCAGACCTTGGTATAGGTCAGACGCGCGTGCGAGCTCATTACCGCTTCGTAGAATTTGTAGCCCGTTAAGCGCCCTTTGGTGGAGATAGTCATCTCACATACCATACAGAGACGGTCAACCTGCGGGTTCAGGGAGCACAGGCCGTTGGAGAGCACTTCCGGCAGCATCGGTACAACCTGAGACGGGAAGTAGACCGAGGTACCGCGGCTGCGCGCTTCGTTATCCAGCGGCGTATGCGGACGAACGTAGTAGCTTACGTCAGCGATAGCCACCCACAGACGCCAACCGCCGCCGCGTTTTTTCTCGCAGTAGACCGCGTCATCGAAGTCGCGAGCGTCTTCACCGTCGATCGTGACCAGCGGCAGGGAGCGGAGATCCACACGGCCCGCTTTGGACTCTTCCGGTACTTCTTCGCGCAGGTTTTCGATCTGCTCTTCGACCGCTTTCGGCCAGACGTACGGAATTTCATGGGTACGCAGCGCCATATCGACGGCCATGCCGGTGCCCATGTTATCGCCCAGCACTTCGACGATTTTACCGACCGCTTTGGTGCGACGGGTCGGACGCTGGGTGAGTTCCACCACCACCACAAAGCCCATGCGCGCGCCCATCACCTCTTCAGGTGGGATCAGAATATCGAAGCTCAGACGGCTGTCGTCAGGCACCACGAAGCCTACGCCCGCATCGGTAAAGTAGCGGCCCACAATCTGGCTGGTTTTTGGCACCAGCACGCGAACCACGCGTGCTTCGCGGCGGCCTTTACGGTCTGCACCCAGCGGCTGCGCCAGGATCTGGTCGCCGTGGATGCACATTTTCATCTGTTCGGATGAGAGGTAAAGGTCGTCCTTACGGCCTTCCACGCGCAGGAAGCCAAAGCCATCGCGGTGACCAATGACGGTCCCTTTCAGCAGATCGAGGCGTTCCGGCAGCGCGTAGCACTGGCGGCGGGTAAAGACCAGTTGCCCGTCACGCTCCATCGCGCGCAGGCGGCGGCGAAGGGCTTCAATTTGCTCTTCACCTTCAATATTTAATTCAACGGCAAGTTCTTCACGATTGGCGGGTTTTTCGCGTTTTGTTAAGTGTTCAATGATGAACTCGCGGCTGGGGATAGGATTCGCGTATTTTTCGGCTTCGCGTTCCTGGAAAGGATCTTGTGACATGTCGGTTCCTCCGTTGTCAGCTCCGGTGGAAATTTTCTTCATTCCACCAGCAATAATTTATAAAGCGGTTGATTCTCTTCAACCAAATCGGCCAGCGTGTAGTTATCCAGTTCCTTGAGAAAACTTTGCACGGCCTTAGAAAGCGCCTGTTTCAGGCGGCAAGCGGGCGTAATGTGGCAGAACGCGCTGCTGCAGTTCACCAGAGACAAGGGCTCCAGCTCGCGTACCACATCCCCGATACGAATACTCTGTGCCGGTTTACCAAGACGGATCCCTCCATTCTTCCCGCGGACGGCAGCAACGTATCCGGCACGGCTAAGTTGATTGATTATTTTGACCATATGATTACGGGATACACCGTATACCTCTGTCACTTCAGAGATACTGGTCATCTTCCCTTCGGGTAACGACGCCATGTAAATCAGCGCGCGTAAGCCGTAATCGGTGAAACTTGTTAACTGCACATCAACCTCAGGAAAAAGGGAAAACGCGGTTAAACCGCAGAGATATTCATTAATGATGATAAACCAGCCAGATAGTTAGCGGCTAATTTATTTGACAGACGGGGCGAAAAAGCGGAGATCCAGGAGCGGTCGCCGGTTGGCGCTACGCTTATCCGGCCTACGGGTCTCCCCGCAGGCCAGCAGTCACGAAGATTATGCGTCGAACGGGTCGCGCAGGATCATCGTTTCAGTACGATCCGGGCCGGTAGAAATAATATCGATCGGCACTTCGGTCAGTTCTTCAATGCGCTTGATGTAATCCAGCGCCGCCTGCGGCAGGCCGCTACGCTCTTTCACACCGAAAGTGGTCTCAGACCAGCCCGGCATAGTTTCGTAGATTGGCTCAATGCCTTCCCAGTCGTCAGCAGCCAGCGGCGTGGTGGTCACTTCGCGGCCATCTGGCATACGGTAGCCTACGCAGATTTTCACTTCTTTCAGGCCGTCCAGCACGTCCAGCTTGGTCAGGCAGAAGCCAGACAGGGAGTTGATCTGCACTGCGCGACGCACGGCAACCGCATCCAGCCAGCCGGTACGACGACGACGACCGGTGGTCGCGCCAAACTCGTTACCCTGCTTGCACAGGAACTCGCCGGTTTCATCAAACAGTTCGGTCGGGAATGGACCCGCACCTACGCGAGTAGAGTACGCTTTGATGATGCCCAGAACGTAATCCACATAACGTGGACCCAGGCCGGAGCCGGTCGCCACGCCACCCGCGGTGGTGTTAGAAGAAGTAACGTACGGATAGGTACCGTGGTCGATGTCCAGCAGCGTACCCTGCGCACCTTCGAACATGACGAAATCGCCACGCTTGCGCGCCTGGTCCAGCAGATCGGACACATCAACAACCATACCGGTCAGAATGTCTGCAATCGCCATGACGTCATCCAGCACTTTCTGGTAGTCAACAGCGTCAGCTTTGTAGAAGTTCACCAGCTGGAAGTTGTGATATTCCATCACTTCTTTCAGCTTTTCAGCGAAGGTCGCTTTGTCGAAGAGGTCACCGACGCGCAGACCGCGACGTGCAACTTTATCTTCGTAAGCCGGGCCGATACCACGACCGGTGGTGCCGATCGCTTTCGCGCCACGCGCTTTTTCACGCGCCACGTCCAGCGCCACGTGATAGTCCAGGATCAGCGGGCAGGCTTCGGAGAGCAGCAGACGCTCACGAACAGGGATACCACGGTCTTCCAGACCTTTCATCTCTTTCATCAGCGCAGCAGGAGACAGCACAACGCCGTTACCGATGATGCTGGTGACGTTTTCGCGAAGAATGCCTGATGGAATAAGATGGAGGACGGTTTTTTCACCGTTGATTACGAGAGTATGGCCTGCGTTGTGACCGCCCTGGTAGCGTACAACATATTTAGCCCGTTCAGTCAGAAGATCGACAATCTTCCCTTTACCTTCGTCACCCCATTGGGTGCCCAGTACGACGACGTTGTTACCCATTTTTTTCAAAATCACCGTTTGCTTAAAAATGGATTCTACCATCGCTTTTTCAGATATACAGCACTTTTTGACCTTAAAATACGCCAATTGCGGCTAGTTTTTGATCAGCCAATCGTTTTCCTCAACATGTAGTAGATAACGATACCAGCAACCACAAGACCACCGCCGAAACGACGCAAAATAATATCCGGTAGCTGGCTCATGGTCGCGATCATACGACGCCATGCGCGCGGATAGAGCATCGGGCCGAGACCTTCCAGCACCAGAACCAGAGCCAGCGCGAGCCAGATCGTTGAATTCATTTTTCATCCTTATAAAAGAAAACCACCGCTCCGTTGGGAGCGGTGGTTTGAATACTCAAACGAGCCTGAGTTTATCGCGTTGCGTTGGTCGGCGTCTTCATATAACGGAAGAAATCGCTGTCCGGGCTGAGCACCATCACATCCTGGTTGCTCTTAAAGCTATTCTCGTAAGCGCGCAGGCTACGGATAAAGGCGTAGAAGTCTGGATCCTGGCTGAATGCATCGGCAAACAGCTTCGCCGCTTCCGCATCGCCTTCACCGCGCAGGATACGGCCCTGACGCTCTGATTCCGCCAGCGTCTTGGTCACTTCATAGTCCGCTGCTGCACGCAGTTTTTCAGCCTCTTCCTGACCCTGTGAACGGTGACGACGGGCTACCGCTTCACGCTCGGCGCGCATACGGTTGTAGATCGCCTCGGACACTTCCGCTGGCAGGTTGATCTGCTTGATACGCACGTCAACCACTTCGATACCCAGCGCCGCCATACTGTTCGGGTTGATCACCGGCACTTTACCGTTGGTTTCAGCCTGAACGCGTTCGGCCGCTTTAGCAATCGCGTCATCCGCTGCTGGCGTTGCCACTTCGTCTTCGGTGCCCGCTGTACCGGAGTTCAGCGCATCGCGCACTTCCAGGGTCAGACGACCGCGGGAGTCGGTCACGATGTCTTTCACATCAAGACGACCAATTTCAGAACGCAGACGGTCAGAGAACTTACGTTTCAGCAGCACTTCTGCCTGAGAAACGTCACCGCCGCCCGTTGCCAGGAAGTAGCGGCTAAAATCGCTGATACGCCATTTGATGTAAGAATCAACGATCAGGTCTTTCTTCTCTTTAGTCACGAAACGGTCAGCCTGGTTATCCATGGTCTGGATACGCGCATCGAGCGTTTTCACAGACTGAATGAACGGCACCTTGAAGTGCAGGCCCGGCTCGTAAATCACCGGACGTTTGTCGCCATCACGCACGACGCTGCTGAACTGGAATTTGATCCCACGCTCGCCCTCTTTCACCACAAAGATCGAGGTATACAGCACGACCAGTACGATGACGATGATCGCAATAACTGACTTACGCATCCTTATTCCCCCTGACGCTGGTAGTCGTTACGCTGCGCGTTAGCACGGCGTTGGTCCATAATGTCACCATCGTTCGAAGAAGGCGTTGTGTTCGCGCTGGAGCTGCCTGATGAGGCTGGCGGCAGACGCAGCAGGTTGTTCGCTCCGCTGGTGTCTTTCGCTGCCGGTGCAGAACCGCCTTTCAGCATCTGATCCAGCGGCAGAACCATCAGGTTTCCGCCTTTGCTGTCGTTAACCAGCACTTTGCGGGTGTGGCTCAGCACTTTTTCCATAGTCTCGATATACAGACGCTCGCGGGTAATTTCCGGGGCGGCTTTGTATTCCGGCAGGATGCGCGCGAAGCGAGCCACTTCACCCTGAGCTTCCAGGATGGTCTGGGTCTTATACGCTCGCGCCTCTTCCAGAATACGCTGCGCCTGACCGTTAGCACGCGGCTGAACTTCGTTGGTGTACGCTTCTGCTTCGCGGATGTACTGCTGTTCGTTTTCACGGGCAGCAATCGCATCGTCAAACGCGGCCTTCACCTCTTCCGGCGGACGTGCAGCCTGGAAGTTGACGTCCAGCAGGGTGATACCCATGTTGTACGGACGAATCGTCTCTTCCAGCTCGCGCTGGGTATCGCTACGAATAACGGTACGACCTTCGGTCAGGATGCGGTCCATGGTGTATTTGCCGATCACACCACGCAGGGCGCTGTCGGTCGCCTGACGCAGGCTGTCATCGGCGCTGGTCACGCTAAACAGATAACGCTCAGGATCCGTCACGCGGTACTGCACGTTCATCTCAACGCGCACCACGTTTTCGTCCGAGGTCAGCATCACGCCAGAAGCGGCCAGTTCACGGACGGATTCCACGTTTACCGCAGTCACGTCGTCAATGAAGGTCGGTTTCCAGTTCAGGCCCGGCTCAACCAGGTGGCTGAACTTACCGAAACGGGTGACCACGCCGCGTTCTGCTTCTTTAATGGTGTAGAACCCGCTGGCAGCCCAGACGATCACCAGCCCGGCAGCAACGATGCCCACCAGGCGGCCACCTAATTGCGGGCGCGGTCCCTGGCTGGAACTGCCACCCGAGCCAGAACCTTTTCCTCCGCCAAGGCCACCAAGCTTTTTGCTCAGCTTGCGGAAGATATCATCCAGATCCGGCGGCCCCTGCTCGCGACCACCTTTGTTGCCATTTCCCCCAGAGTTGCCGCCTTGATTATTGCTGCTTCCCCACGGGTCGCGGTCTTGTCCGTTATTACCGGGCTGATTCCACGCCATGTATATGCTCCATATTTGTTATGCAAGGGCGAATTTTTCAGGCTTCCCCTTTCTGATCAGACGATATAGTCCGCCAGCGCAGGTTCTTGTTTACAGAGGCGACGCCAGTCAACGATCGGCATACGCACCTGCATCCCCACGCTGCCGTCATCCTCCATCCACTCTTTTTCTATCGCCTGAAGCTGATAAAACCGACTGCGCAGCCTGCCTTCCTGTGGCGGCAGTCGCAGCGTGTGCTGAGCTACCTCACCGGAAAGACGTTCTGTCAAAGCCTGGAAAAGCAGTGGCACACCGATTCCGGCCTGAGCAGAAAGCCAGACCCGAATCGGTTTGTTCTCTTCATCACGGTCGATACGCGGTTCGAAATCCTCCAGCATATCGATCTTATTCATCACCAACAGGGTGGGAATTTCGTGGGCGTCAATTTCTTCCAGCACCACGTTCACCGCGTCGATGTTCTCCTGCACGCGTACGTCAGCCGCATCAATCACGTGCAGCAGCAGAGTCGCCTGACGCGTCTCCTGCAACGTCGCCTTAAACGCCGCCACCAGATCGTGCGGCAGATGGCGGATAAACCCTACGGTATCCGCCAGCACTGTTTCACCCACGTCTGCAACGTCAATGCGGCGCAGCGTCGGGTCCAGGGTCGCAAACAGCTGGTCTGCGGCATACACCTGGGCCTCGGTTATCTGGTTAAACAGGGTGGATTTACCGGCGTTGGTATAGCCCACCAGCGACACCGTGGGGATGTCGGCTTTGGTTCGCGCCCGACGCCCCTGTTCACGCTGTTTCTCGACACGTTCCAGACGTGAGAGGATCTGGGTAATACGGCCACGCAGCAAACGGCGGTCGGTTTCGAGCTGGGTTTCACCCGGACCGCGCAAACCAATCCCGCCTTTTTGTCTTTCAAGGTGGGTCCAGCCACGCACCAGACGCGTCGCCAGATGGCGCAACTGCGCCAGCTCAACCTGCAGTTTCCCCTCGTGGGTACGGGCACGCTGAGCAAAAATATCTAAAATCAATCCCGTGCGATCGATAACACGGCACTGGCAGAGAGCTTCCAGGTTGCGCTCCTGGGCTGGAGACAGCGCATGATCAAACAACACGACTGACGCGCCGGTTGCTTTTACGGCATCCGCAATTTCTACTGCTTTACCTTCACCAACAAAATACTTTGGGTGCGGCGCTTTACGGCTACCGGTAATCACCTGCATTGCTTCGACACCGGCGGAAGAGACCAGAGATTCAAACTCCTGGAGGTCTTCCATATCTTTGTCTTGCGAAAAATAGATGTGTACCAGCACCGCCTGCTCACCGGCATCATAACGGTCAAACAAGCGTAAACCTCTCTAAAAAGATCAGCGGGGAACGCAGGATCCCTGGCTCCCCGTGTGGATAACAGCTAAAACCTTATTCGGTCTCGTCGCTGTCCTGCGCAGGAGCAGAAGAACCCTGCGCGTTGCTGCCATGATGGTAGTTACTGCCTGTGCCGCCGCCAGCGTTATTGCTGTGATGAGAGACCGGACGGGACGGAACAACAGTAGAGATAGCGTGCTTGTAGACCATCTGGCTGACCGTGTTTTTCAACAGGATCACGAACTGATCGAAAGACTCAATCTGACCTTGCAGCTTAATACCATTCACCAAATAAATAGAAACTGGAACACGTTCCCGACGCAATGCGTTCAGGAACGGATCTTGTAAAGATTGCCCCTTAGCCATTCTATCTTTTCCTTATATGCTTGTTTTGTACTTAGAACCTTGCGATTCTGAAAAATTGCGCACGATACGTCTCAATTGTACACATTCAGTGGGCGATATCACCAACAACCTCAATCACATCGTTTAACGCCTGTTGCGGTTTTTCACTGTCTAACCAGTGAACCCCCTCCCAACCGCGCAACCAGGTGATCTGGCGCTTCGCTAACTGTCTCGTGGCGCAAACACCTCGATAAACCATTTCATCGTATGAAATCTCACCTTCAAGATACGACCACATCTGGCGGTATCCCACACAACGAACGGAAGGCATATCCGTATGCAAATCTCCACGGGCAAATAGCGCCCGCACTTCTGCTTCAAAATCTGAAGCCAACATCTGATGAAAACGCTGCTCAATTCGTTGATGGAGCAGTTCACGGCTCGCCGGGGCGATGGCGAACTGATGCACCTGATACGGCAGAGCGTCTCCTGACGTTTGCGTCAGTTCCGTTAAAGTTTTACCCGAAATGAAAAAAACTTCCAGTGCCCGGGAAAGCCTTTGCGGATCGTTTGGATGGATTCGCGCCGCCGCAACCGGGTCAATCTCTGCCAGTTGCTTATGCAATGCGTCCCACCCCTGCTCTGCCGCCTGCTGCTCAATCTTTGCTCTGATTTCAGCATCTGCAGAAGGTAAGGGTGACAAACCTTCGAGCAGCGCCTTGAAGTAGAGCATGGTTCCGCCAACCAACAGCGGTATACGCCCCGCCGCCGTTATCTCGGCCATCTCAGCTAAGGCATCCCGGCGGAAATCCGCTGCGGAGTAAGCCTCTGCCGGGTCGAGAATATCCAGCAAACGGTGCGGTGCCGCACGCAGTTCGTCTGCGCCGGGCTTCGCCGTGCCGATGTCCATCCCTCGATAGATGAGGGCGGAATCAACGCTAATCAACTCTACAGGCAAAACTTTACGTAACTCAATGGCTAACGCTGTTTTGCCAGAGGCCGTTGGGCCCATTAAAAAAATTGCCTTTGGCAGGCTCGCCTTGCTTACGTCAGTCATGTTTCAGGGCGGTCATCGCCGTTTTTAAATCAACAGGTTGTAATAACCCACCCGGCGGCGCTTTCACCAGCTGTGGGCAGAGGCGTTCCACCTCCGCCAGCACGGTAATCGCCTGCGCCATACTCCACGGTGAATGTTCGCTGGCCAGATGGCGGGCGATCCACTGCGCGGTGTTGGCAGCCTCCAACGATGTTTGCTGCGCCAGGTAGCCTATCAGTTCAGGAATCAAGTTTTGTAAATTTTGTTGGCGTAAGGGTAAAGGCACTGCGCGAATTGTCACATGTTGTGGTTCGAGCACAATTTCAATGCCCATTTGCGCCAGCTGGGCCTCTGCACGCTGCAATACCCTTGTTTCTTCAGCGGATATTTTCAGGCGAACCGGGATCAATAACGGCTGCGCACAGGCCGCATGTTCCCCCGGCGTCAGTTGCGCCTGCTTGAGCCAGCGTTCGGCAACCGGCAGCGCCAGAAGCAGCAGTTTGCCGTCGCGCTCAAGCAGGGCCATATCCGGTGCGATAATCGTCAGCACCCGGCCAAAACTCTGGCTATGGCCTTCAAGGGAAGGTGTCGCCACCGAAACGTGCTCTTTGCGCTCGACTGCGGGCGTTTCCAGCAGTTTACGGTACAGCGCCCCCTGCTGCTTCTGATAGCCGGGCTGAGCGTTCGGGTAGTTCACGCCCGTCGGACGCGGCGCGGCTCCTGCAGAGGAGAAACGCGGGGCGTCTGGTTCACGCGCGACGGCAGGCTCCGCAAAATGGTTGCGGCCTGCCGCGACACGGTTTTCCGGAATGGGGCGCGGTGCGGAGTCTTCTTTTTCCAGCGGCAGCGTGGGTTCAAGCTGCTGTTGCAGCACGCTCAGCACGCCCTGGTAGATAAAATCATGCACCAGACGCGACTGATGGAACCGTACTTCATGCTTGGCAGGATGGACGTTGACATCCACCTGATGCGGGTCGATCTCCAGATAAAGCACAAAGGCCGGTTGCTGATCGGCCCCGAGCTTGTCTTCGCAGGCCTGGCGAATGGCGTGGTTAATGAGGCGGTCGCGCATCATGCGGCCGTTCACGTAGCAATACTGAATTTCAGAATACGCCGCGCTACTGGCGTTCGGATCGGCCACCCAGCCGCGTAAAGCCAGATCGCCGTGCTGCCACTCGATAGCCAACGCCTGCTCCAGGAACGGGGTCCCGCAGATAGCGCCTAACCGTCGCTCTTTCTGACCACCTTCAGCCACCGCGCGGTACTGGCGCATCACCTTGCCGTTATGGCTGAGGTTGATGGTGACGTCGAAACGGGCGAGCGCAATTCGGCGGATGATCTCGTCGATATGGCCGAACTCGGTTTTTTCGGTACGCATAAACTTGCGGCGGGCGGGAGTATTGTAGAACAGGTCCAGAACTTCCAGCGTAGTACCGACAGGGTGCGCCGCGGGTTTGACCGTGACGTCCATATCCCGCCCTTCAGCGTAGGCCTGCCAGGCTTCCTGCTGTTCAGCGGTGCGGGAGGTCAGCGTTAAACGAGAAACCGAGCTGATACTGGCCAGCGCTTCGCCGCGAAAACCGAGGCTGATAATCGCTTCCAGGTCATCCAGAGAGGCAATTTTACTGGTGGCATGACGCGCCAGCGCCAGCGCCAGCTCCTCTTTTTTGATGCCGCAGCCGTTGTCGCGAATGCGGATAAGCTTTGCGCCGCCGCGTTCGATATCAATATCAATGCGGGTGGCGCCCGCATCGAGGCTATTTTCAACCAGCTCCTTCACCACCGACGCAGGGCGTTCCACCACCTCACCGGCGGCGATTTGGTTCGCGAGCTGCGGCGGCAGAACCTGAATCGGCATGAAATCTCCTTAATTTGTGGCGGTCAACCCACCCGGCTGCGCGGCGCTGGCCGTCTGGGCTGCTCCGCCCTGCGGCGCGGACTGCAGAGGATGCGCCTCAAAATATTTACGTAAACCGTTATAAATCGCTTCGGCAATTTGCTGCTGATAGCTGTCGCTGCCCAGCAGGCGCTCTTCACTGTTATTGCTGATAAAGCCCGTCTCTACCAGAATTGACGGAATATCCGGCGAGCGCAGAACGCCCAGGCTCGCATGTTCAGGGCGGCGCTTATGCAATGCCCCGATGCCCTGCAACTGGTTCAATACGTTAGTGGCGACATCATACCCGACGCGCTGAGAATGACCGAATTGTAAATCCAGCACCGCCTGGCTGAGGTATGGGTCAGACTGGCTGTTTGCCAGCACATCACCCGCGCCGCCTAACAGTTCAGACTGTTTCTCATGCTCTTCCAGCCAGTTGGCCATTTCGCTGTTTGCCCGGCGGTTCGACAGGACCCATACCGAGGCGCCCGTCGCGTTACGGTTCGGCGCGGCATCCGCGTGAATGGAGACCAGGAAATTGGCGTTTTGTTTGCGCGCCACGTCTGAGCGGCCCATCACAGAGATAAAATAGTCGCCGTCGCGGGTTAGTACGCCTTTAAACATCGGATCATCGTTTAACAGCGTCCGCAGCTTGCGGGCCACCGCAATAGTGACATTTTTCTCTCGCGTGCCGCCCGGGCCAATCGCTCCAGGATCCTGTCCACCGTGCCCGGCATCAATGGCGATAATCACTTTGTCACCGCTGACCGTACGCCGTGCGCTGACCGCCGGACGCGTTACCGTGTTACTGCTGGTTGCCGCGGTGATGCGATCGTTCTGCGATTTAAACGGATTACGCGCAGGTTCCGATGGGCGAGGCGTATACACCGGTTCTTCCACGCGTTTCGCGACAACCGGTGGCGGCGGAGGCGGCGGAACATCGGCATTGATGGTGAAGACCACCGTATAGTTCGCCCCGTTTTGCTGCTTCACCGCCCTCGTTTTGCCCTTTTCGGTCAGATCGACCACCAGGCGCAGTGACTGGCTGTCCTGAGGGGTACCCGAGCGGATACTTTTCACCAGGTTGTTACCGCTGAACCGCAGCGGTAACCCCTGGATCACGCCTGTCTGTTTGATATCCAGCGCCACGCTGTGGCTGTCTGGCTGTGAAAACGCGTATTCAGGGTCGCCCATAAAGCTGAACGTAATCCGGGCCTGGCTTTCGCCGTTTGACACCTGAATATCCGAAAGGCTTGCCGCCCCGGCCTGCGCGCACAGCAGCACCGTCGCAGCCAACACCCAACCTTTAACGCGACTAATCATCCCGTCATCCCTACTCTTAACCGGCGAGACGCGCCAGTAAGGAACACCCTGATGAGGAAACCGCACTGATGCGAGCCTCACGCCCTTGAGCCTGGTAATCTAAGTGAATTTCGACATCCGGGTCAGGCAGCACACCCGCACCTTGTTGCGGCCACTCCACCAGGCAGATGGCGTCGTTGGCAAAATAATCACGGATCCCCATAAATTCCAGCTCCTCAGGATCCGCAAGGCGGTATAAATCAAAGTGGTACACCATAAGATTGTCGAGGGTGTACGGCTCGACCAGCGTGTAGGTAGGGCTTTTCACGTTCCCGTTATGCCCTAACGCCTGCAAAAAACCCCGGCTGAAGGTGGTTTTACCCGCACCTAAATCGCCATACAGATAAATGACGGTTGCCCCCTGACAGGCCTGCGCCACGCGCTTGCCGAGATCTAAAGTGGCTTGTTCATCAGGTAAAGGAATCGCTCGATTAGTCATTTTCTACGTCAATCACATCCGGGTTAACAACACGCCGCAGCGTGCAAAAGAGATCGGTGGCCAGCATACCGCGTGTCCCCTCCCGCGCAGCAAGCCTGTCAGCTGCCGCGCCGTGGGCCACGCAGCCCGCACAGGCTGCATCATAAAGGGGAAGTTTCTGTCCAAGCAATGCGCCGATGATGCCTGAAAGCACATCGCCCATACCGCCGCTCGCCATGCCCGCATTTCCGGCATCAATAATGCCCTGCGTCTCGTCACTGGCGACAACGGTGCCTGCCCCTTTCAAAACGGCAACACCTCCGTAACGTTTTACCAGACGCTGAGCAGAAAGTAAGCGATCGCTTTCAATTTCTGCCACGCTGCAGTTAAGCAGGCGCGCGGCTTCGCCGGGGTGTGGCGTCAGAATGCGATTGTGACGCTTATCCGGATTTATTGCCAGAAGGTTAAGCGCGTCGGCATCCCACAGCATCGGTTTACGAAAATTCTCGACCTTTTGCAGGGCCTGTTTACCCCATGTCTGTTGCCCAAGCCCGGGACCAATAACCACCACATCCGCCCATTCGAGGCTTTCTTCCAGCGTCTGGGGCGTAAGCTCATGGACCATCAGTTCCGGTCGGGCTGTGATGATTGGCGCAATATTTTCAATGCGAGTGAGTACTCGCACTAACCCGGCACCGCTGCGAAGTGCCGCCTCACCGGTCATGCGAACCGCTCCTGCCGTACCGCGATCGCCACCAATAATCACCAGCCTGCCGTTGTCGCCCTTGTGAGACGTTGGGCGGCGCGGCGGAAGCCACTCTTTTAGCTGTGAGGAATCAAAGCGCGACAGGAGCGTTTCCTGTCCAACGAGCCAGCTCTCCAGCCCCAGCGCGTTATGGTGCAATACGCCGACCACATCCCGCGCTTTTCCGGTTAACAAGCCCGGCTTCAGGGCGATAAAGGTCACGGTGTGCGCAGCCTGAATAACGGCGCCAGGCGTCGCGCCGGTCTGCGCGATCAGGCCCGACGGAATATCCAACGCGATTACTGGTGCAGAGTACCCGTTAGCGTGTTCAATAAGCGCGGCAATGTTTTCGCGAGGCGCGCTGCGTAGCCCGGTCCCCAGCAGACCATCAACAATCAGATCAACATCTTCCGGCCAGACGATATCAGGAGCATGAATCACGCCGCCTGCGTTCAGCCATGCCTCCCGCGCCGCGCAGGCCTCTTCCGGCAGGGGCTTATCACTCTCCAGCGCCAGCAGGGTAACGCGGAGACCGGCTGCAACGGCAAGACGCGCAACGACGTAGCCGTCGCCGCCGTTATTGCCGTGCCCGCACAAAATCAGCCAGTGAGTGGACTGCGGGTACGCGCTGCGGGCAACGTTAAACGCCGACTCTCCCGCGCGCTGCATCAGTTCATAAAGGGTAATGCCGAGACTGTCTGCGGCCTCTTTTTCGGCGCGCCGGAGGTCATCCGCATGCCAGATGGAATGTGGTATACTTGCGGGGTTTTTCTTCACCGTATGGTCCGTCATGTCACAGCCCCTCGATCTCAATGAATTAGCGCAAAAAATAAAACAGTGGGGTGCTGAGCTTGGCTTCCAGAAGGTAGGCATTACCGATACCGACCTCTCTGCCAGCGAGCCAAAACTGCAGGCCTGGCTGGACAAACAATACCACGGCGAAATGGAGTGGATGGCGCGTCACGGCATGATGCGCGCCCGTCCACATGAACTTTTACCGGGTACATTACGCGTCATCAGCGTGCGCATGAACTACCTGCCTGCCAACGCGGCCTTTGCGCGCACGCTAAAAAATCCCTCCCTGGGTTACGTCAGCCGGTACGCTCTGGGACGTGATTACCATAAGCTTCTGCGTAACCGCTTAAAAAAACTCGGGGAAACCATTCAGCAGCACTGTGATTCGCTGAATTTTAGACCCTTTGTCGATTCCGCGCCTGTTCTTGAGCGCCCGATCGCCGAAAAAGCCGGACTTGGCTGGACAGGTAAGCACTCACTTATCCTGAGCCGCGACGCCGGATCGTTCTTCTTCCTCGGTGAGCTGCTGATTGATTTACCCCTGCCGGTAGATGGCCCGGTGGAGGAAGGCTGTGGCCGCTGCGTGGCCTGCATGACCATCTGCCCGACGGGCGCCATCGTTGAGCCTTACACCGTTGATGCCCGCCGCTGCATCTCCTATCTCACGATAGAGCTTGAAGGGGCGATCCCGGAAGAATTCCGACCGCTTATCGGCAACCGGATCTACGGCTGCGACGACTGTCAGCTGATTTGCCCGTGGAACCGCTATTCACAGCTGACGGACGAAGAGGACTTCAGCCCGCGTAAAGCGCTGCATGCGCCACAGCTTATTGAGCTGTTCGCCTGGACCGAAGCCTGGTTTCTGAAGGTGACGGAAGGTTCCGCTATTCGGCGTATCGGCCACCTGCGCTGGCTGCGAAACGTGGCCGTCGCGCTGGGCAATGCCCCGTGGGATGAAGCGAATATTCAGGCGCTCGAAAGCCGTAGAGGTGAGCACCCACTTCTTGATGAACACATAGAATGGGCGATTGCGCAGCAAATCGAGAAGCGAAATGCCTGCGTGGTCGAGGTGCAGCTTCCTAAGAAACAGCGGCTGGTTAGGGTGATTGAAAAAGGGCTTACGCGGGATGCGTGATATATTCACAGCCTGTGAATAAAAATAAAAACTCAAGCGCCATCTGGACTTGAGAAGAGGTCAAGTGATCTCAATAACATTTTGAAATGAAATTTTATTCAATTAATACAGTGACTTGGGAAGATACTATTCACCCTGCTAACTTTCTGTACGGTTTGGGTAAAGCGCGAATTCTGTGGATAACTCTGTTTACAAGAGTATTTCAGATGCAATAGAAAACGTCCCCAGCGCGTCTTTTCGCTGTGGATATTTTAGAGATGAAGAAGAATTTGGAGCGGGAAACGAGACTCGAACTCGCGACCCCGACCTTGGCAAGGTCGTGCTCTACCAACTGAGCTATTCCCGCAAATCTGTACTGCTTTTGTTGCTGTCGTAACGTGTAATTCTCTGTCGTTACGGGAGGCGCATTATACGAGAAATCCTTTTAGCTGCAACCCCCCTTAAAGTGATTTTTTCGAAATTCAGTTCAAGTGCTTATTTAATCGGCAAGCTGAACAATTTAACGACAAAAACCCGGCCACGCAAGGTGCCGGATCTCAAAATCACAGCTTAATAAAGTTTTCGCGGTAGTACGCGAGTTCCGCAACAGACTCGCGGATATCGTCCATCGCCTGGTGCGTACCCTGTTTTTTAAAGCCGTCCAGAATTTCAGGCTTCCAGCGGCGCGCCAGCTCTTTCAGGGTGCTCACGTCCAGATAGCGGTAATGGAAGTAAGACTCCAGCTCCGGCATGTACTTGAAGAGGAAACGGCGATCCTGACCGATGCTGTTCCCGCAGATCGGCGATTTACCCGCTGGTACCCACTGCTTCAGAAATTCGAGCGTCGCCAGTTCCGCCTCGCGATCGCCCAGCGTGCTCGCCTTCACGCGCTCGACAAGACCGCTGCCGGTGTGGGTACGCACGTTCCACTCATCCATCAGCGCAAGCTGGTCGTCGGACTGATGCACCGCAATTGTTGGCCCTTCGGCAAGGATATTCAGGTTGGCATCGGTCACCAGGGTTGCAATCTCAATAATGCGATCGCGCTCGGGATCCAGCCCGGTCATTTCGAGATCGATCCAAATCAGGTTGTTTTCATCCGCGCTCATGTTATTTTCCACCCTTCTCGCATAACCGGCAGTAGCAGGTTAACTAGTATTAATTAGAGTGTATCATAGAGGTTTTGCCCCTTACGGGCGACCAGGAGCCAGTGCGATTGAGTAAAAATAAACTCTCCAAAGGGCAGCAGCGCCGCGTGAATGCCAATCATCAGCGCCGTCTTAAAACCACTTCGGAGAAGGTCGATTACGACGACAACCTGTTTGGCGAACCAACGGAAGGCGTAGTTATCAGCCGTTTCGGTATGCACGCCGACGTGGAATCCGCCGATGGCGAAATCCACCGCTGTAACATTCGCCGGACCATTCGTTCTCTGGTGACCGGCGACCGCGTCGTCTGGCGACCGGGTAAAGAGGCGGCAGAGGGCGTTACGGTAAAAGGTATCGTTGAAGCGGTCCATGAGCGTACGTCCGTGTTAACCCGTCCCGATTTTTACGACGGGGTGAAGCCGATTGCCGCCAACATTAACCAGATTGTCATCGTATCGGCGATTTTGCCCGAACTTTCGCTCAATATTATCGACCGATACCTTGTCGCCTGTGAAACGCTGCAGGTTGAACCGATTATCGTGCTGAACAAAATCGATCTGCTGGATGACGAAGGCATGGCTTTCGTTAATGAGCAGATGGATATCTACCGCAAGATTGGCTACCGCGTTCTGATGGTGTCCAGCTACACCAAAGACGGACTGAAACCGCTGGAAGAGGCGCTTACCGATCGCATCAGCATCTTTGCGGGTCAGTCCGGCGTGGGGAAATCGAGCCTGCTAAACAACCTTCTCGGCCTCCAGCAGGAAATCCTCACTAACGATGTGTCTGACGTCTCGGGTCTGGGCCAACACACCACCACCGCATCACGCCTGTATCACTTCCCGCACGGCGGCGATGTGATCGACTCACCGGGCGTGCGTGAATTCGGTTTATGGCATCTTGAGCCGGAACAAATCTTTAATGGATTTGTCGAATTCCATGATTATTTAGGCGCTTGCAAATACCGCGACTGCAAACACGATAACGATCCAGGCTGCGCTATCCGCGAAGCGGTTGAGAAAGGTGAAATCGCGGAGACCCGCTTCGAGAATTACCACCGCATTCTTGAGAGCATGGATCAGGTAAAAACGCGTAAAAACTTTTCTGATTCTGATAACTGACAACTAAGCTAAGCATCGCTAAAATCGTCCCCTTTTTTCAGGTTCCGGCGGCTTACTGCCGGATCAGGAACGACAAAACAATGGCCTGGAGGCTACCTTGTTAAACGCATTTAAACTTTCGCTTCAATACATTCTGCCAAAACTGTGGCTCACTCGCCTGGCGGGCTGGGGCGCAAGCAAACGCGCGGGCTGGCTGACCAAACTGGTCATCGACCTTTTCGTTAAGTATTACAAGGTCGACATGAAAGAAGCGCAGAAGCCGGACACCGCCAGCTACCGCACGTTCAACGAGTTTTTCGTGCGCCCGCTCCGCGACGAAGTGCGCCCGCTGAACACCGACCCTAACGTCCTGGTGATGCCAGCAGACGGCGTGATCAGCCAGTTGGGTAACATCGAAGACGACAAAATTCTGCAGGCGAAGGGCCACAACTACAGCCTGGAAGCGCTGCTGGCGGGCAATTACCTGATGGCGGACCTGTTCCGCAACGGCACCTTTGCCACCACCTATCTGTCACCGCGCGACTACCACCGCGTACACATGCCGTGTAACGGTATCCTGCGTGAGATGATTTACGTGCCGGGCGATCTGTTCTCCGTGAACCACCTGACCGCGCAAAACGTACCGAACCTGTTCGCCCGTAACGAACGCGTCATCTGCCTGTTCGATACTGAATTCGGCCCTATGGCGCAGATTCTGGTGGGCGCGACCATTGTCGGCAGCATCGAAACCGTCTGGGCTGGCACCATTACCCCGCCGCGTGAAGGCGTGATCAAGCGCTGGACGTGGCCTGCCGGTGAAGAAGAAGGCTCTGTCGCCCTGCTGAAAGGCCAGGAAATGGGTCGCTTCAAGCTGGGCTCTACCGTCATCAACCTGTTTGCGCCGGGCAAAGTGAAGCTGGCTGAGCAGCTCGAAAGCCTGTCGGTCACCAAACTGGGTCAGCCGCTGGCGATCTCTACCGAAACCTTCGTGACGCCGGATGCAGAACCTGCTCCGCTGCCGCAAGAAGAGATCGACGCCGAGCACGACGCCAGCCCACTGGTTGACGACAAAAAAGACGAAGGCTAACAATAGAAGGATCGCTGACGTGCGCCCGATTATCGTTCTACTGATGGCCTGGTGCCTCAGCATGGGGGCTTACGCAGCGACAGCCCCCGACGCCAAACAGATAACCCAGGAGCTGGAGCAGGCGAAAGCGGCTAAACCCGCTCAGCCAGAGACCGTTGAGTCACTCCAGTCCGCACTGAACGCGCTTGAAGAGCGGAAAGGCTCGCTTGAGCGCGCTCAGCAGTATCAGCAGGTTATCGACAACTTCCCTAAACTCTCGCAAACGCTGCGCGCGCAGCTCGCTAATCTGCGCGATGAGCCGCGCGAAGTGCCGGAAGGCATGACCACCGACGCCCTGAACCAGGAAATCCTGCAGGTCAGCAGCCAGCTCCTGGAAAAGAGCCGCCAGGCTCAGCAGGAGCAGGAGCGAGCGCGTGAAATTGCCGACTCCCTCAGCCAGCTTCCGCAGCAGCAAACCGACGCCCGCCGCCAGCTTAACGACGTTGAGCGCCGCGTGGGTACGCAAAGCGGCAACACGCCGCAGGCTCAGGCGCAAAATCTGGGTCTGCAGGCGGAATCTGCCCGTCTGAAGGCCCTTGTGGATGAGCTGGAGCTGGCGCAGCTTTCCGCCAACAACCGCCAGGAGCTGGCGCGGATGCGCTCTGAACTCGCTCAGAAGCAGAGCGAGCAGCTGGATGCGTACCTTCAGGCCCTGCGTAATTTGCTTAACAGCCAGCGCCAGCGCGAAGCCGAGCGAGCGCTTGAAAGCACCGAGCTGCTGGCGGAAAACAGCGCCAATCTGCCGGAAGGTATCGTCGATCAGTTTAAGGTCAACCGCGAGCTTTCTGCCGCCCTGAATCAGCAGGCGCAGCGTATGGATCTGGTTGCCTCCCAGCAGCGTCAGGCGACGAATCAAACCCTGCAGGTGCGCCAGGCGCTCAACACCCTGCGCGAGCAGTCCCAGTGGCTCGGGTCATCAAACCTGCTGGGCGAAGCGTTACGCGCCCAGGTCGCGCGCCTGCCGGAAATGCCGAAACCGCAGCAGCTGGATACCGAGATGGCCCAGCTGCGCGTGCAGCGACTGCACTTTGAAGATCTTCTCAATAAGCAGCCGCAAATACGCCAGATCCGTCAGGCTGACGGACAACCTCTGACCAGCGAGCAAAACCGTATTCTGGAAGCCCAGCTGCGCACCCAGCGCGAACTGCTGAACTCCCTGCTGCAGGGCGGGGATACGCTGATTCTGGAACTGACTAAACTCAAGGTCTCTAACAGCCAGCTGGAAGACGCGCTGAAAGAGGTGAACGAGGCTACGCACCGTTATCTCTTCTGGACATCCGACGTACGTCCAATGACCTTCTCGTGGCCAATTGAGATCGTTCAGGATCTGCGCCGCCTGATTTCCCTCGACACCTTTAGCCAGCTCGGACAGGCCAGCGTGATGATGCTGACCAGTAAAGAGACGATTTTCCCGCTGCTGGGCGCGTTGGTTCTGGTGGGCTTCAGCATTTATTCGCGCAGACATTTCACCCGCTTCCTGGAGCGTTCCAGCGCGCGGGTGGGGAAAGTCACTCAGGATCACTTCTGGCTGACGCTGCGCACCGTGTTCTGGTCGATTCTCGTCGCCTCTCCGCTACCGGTGCTGTGGATGACGCTTGGCTATGGCCTTCGGGAAGCCTGGCCCTATCCGCTCGCGGTCGCCATTGGCGATGGTGTCACCGCCACGGTACCGTTGCTGTGGGTGGTGATGATTTGCGCGACGTTCGCGCGGCCTAACGGCCTGTTCATCGCCCACTTTGGCTGGCCTCGTAACCGCGTGGCGCGCGCCATGCGCTATTACCTGATGAGCATCGGGCTGATTGTGCCGCTGATTATGGCGCTGATCATGTTTGATAATCTCAACGACCGGGAATTCTCAGGCTCGCTGGGCCGCCTCTGCTTTATGCTGATCTGCGGCGCGCTGGCCATCGTCACGCTCAGCCTGAAACGCGCGGGGATACCGCTCTATCTGGATAAATCCGGCAGCGGCGACAACATGTTCAACCGGCTGCTCTGGAACCTGCTGCTGAGCGCTCCTCTGATTGCGATGCTGGCAGCGGCGGTAGGTTACCTGGCAACCTCGCAGGCCCTGCTGGCGCGACTGGAAACGTCGGTGGCGATCTGGTTCCTGCTGCTGGTGGTGTATCACGTGATCCGGCGCGGGATGCTGATCCAGCGCCGCCGTCTGGCCTTTGACCGCGCCAAACACCGCCGGGCAGAGATCCTCGCTCAGCGTGCCCGTGGCGAGGAAGAGCCAACGCATGTCAACAGCACGGAAGGCACGATGGATGCGGACGAGGTCGAACTGGATCTGGATGCCATCAGTACCCAGTCTCTGCGCCTGGTGCGCTCCCTCCTGATGCTGATTGCCCTTCTGTCGGTGATCTTCCTGTGGTCGGAAATTCACTCCGCGTTTGGCTTCCTGGAGAACATCTCTCTGTGGGACGTGACGTCCACGGTGCAGGGCGTAGAAAGCCTGGAGCCGATCACCTTAGGCGCGGTGCTGATTGCCATCCTGGTGCTGATCATCACCACCCAGCTGGTGCGTAACTTCCCGGCACTGCTGGAGCTGGCGCTGCTGCAGCATCTGGATTTAACCCCCGGCACGGGATACGCCATTACGACCATTACGAAATACCTGATACTGCTGTTTGGCGGAATGGTCGGGTTCTCAATGATTGGTATTGAGTGGTCTAAACTGCAGTGGCTGGTGGCCGCGCTGACGTTTGGCCTTGGCTTTGGCATGCAGGAGATTTTCGCTAACTTTGTATCCGGCCTGATCATCCTGTTTGAAAAGCCGATTCGCATTGGCGATACGGTGACGATCCGCGATCTGACCGGGAGCGTAACGAAGATCAACACCCGCGCCACCACGATCAGCGACTGGGACCGTAAAGAGATCATCGTGCCGAACAAGGCATTTATTACCGAGCAGTTTATCAACTGGTCCCTGTCGGACTCCGTCACGCGCGTGGTGCTGACGGTACCAGCGCCGTCGGATGCTAACAGTGAAGAGGTCACGCAGATCCTCTACACCGCCGCTGAACGCTGTACGCTGGTGCTCGATAACCCTGCGCCGGAAGTATTCCTGGTTGATTTACAGCAGGGGATCCAGATTTTCGAGTTGCGTATATACGCCGCCGAAATGGGGCACCGCATGCCGCTGCGCCATGAGATCCACCAGCTGATTCTGGCGGGCTTCCGCGAGCATGGTATTGATATGCCGTTCCCACCGTTCCAGATGCGTCTGGAAAGCATGGACGGACGCAAGATGGGTAAAACGCTCACGTCGGCGGCAAGATCGCGCCCGGCGGGAAGTCTGTAATCGTTCTCCCCTCCCTTTCGGGAGGGGCATTTTACCGCTACGCCACTTCCGTGACGTACGCCATTGAGCGCCGGCGGTAATTCTCATAAATCCCCATCGCCAGCAGCGAGAAGAAGACTGGCCCACCGACCATCCACAGCGCGCTGTTCCAGTCGTTCGCCTCAACCACGGGCTGAATAACGGTAAAGATGTTGGCAAACGCCACGACCAGCACCACCACCGTGGTCGCCAGCAGCGTTGCCGCGCGGGTTTTGAAGATCACAAACGGACGCTC
>NZ_JADBQM010000019.1:119920-146769 GCF_014895895.1 Enterobacter cloacae complex sp. P14RS
CGGCAGCGTCATCGACACGTTCGCCATCAGGGTCAGCTTGTTATAGAACGCAGACGCGGTATCACCGCCAAATGACACCAGCAGAATGAATACGCACACCAGCAGACACTGCATCCACATGGCGTTGGCAGGCATGCCTGCGGTATTGAGCTGCGTCATGCGTGCCGGCCACAGCTCTTTTGGCGTACCCTGGATGATTGCTTTCAGCGGCGAGTAGATTAGCGTGAAGAACGCGCCGGTATAGGCAAGGAACATCGACAGGCCGGTAATGCGCGCAAACCAGATCCCCAGGGTGGCCGATGCTTCCGGCGTCAGGTGCATGGCGTTACCCAGCGTCATTCCCAGGCTTTTCATCAGCACGTAGGTGATGTTCCCGAGGTTAGTGGTATTGTTACTCAATACCTGCTGCCAGTTGGTGCTAACGCCCCAGAGGAAAATCGCCAGCGAATAGCCGATGGAGATGACGATGGCGGCAAAAATAATCCCTTTGGCAAAGTTTTTTTCCGGGTTCTCGGTCTTATCGACCAGCCCACCTACCGCTTCAATACCGCCGTAGGCAAAAATGGCAAATACCACGAAGGAAAGCATGGCCAGCCCGGACTGATAGCCCGGATTAGGCGATGAAACGAAGTTCACCTCCTGCGCGAAGTGTCCGCCGTTCAGGCACAGAATGGCGATACTCACCAGCAGCAGCACCAGGTTCAGGCACATCACGGAAATACCGCCAACGGCGGTGATACGGGCAATTTTGTTGATGCCTTTTGACGCCACCAGCGTCACCACCACCATCCAGCACACCGCCAGAATTCCGACCACCTGCGTGGAGCTCAGCCCGGCTAAAGACCAGACCTGCGTTTTATCCGCGCCGAAAAGAAACGTGGAGAACGGCACCCAGACTTTGGCCGCCGTGCTGACCATCCAGACGACGTAGGAGGAGAACCACATAAACGTGCCGATAAACGCGTAGCGCGGGCCGATGCTGTTGTTCATCCATGAATAGATACCGCCCTCTTCTTTCCGGTAAGCCGAGCCCATCTCCGCCATCATCAGCGCAAACGGGATAAAGAAGAACAGAGCAGAAACGATATAAAACGGCGTCGCGCTGTAGCCCATCAGATAGAAAGCCGACGGGCTGTTGGCAAAGCCAAAAACTGACGTAAAAATCATCAGAATGAGCCCGGTGAGGGTCATCTTTTTGAGTGACTGGGACATATAACCATCCGAAGAGGAATTAAACTGCGCGGATGGTAGCAGATGACCAGACTAATATTGTGGCTATACGAGGCAATTTAAGAAAAAGACCCGTGTACAGAGAAAATGGCAGTTTTTAATGTTGCGGAGAAGAAATGGAAAGGAAAATTGCCACAGATACTATATGCCGGGTAAGCGACAGCGCCACCCGGCCATGCTTTAGGCGCGATCGACCGTAAAGGCAATCACATCGCCCAGCTGCTCGGCGCCCAGCGCCAGCATCACCAGACGATCCACGCCTAGCGCCACACCGGAGCAATCCGGCAGACCGGCTTTTAATGCTTCCAGCAAGTTAACATCAATCGGCTGCTGCGGCAGACCGCGTGCGGCGCGCTTACGGTTATCCTGCTCGAAACGCTGCTGCTGTTCGCGCGCGTCGGTCAGCTCGTGGAAGCCGTTCGCCAGCTCGATGCCTTTGTAGTAAACCTCAAACCGCTCTGCCACGCGGTGATCTTCGGTGCTGATCTGCGCCAGAGACGCCTGGCTTGCCGGGAAGTGATAGACAAACGTCGGGCGATCTTTGCCAATCTGCGGTTCCACGCCGAAGGTGAACAGCAGCTGCAGCAGCGTGTCGCGATCCTCTTCGGTATCCGCCACGTTGCTCAGATCCAGTTTTGCCGCCACTTCACGCAGCTGGGCTTTGTCCGCCGACAGCGGATCGATTTCCAGATGGCGCTGGAAGGCCTGCTGATAGGAGAGCGTTTCGGCTTCTGAGCAGTCCAGTACCTGCTGCAGCAGATCGTCCACCTCATTCATCAGGCGGTACATATCATAGTGCGGGCGGTACCACTCCAGCATGGTGAATTCCGGGTTGTGGTGACGCCCCATCTCTTCATTACGGAAGCTGCGGCACAGCTGATACACCGGACCACACCCCGCCGCCAGCAGGCGCTTCATGTGATATTCCGGGCTGGTCATCAGATACAGATTCATGCCCTGGGAGTGGCCTGGGCCAACAAAACGGGTTTCAAACGGGACCAGATGAATATCCGTTACCGTTGCCTGACTCATGCACGGGGTTTCCACCTCCAGGACGCCGCGGTCGGCAAAGAAACGGCGGATCTCCGTCATAATTGCGGCGCGTTTTAACAGATTTGGGATGGATGCGCTCGGCTGCCAGGTGGCCGTTTCGCTCATGAGTTTTTCTCCGATTTCAGACAAGGGCACGAAGTCTACTCGTTAGCAGTGGCAGAGACAAATTTTGCGCAGTAAAAACGCGTATTTCATTTATGTGGATTATTCTGTGATGCATTTCATCAATCACGATGATAAATCACCGCACAGAACAGCAAAAAAATCGAACACGTCAAATTTCCCTCACATCTACGCGGTTATACTGTTATACCCATAAAGGAGCAGTGGAATCGCTTCCGCAATCGCCCGTTCGGGCAGGTGAACTTCCTTTAGTGCATCGCATTGCGGGAAAACAAAAATCTGGAGGAATGTCGTGCAAACTTTTCAAGCCGATCTTGCCGTAATAGGCGCTGGCGGGGCTGGATTACGCGCTGCAATTGCTGCGGCACAAGCCAACCCGAACGCTAAAATCGCATTGATTTCAAAAGTCTATCCGATGCGCAGCCACACGGTGGCAGCAGAAGGAGGATCCGCCGCCGTCGCGCAGGATCATGACAGCTTCGAATACCATTTCCACGACACGGTTGCAGGGGGCGACTGGCTTTGCGAGCAGGATGTCGTTGACTACTTCGTGCACCATTGCCCAACGGAGATGACCCAGCTCGAGCAGTGGGGATGTCCGTGGAGCCGCCGCCCGGACGGCAGCGTTAACGTCCGCCGCTTTGGTGGCATGAAGATCGAACGCACCTGGTTCGCCGCCGATAAGACCGGCTTCCACATGCTGCACACCCTCTTCCAGACCTCCCTTCAGTTCCCACAAATTCAGCGCTTCGATGAACATTTTGTCCTCGACATCCTGGTCGACGACGGTCATGCACGTGGCCTGGTGGCGATGAATATGATGGAAGGCACGCTCGTCCAGATCCGCGCCAATGCGGTGGTGATGGCAACGGGCGGTGCGGGTCGCGTATATCGCTACAACACCAACGGCGGCATCGTCACCGGCGACGGGATGGGCATGGCGCTGAGCCACGGCGTGCCGCTGCGCGATATGGAGTTTGTGCAGTATCACCCAACCGGCCTGCCGGGCTCCGGCATTTTGATGACGGAAGGCTGCCGCGGTGAAGGCGGTATTCTGGTCAACAAAAACGGCTACCGTTATCTGCAGGATTACGGCATGGGCCCGGAAACCCCGCTCGGCGAGCCGAAAAACAAATACATGGAGCTCGGCCCGCGCGACAAAGTTTCTCAGGCCTTCTGGCACGAGTGGCGCAAGGGCAACACCATCTCAACGCCGCGCGGCGACGTGGTCTATCTCGACCTGCGTCACCTGGGCGAGAAGAAACTGCTGGAGCGTCTGCCGTTTATCTGCGAACTGGCAAAAGCCTACGTGGGCGTCGACCCGGTGAAAGAGCCGATACCGGTACGCCCAACCGCGCACTACACCATGGGCGGGATTGAAACCGACCAGCAGTGTGAAACCCGCATTAAAGGGCTGTTCGCCGTGGGCGAGTGTTCCTCCGTCGGCCTGCACGGCGCCAACCGTCTGGGCTCTAACTCGCTGGCAGAGCTGGTCGTCTTTGGCCGCATGGCGGGCGAGCGCGCCATGGAGCGTGCGGCAACCGCAGGCGAAGCAAACGGTGCGGCGCTGGATGCGCAGGTCACAGACGTTGAAAAACGCCTGAAGGATCTGGTGAACCAGGAAGGCAACGAGAACTGGTCGAAGATCCGCGACGAGATGGGCCTGTCGATGGAAGAAGGCTGCGGTATCTACCGTACGCCGGAACTGATGCAGAAAACCGTCGACAAGCTGGCGGAACTGCAGGAGCGCTTCAAGCGCGTGCGCATCACCGATACCTCCAGCGTCTTCAACACCGACCTGCTCTATACCATTGAGCTTGGCCACGGCCTGAACGTCGCGGAATGTATGGCGCACTCTGCGCTGGCGCGTAAAGAGTCTCGCGGCGCCCACCAGCGTCTGGACGAAGGCTGTACCGAACGTGACGACGTCAATTTCCTGAAACACACTCTCGCCTGGCGCGATGCGGATGGCACCACGCGTCTGGACTACAGCGACGTGAAAATCACCACGCTGCCACCGGCTAAACGCGTGTATGGCGCAGAAGCAGAAGCCGCCGAGAAGAAGGAGAAGGCGAATGGCTGAGATGCAAAAATTGAAAGTTGAAGTGGTGCGCTACAACCCGGAAGTGGATACCGCCCCCCACAGCGCTTTCTACGAAGTGCCTTATGACGAGCAAACCTCCCTGCTGGATGCGCTCGGCTATATCAAAGACAACCTGGCGCCGGACCTGAGCTACCGCTGGTCCTGCCGCATGGCGATCTGCGGCTCCTGCGGCATGATGGTCAACAAGGTGCCGAAGCTGGCCTGTAAAACCTTCCTGCGTGACTACACCAAAGGCATTAAGGTTGAAGCGCTGGGCAACTTCCCGATTGAGCGCGATCTGGTGGTCGATATGACCCACTTTATCGAAAGCCTGGAAGCGATTAAGCCGTACATCATCGGCAACCCGCGCACGCCGGACCAGGGTCCGAACACCCAGACGCCGGCTCAGATGGCGAAATACCATCAGTTCTCCGGCTGCATCAACTGCGGCCTGTGTTACGCCGCCTGTCCTCAGTTTGGCCTGAACCCGGAGTTCATCGGCCCGGCCGCCATTACCCTGGCGCACCGCTATAACGAAGACAGCCGCGACCACGGCAAAAAAGAACGTATGGCGCAGCTAAACGGCCAGAACGGCGTCTGGACCTGTACGTTTGTGGGCTACTGCTCCGAAGTCTGTCCGAAGCACGTCGACCCGGCCGCCGCAATTCAGCAGGGTAAAGTGGAAAGCTCGAAAGACTTTCTTATCGCTACCCTGAAACCACGCTAAGGAGTGCATGATGACGACTAAACGCAAAGCCTACGTGCGGCCTGTGCCGTCCACCTGGTGGAAAAACCTGCCGTTTTATCGCTTCTATATGCTGCGTGAAGGCACGGCGGTACCGGCGGTCTGGTTCAGCCTTGAGTTAATGTATGGCGTTTTTGCCCTTAAACACGGGCCGGAAACCTGGGCGAACTTTGTCGGTTTCCTGCAAAACCCAATCATCGTGGTTCTGAACCTGATCGCGCTCGCGGCGGCGCTACTTCATACCAAAACCTGGTTTGAACTGGCGCCAAAAGCGGCAAACATCATCATTAAAGACGAAAAAATGGGGCCGGAGCCAGTCATTAAAGGGCTATGGGCAGTGACGATCCTGGTCACTGTTGTCATTCTGTTTGTCGCACTGTTCTGGTAAGGAGACTACTGTGATCAATCCAAATCCAAAACGTTCAGACGAGCCGGTCTTCTGGGGCCTGTTTGGCGCAGGCGGCATGTGGAGTGCCATCATCGCCCCGGTGATCATCCTGCTGGTCGGCATTATGCTGCCGCTGGGGCTGTTTCCGGGCGATGCGCTGAGCTACGAGCGCGTGCTGGCATTTGCGAGCAGCTTTATTGGCCGCGTGTTCATCTTCCTGATGATCGTCCTGCCACTGTGGTGCGGCCTGCACCGCATCCACCATGCGATGCATGACCTGAAAATCCATGTGCCGAGCGGTAAATGGGTGTTCTACGGGCTGGCAACCATCCTGACCGTGGTGACGCTGATTGCCGTTGTCACTATCTGACGCTTCTGGCCCGCCATCCGGCGGGCCTTTTATTTCTGCATCTTTGCCACCAGCCACTGGGCAAATTCACGCATTGCGGACGTTTCAGCCCGCGACTGCAGTCTCGTTAACCAATAACTGCCCAGATCAATTTGCGTTGTAAACGGCTGCACGATGCGCTCGCTGTTCAGCAAATGGGTAAACATATCGACAGGCGCAATGGCAATGCCCATACCTGCCTGTGCGGCTTCCAGCATGGTGACAGACGAATCAAACACCATCACCCGGTGCGTTGGCGACGGAGGATGCTCGCCTGCCGCCTGCATCCACGCCGACCATTCGTCGCGTCGGTAAGAGCGCAGCAGGGTAAACTTCAGGATGTCGGCCGGAGACTGGAGCACGGCGGCGATTTCGGGCGAGCAAAGCGGCGCCAGCGGCGCAGGGCACAGGAATTGCGCCTCGGTGCCGTGCCACGCCCCTCCGCCGTAGCGGATCGTATAATCAAGCCCTTCAGCAGCCGGATCGACGCGGTTGTTATGGGTGGAAAGGTGAAGATCGATATGCGGATAACAGCGGCGAAAGTCCGCGAGCTGAGAGAACAGGATACCCGTGGCGAAAGTCCCTACTACGCCAATTTTTAGCTTCTCCTGAGCGCGCTGGCTGGCAAAGCGATCCAGCATTCCGGCGATACGATCGAATGAATCATTCAGCACCGGCAGCAGATTTTCCCCCTCGGTTGTCAGCATCAGGCCGCGCGAGACGCGGACAAACAGCTGGCAATTCAGATGCTGCTCCAGCGCCTTAACGTGCTGGCTGATGGCGGAATGGGTGACGTTCAGCTCTATCGCGGCATGCGTAAAACTGAGGTGCCGGGCGGCCGCTTCGAAGGCGCGAAGCGAATTAAGCGGAAGATAGCTGCGGGTCATTGCTCCATCCGTTAGAAAAATTAACAGCTCATGCTAAATTTAACCGTTTGTCAGCCATAGTCAAATCCAACAGACTACAGCGGTCTGCCGGGCCCGGACACTCCCTTGACCTGCTATTATGGAAGATAATTGATGATGAAAAAATTCCTTTGCTGCGCCCTGCTGCTCAGCACATCCTGCTCTGTACTCGCCGCGCCGATGTCGGAAAAACAGCTGGCTGACATGGTAGAACGTAACGTTACGCCCCTGATGAAAGCGCAGGGTATTCCAGGCATGGCGGTGGCCGTGATTTATCAGGGCCAGCCACACTACTTTACCTTTGGAAAGGCCGATATCGCGGCGAACAAACCCGTCACCCCGCAAACCCTGTTCGAGCTGGGCTCTATAAGTAAAACCTTCACCGGCGTGCTGGGGGGCGATGCTATTGCCCGCGGCGAAATTTCGCTGGGCGATCCGGTAACCAAATATTGGCCTGATCTGACCGGCAAGCAGTGGCAAGGGATTCGCATGCTGGATCTGGCAACCTACACCGCCGGTGGCCTGCCTTTACAGGTGCCCGATGAGGTCACAGATAACGCATCCCTGCTGCGCTTCTATCAAAACTGGCAGCCTCAGTGGAAGCCGGGCACAACGCGTCTTTACGCCAACTCCAGCATCGGTCTTTTTGGCGCGCTGGCGGTCAAACCTTCCGGCATGAGCTATGAGCAGGCCATGACGACGCGGGTCCTTAAGCCGCTCAAGCTGGATCATACCTGGATTAACGTTCCGAAAGCGGAGGAGACGCATTACGCCTGGGGATATCGTGACGGTAAAGCGGTCCACGTTTCACCGGGCATGCTGGACGCAGAGGCATATGGCGTGAAAACCAACGTGCAGGATATGGCGAGCTGGGTGATGGCCAATATGGCCCCTGACGCACTGCAGGATACGTCCCTGAAGCAAGGCATTACGCTGGCGCAGTCTCGCTACTGGCGCGTGGGTGCCATGTATCAGGGGTTAGGTTGGGAGATGCTTAACTGGCCGGTCGATGCCAAAACCGTCGTCGGAGGCAGTGATAACAAGGTGGCGCTGGCACCGTTGCCTGCGAGAGAAGTGAGTCCACCCGTTCCCCCGGTTAAGGCCTCATGGGTGCACAAAACGGGCTCAACCGGCGGGTTTGGCAGCTACGTGGCCTTTATTCCTGAAAAGCAGCTCGGCATTGTGATGCTGGCGAATAAAAGCTATCCGAACCCGGCGCGAGTTGAGGCGGCATACCGTATCCTCGACGCGCTGCAGTAAAACATTGCCGGGTAGCGCTGCGCTTACCCGGCGAAACACACCGCACAAAAACCACATTTTCCTTGCCGTCATCTACACTTAACAAAAAACAGTAAGGAAACTCCTATGCGCATTTTGCCTGTTATCGCCGCGGTGACAGCCGCGTTTTTAGTGGTGGCCTGCAGTTCCCCTACCCCACCTCCTGGCGTTACCGTCGTCACGCCTTTTGATGCACAACGCTTCCTTGGAACATGGTATGAAATCGCGCGCCTCGACCATCGGTTTGAGCAGGGCTTAGAGAAGGTTACTGCTAATTACAGCCCAATGGATGATGGCGGTATTCAGGTGATCAACCGGGGCTATAATCCCGATCGTGAGATGTGGCAGCAGTCGGTCGGGAAAGCCTATTTCACTGGCGACCCGCGACGGGCCGCGCTCAAAGTCTCTTTCTTCGGCCCGTTTTATGGCGGCTATAACGTGATAGCGCTCGACAGAGAGTACCGTCACGCGCTGGTCTGCGGGCCGGATCGCGACTATCTGTGGATACTTTCCCGCACGCCAACTATTTCGTCAGAAATGAAACAGCAGATGCTGGACGTCGCGACCCGACAGGGGTTTGATGTGTCGAAACTCATCTGGGTAAAACAGCCCCGTTAATGGGTGCTGAGCTTCAGCCCAATGATACCGGCAACAATCAGAGCGAGGCTGGCGATGCGCGCCAGGCTCGCTGACTCACCCAGCAGCAGAATGCCGGTAATCGCCGCGCCTACGGCACCGATCCCCGTCCAGACGGCATAGGCCGTTCCCACGGGTAGAGAACGCATTGCCCACGATAGCAGAACAATGCTCACGATCATCGCCGTAACGGTAATAACGCTGGGCGTCAGGCGGGTAAATCCGTGGGTGTACTTGAGACCAATCGCCCATACCACTTCGAGCAGACCAGCAATAAAGAGAATAATCCAGGACATCTCGGGCTCCTTAACTTAAAAACAGTTGGGGCCGTCCCCGATGAAGGAAGCGCTTACGGGTCGTCCCGCAAGGCAGATAACACCCCATATTTTGGTTAGTGTGCGATTTTTTTTCAATCATTTTCTGATGAACGCGTTAAGCCCAGAAATAGCCGCAGTATGGCGCGGAGTTCAGGCATTTATAGCTCATCGGACTTCTCTATGATGATGTGCTTTCTGATGGCAGGAAGCCAAACCACTAGCCGACTGCGAATAAAATATGTTCAAGATTCTTTTGATTGACCGTTGTCACTTCACCCGCACCGGGTTTGAAGCATGGCTCAATCATTCCGGTTTGTTCCCGGGGCACTACGTTGTGACCGGGCTGAACAATCTATTCCTCGCCAGGGAGCATATTCTGCAATGGAAACCTGAGCTGGTCATCGCTGACCTGTATGGTTTCAGGCAGGATATTCACCATTTCCAGCAACTCTCTTCTTTGCTGAATGCCAGCGAAAAATTACCTTTTATTATGCTGCAATCGGGAGAGGACAAGGACCTGGCGACCTGGCTCGGGAACTTCCCGGTCTGGTCTTCGCTAATGAAAAATGCCCCTCTTGAGGAAATCGCGACGGTTATCAATGACGCGTTAATTTCGCGCGCAAGCACGTACCGCCCGACGGTGGCCGCCCCCTTGCTGACACGACAGGAGGAGAAAGTGTTGACGTTATGGATGGACGGCGCGAGCAACCAAAAGATAGCCGCTCACCTGAGCATTAACGGAAAAACGGTTTATACCTATAAACGCAATATCCGCATGAAGATGCATATGGATACACGCTTTTCACCGTTTTTATCCCTGCAGGAAGCAGAGAATTGACGGTACGGTGAAACTCACGTGCCGTACCGTCCATGCTTCATTAGTTCTGAGCTTTAGTTGCTGCACCAGAAATCGCGTTACCACCGTCGGAGATATCTTCCCCTACGCCGCGGGTGGTATTACATGCAGTCAACACGGAGGAAAGCACGAGGACAGAAAAGATCGCTGCAATTGTTTTCTTAACCATAATATCTTCCTTTTATAGCCAAAGTTGTTTTGTGTATAGCAACTTAAGAATAGACAAGATCCCGCCGATTGACGGAAAAGGAAGCAATTTTAGGAAAATTAGACGGACTTAGCTGGCTGCGTGAGAAATGATATGACCGAGGTCCTGGATATCTTCCCCCATGCCACGGGCGGTGTTACAGCCGGAAAGCAGTACGCTGGAGAGCGCTAACAGAAGCAGAATTTTAACGGTACGTTTCATCATCCCTGCCTGCAAAAATCAGGCGCAGCGGGCGCTGCGCCTCGAATCATGACGTAAATTACTTCACGCGGGATACGTATTCGCCGGAGCGAGTATCCACTTTGATCACTTCACCGATCTGTACGAACAGCGGTACTTTCACCACAGCGCCGGTGGAGAGCGTTGCTGGCTTGCCGCCAGTACCCGCGGTGTCACCTTTCAGACCTGGATCGGTTTCAACGATTTCCAGCTCAACAAAGTTTGGTGGGGTAACGGCGATAGGCTGGCCGTTCCACAGGGTCACGATGCACTCAGCCTGATCCAGCAGCCACTTCGCGTTATCGCCAATGGCTTTCGCGTCAGCAGACAGCTGCTCGAAGGTTTCGTTGTTCATGAAGTGCCAGAACTCACCGTCGTTGTACAGGTAAGTCAGGTTCATATCGACAACATCAGCGCCTTCAGCGGAGTCAGTAGATTTGAAGGTTTTCTCAACACGGGTGCCGGTCAGCAGGCGGCGCAGCTTAACGCGTGCGAATGCCTGACCTTTACCTGGTTTAACGAATTCGCTGGCTTCAACCGCGTACGGTTCGCCGTCCATCATGATTTTAAGACCAGCACGAAAATCGTTGCTATAGTACGTTGCCATAAGGCCCTCTAAATTTGTTAACTGGTAGCTAAGCCACAAAATGGCGCATATTGTAACCCTAAACACCCCATCCAGAGAAGATTGGTTATCGCAACTTGCCGATGTAATCACCAGTCCTGATGAATTGCTGCGTCTTTTAGACCTCGATCAGCATCCGGAGTTGCTTGCTGGCCGTGAGGCAAAGCGACTTTTCGCCCTGCGTGTTCCCCGCGCGTTTGTTGCGCGCATGGAAAAAGGCAACCCTGACGATCCTTTATTAAAACAAACCCTTACGTCGCAGGATGAGTTTATTACAGCGCCGGGCTACAGCACCGATCCGCTGGAAGAGCAAAACAGCGTGGTGCCGGGTTTACTGCACAAATATCTCAATCGCGCCCTGCTGCTGGTAAAAGGCGGCTGTGCGGTAAATTGTCGTTACTGCTTCCGTCGGCACTTCCCGTATGCCGAAAACCAGGGAAATAAGCGCAACTGGCAGGTTGCGCTGGACTATATCGCCGCCCATCCAGAGCTGGATGAGATTATTTTTTCCGGCGGTGACCCGCTGATGGCAAAAGATCATGAACTGGACTGGCTTTTGACGCAGCTTGAAGCCATCCCGCACATTAAGCGTCTGCGCATTCACAGCCGTTTACCGATCGTCATCCCGGCGCGTATTACCGACGCCCTGGTCACGCGCCTGGAGCAGTCCCGTCTACAGGTGCTGCTGGTAAACCATATCAACCACGCGAACGAGATCGACGATGAATTTCGCGCGGCGATGGCGCGTCTGCGTAAGGCGGGCGTGACGCTGCTCAACCAGAGCGTATTGTTGCGCGGCGTGAACGACAGCGCCCGGGTGCTGGCCGATCTCAGCAATGCCTTGTTTGACGCAGGCGTGATGCCCTATTACCTGCACGTACTGGATCGCGTGCAGGGCGCGGCGCATTTCATGGTGACGGATGAGGAAGCCCGACAGATTATGCGCGAGCTGTTAACGATGGTTTCAGGTTATATGGTGCCGAAGCTGGCACGCGAGATTGGCGGAGAGCCGAGTAAGACACCGCTGGATTTGCAACTGCGGCAGCGCTAAAAGGCAGGTGGCGCTACGCTTACCTGCCCTACGAGGTGGGGCGCAGCGCCATCAGCAAGTAAACTCAGTTCGGGCACTTATAGACCTGGCCGCTCATCTGGCTGGCCGTTGGCACGAAGCTGGAGAGCATTCCTTGCGTCGGGCTGCTCACGCCGTAAATCACGTTCCCCCCCATTGCAGCAGCCTGGTTACGCAAGGCATTCGCCGCGCCGCGCATAGAGCCGCCTTCTTCACCGTGCTGACCCGACATCCAGTTACTTTGTTCACCGGTGGCCGTGCCTAACAGCTGGCATTCGCTGCCTGGCTTATCTTCCACAAAGCGAACGCCCTGGCCCGCTGCCGACAGTTCATTGCTGGAGCTACAACCCGCCAGCAGCAACGCTGCTCCTACGATCCCTGCACAGACTTTTACGCGCATGTTATTCCTCGTTTTCAATAAGCTGGACAGTAATTGTCCGTGTGTAAATCTTATACCTAAAAGATGACTAAAAGAAAAATCCCCGCGCATTTCTGCGAGCCGGATTCCGTACATCACTCCTCCGACATCTTAAATGAATTCTGATAATGCCCTTTGGGATATCGTGTTTTAGCCCTCGATCGTTTTTAGTGTTGCGACGTACAACTTTTGTACGCGATTAAAACAGGGGGTTTCATGAGTGCATCATCCTCAGGAGAGGAAAAGGTAACATGGGTGGGCTATCTGGCGTTTGTGCTCACCATCGTATTTTTCTCAGGCTTTTTCGCCAAAAGTACCGAATGGTGGCGCGTGCTGGATTTTACCGTCCTAAACGGCAGCTTCGGTCCGGTGAACGGCGCGCTAACGTTTCGCGGTGAGGGCGGCACGGGGGCGAAAGACGGTTTCTTATTTGCCCTTGAACTGGCGCCTTCGGTCATTTTATCGCTCGGGATCATTGCCGTCACCGAGGGGCTGGGCGGGCTGCGTGCCGCGCAACAGCTGATGACGCCCATTTTGCGCCCGCTGCTTGGCGTACCGGGCGTCTGCTCTCTGGCCCTCATCGCCAACCTGCAAAATACCGATGCCGCAGCAGGGATGACCAAAGAGTTGACCGACGAAGGGGCTATTACCGATCGCGAGCGCGCCATTTTCGCCACCTTCCAGACCAGCGGTAGCGCCATCATTACCAACTATTTTTCTTCCGGCGCCGCACTCTTCACGTTTATTACCGTCCCGGTAATCACGCCGCTGGCCGTCATACTGATGTTTAAATTTGTTGGCGCGAACCTCCTGCGTCTGTGGATCGCTCACATGGAAGATCGTCGTATTCAGGAGGAAAAAAATGATCGCCCAGCCGCGTAAAAATATCATGGACATGTTTATCGATGGCGCCCGCCGAGGCTTTACCATCGCCACTACCAGCCTGCTGCCGAACGTGGTTATGGCGTTTGTCATCATTCAGGCGCTCAAGGTGACCGGCCTGCTGGATATTGTTGGCAATATTTGCGAGCCAATTATGGCCCTGTGGGGGCTTCCGGGCGCGGCGGCAACGGTCCTGCTGGCCTCGGTGATGAGTATGGGCGGCGGCGTGGGGGTTTGCGCCAGCCTGGTGGCTGCCGGCACGCTCAACGGCCACGATGCCACCGTTCTGCTGCCCGCCATCTATCTGATGGGCAATCCGGTGCAAAACACCGGCCGCTGCCTGGGCACCGCAGGTGTTAACCCGAAGTATTATCCACACATCATTACCGTCTGCGTCATTAACGCCCTGCTCTCAATGTGGGTAATGCAGCTACTCTTCTGAGGAGATAAAAATGGATTTTTCAGTGCTGGAACCCCATCTTTTCCGCAATGTGCACCTTTACGCGCCGGAGGATCGGGGACGTTGCGATCTGCTAATCGCCGGGGGAAAAATCGTCGCTATTGAAAAAACGGATCGCGCAGCAATGCGGCTTAACTGTCCTGAAACCGATCTCGCCGGGGCGGTGGTTTGTCCAGGCTTTATCGATCAGCACGTACACCTGATCGGCGGCGGCGGTGAAGCCGGTCCGCACACCCGGACGCCGGAGGTACGGTTGTCCGCGCTGGTGGCGGCGGGCATCACCTCCGTTGTTGGCCTGCTGGGTACCGACGGCGTGACCCGCCATCCCGAATCTCTGCTGGCAAAAACGCGGGCGCTTGAGCATGAAGGGATCAGCGCGTGGATGCTGACAGGCGCATACGGGCTGCCTTCTCCGACGATTACCGGCAGCATCGAAAAGGATGTGGCGCTGATTGATAAAATCATCGGCGTGAAATGCGCGATTTCCGACCACCGCTCTTCCGCACCAGCGGATGACCAGCTCGCGAATATGGCCGCCCAGTCGCGCGTCGGCGGGCTGCTGGGCGCTAAAGCGGGCATATCCGTGTTTCACCTCGGCAACAGCCCGAAGCTGCTGGAGCCGCTGCTTAACATCCTGAATAATGCCGACGTGCCCCGCACGAAGCTGCTGCCAACCCACGTTAACCGCGACCAGGCGCTGTTCCTCGCCGCGCTGGATTATGCCCGAGACGGGGGCTATATCGACATCACCACCAGCATCAGTGAGCCCATTGATGCCGCCACCGCCATCGCGACGGCCCGTGAAGCGCAGGTGCCGTTTAACCGGCTTACGCTCAGCTCGGACGGTAACGGCAGCCAACCGAATTTTGACGCGAACGGTAATCTGGTGGGCATTGGCGTAGCCGGGTTCGAATCTCTGCCTCAGACGCTGCAGCAACTGGTCAGCCTGTATCACCTGCCGCTGGAGGAGGCGCTTCTGCCGTTTACGCGTAACGTAGCGGAGTTTCTCGGGCTGGAGCATAAGGGGCGGCTCGCGCCCGGATGCGATGCCGATTTCCTGGTGCTGACGGATGACCTGAAGATCCGCGAGGTCTGGGCGAAAGGCCGCCAGATGGTGCGCGAAGGCGCAGCATGCGTGAAGGGAACATTTGAGTAGCGGCAATAAAAAACCCCGGACATTTCTGCCCGGGGTTCGTTCTGAGAGGTTCAGAACAACATGATTACATCATGCCGCCCATTCCACCCATGCCGCCCATACCAGCAGCACCTAAGTCAGGCGCGTCACCTTTTGGCAGGTCGGTTACCATGCACTCGGTCGTGATCATCAGGCCAGCTACAGATGCCGCGTACTGCAGAGCAGAACGGGTCACTTTAGTTGGGTCCAGGATACCGAAGTCGATCATGTTGCCGTATTCTTCAGTTGCCGCGTTGTAACCGTAGTTACCTTCACCCGCTTTCACGTTGTTCGCAACCACAGACGGCTCTTCACCGGCGTTGGACACGATCTGACGCAGAGGAGCTTCCATTGCGCGCAGCGCAACTTTGATACCCACGTTCTGGTCTTCGTTCTGAGCGGTCAGGCCAGCCAGCTTAGCGGCTACACGTACCAGCGCGACACCACCACCAGCAACTACGCCTTCTTCTACCGCAGCACGGGTGGCGTGCAGGGCATCGTCAACGCGTGCTTTCTTCTCTTTCATTTCAACTTCGGTCGCCGCACCAACTTTGATTACCGCAACGCCGCCAGCCAGTTTAGCTACGCGCTCCTGCAGTTTTTCACGGTCGTAATCGGAAGTGGCTTCTTCGATCTGCTTACGGATCTGACCAACACGGCCCTGAATAGCGGCTTCTTCACCCACACCGTCGATGATGGTGGTGGTGTCTTTGTTGATCACAACGCGTTTCGCCTGGCCCAGGTCTTCCAGGGTCGCTTTTTCCAGCTCCATACCGATCTCTTCGGAGATCACGGTACCACCGGTCAGGGTAGCGATATCCTGCAGCATTGCTTTACGGCGATCGCCGAAGCCAGGTGCTTTAACCGCAGCCACTTTCACGATGCCACGCATGGTGTTAACCACCAGGGTCGCCAGCGCTTCGCCTTCAACATCTTCAGCGATGATAACCAGCGGCTTGCCTGCTTTCGCAACGGCTTCCAGCACTGGCAGCATTTCGCGGATGTTGGAGATTTTCTTGTCAGCCAGCAGGATGAACGGGCTTTCCAGCTCAACAGCGCCAGTTTCTGGCTTGTTGATGAAGTATGGGGACAGGTAACCGCGGTCGAACTGCATACCTTCAACCACGTCCAGTTCGTCTTCCAGACCGGTACCGTCTTCAACGGTGATCACACCTTCTTTACCGACTTTATCCATCGCTTCAGCGATCAGTTTACCTACGGTTTCGTCGGAGTTAGCGGAGATAGTACCAACCTGAGCAATGGCTTTAGAGTCAGAGCACGGTACGGACAGCGCTTTCAGTTCTTCAACAGCGGATGCGACAGCTTTGTCGATACCACGTTTCAGATCCATTGGGTTCATGCCCGCAGCAACGGCTTTCAGGCCTTCAGTGATGATAGCCTGCGCCAGTACGGTCGCGGTGGTGGTACCGTCGCCTGCAGCGTCGTTCGCTTTAGAGGCAACTTCTTTCACCATCTGCGCGCCCATGTTTTCGAACTTGTCTTCCAGCTCGATTTCACGTGCAACGGAAACACCATCTTTGGTGATGGTTGGCGCGCCGAAGGATTTATCCAGCACTACGTTACGGCCTTTCGGGCCCAGGGTCACTTTAACTGCATCTGCCAGTACGTTTACGCCGCGGAGCATTTTTACACGAGCGTCGTTACCGAATTTTACGTCTTTAGCTGCCATGTTCTTATTTCCTCAAATTCTCGTGCGTAAATTACGCTTCAACAATTGCCAGAATGTCGCTCTCGGACATGATCAACACTTCTTCATTGTCGATCTTCTCGGATTTCACGCCGTAGCCATCGTTGAAAATTACGATGTCACCAACTTTAACGTCCAGCGGCTGCACAGTTCCGTTTTCCAGGATGCGGCCCTTACCGACAGCGATGATTTCGCCACGCGTTGATTTGGCTGCTGCAGAACCGGTCAGAACGATGCCGCCAGCAGACTTGGTTTCAACTTCTTTACGTTTGACGATCACACGATCATGTAACGGACGAATACTCATTGATAGCTCTCCTTTGAGAAAGTCATTATCAGTTATGGATGACGCCGGCCCGCATGCGGTTTTCCGACTAGTGCCCTGAGAGATGGGGATAGCTTTTTACCCCTTCAAGGGGGAATCGAAAAAAAATTTGCGAAAGTGTTACCATCCACTCTCTTTTGATGGTGGCAGGGCAAGGTAAATGAGTGGACTCAGGCAGGAGCTGGGGCTGGCGCAGGGCGTTGGCCTGCTTTCAACCTCCTTGTTAGGTACCGGCGTGTTTGCCGTACCGGCACTGGCGGCACTGGTCGCCGGAAATAACAGTCTTTGGGCATGGCCGGTGCTGATCCTGCTGGTGTTCCCGGTGGCGATTGTGTTTGCCATACTCGGGCGGCACTTCCCCAGCGCGGGCGGCGTAGCGCATTTTGTCGGCATGGCGTTTGGTCCGCGCATGGAGCGCGTAACCGGCTGGCTGTTTTTGTCGGTAATACCCGTTGGCCTTCCGGCAGCCCTGCATATCGCCACCGGCTTTGGACAGGCGCTGTTTGGCTGGCACGACGAACAACTGCTGCTGGCTGAGCTGGGTACGCTGGCGATCGTCTGGTGGGTGGGCTCGCGCGGAGCCAGTTCAAGCGCGAATCTGCAAACGCTGGTTGCAGCGTTGATCGTCGTGCTGATCGTCGCCATCTGGTTTGCGGGTAACATTACCGTAGCGGATATCCCCTTCCCTGCGATAAACGATATCGACCATTCACAGCTTTTCGCTGCGTTATCCGTCATGTTCTGGTGTTTTGTTGGACTTGAAGCGTTCGCTCACCTGGCATCCGAGTTTAAACAGCCCGAGCGTGATTTTCCCCGCGCTCTGATGATTGGTTTACTGCTGGCGGGCACCGTATATTGGGCCTGTACCGTGCTGGTGCTGCACTTCAACGCGTTCGGCGAAGATAAAGCCGCCGCCGCATCGCTACCGGGTATCGTGGTTAAACTTTTCGGCGTGAAGGCGCTATGGGTGGCCTGCGTGATTGGCTATCTCGCCTGCTTTGCCAGCCTCAACATTTATATCCAGAGCTTCGCCCGTCTGGTGTGGTCACAGACGCGCTACAAACCTGAGAGCCGCCTCGCGCGGTTGTCTAAACGTCAACTCCCTATGAATGCGCTGAATGCCGTGCTGGGCTGCTGCGTCCTGAGCTCGCTGGGTATTTATCTTCTCGACATCAACCTCGATGCTCTAATCATCTACGCCAACGGTATTTTCATCATGATCTACCTGCTGTGCATGCTGGCGGGCTGTCGTCTGCTGAAAGGTCGCTATAAAGCCCTGGCGGTCGTCGGGGGCGTGCTGTGCCTGCTGCTACTGGCGATGGTGGGATGGAAGAGTATGTACGCCATCGTCATGCTGGCGGGGCTGTGGGCGTTTTTACCGAAGCGGAAAAATCCGTAGGCCCGGTAAGCGAAGCCACCGGGCAAAAAAATTATCGATCGTCTTTATGGTCTAAACGGTCGCGCTGTTCATCCTTGCGCTGATACTCCCCTTCGAAGGTATCGCCTGGCCCTGTGCTGAACCCACCGCCCGGCATGCGGCTGAAGCGCAGGTGCGGCAGCAGCTTCATGGTCAGGTGCTTCTGCACCAGCGGCAACAGCAACAGCAGGCCGAGGAAGTCGGTGAAGAACCCCGGCAGGATCAGCAGCAGGCCAGCAATAATCAGCGACACGCTTTTGATCATCTCTTCTGCCGGGCTTTCGCCTGCGGCCATCTTCTGCTGCATTATCAGGAAATTTTTGAAACCCTGATTACGCACCAGCGACATGCCGATGACGGAGGTGAAGATCACCAGAATCAGCGTCAGCAGGACGCCCAGCACGTGAGCTACCTGAATGAAAATAGAAATCTCAATGTAAACATAGAGAAAGAAAGCAATAAACGGTATCCAGCGCACTGGCATCTCCTGTGTGGCAGGTGCCATCTGGCCCCTGTCTGAATGTGTTCGCGTCACGCGTCTGTAAGAGATGGAGACGGTTAGCCAAAATTCAATCGGTTTGCACGGATATTTTTTTCGGAAATATTAAAGCGGTGACACATTTCACAGATTAATAATTATCATGGAATCGGGTCGATAATAAGTGATCCAGCTTACGGCAATTCGCTATCATCAGCATATGATCTCGAACATCTGGCCGATTGAGGGAATAATCGTCGGTCAGAAAATATTCAAAACCACATATATGTTGTGTGTTTAGTACAATCCATCGGCAGCTTGAAAAGAAGGTTCACATGTTAAACAACATTCGTATCGAAGAAGACTTGTTGGGTACCAGGGAAGTTCCAGCGGATGCCTACTATGGTGTTCACACTCTGAGAGCGATTGAAAACTTCTACATCAGCAACAGCAAAATCAGCGATATCCCTGAGTTTGTCCGTGGCATGGTGATGGTGAAGAAAGCCGCAGCGCTGGCGAACAAAGAGCTGCAAACCATTCCTAAAAGCGCGGCAAATGCGATTATCGCTGCCTGCGATGAAGTGCTGAACAACGGCAAATGCATGGACCAGTTCCCGGTTGACGTCTATCAGGGCGGCGCGGGTACCTCCGTCAACATGAATACCAACGAAGTACTGGCAAACATCGGCCTTGAGCTGATGGGCCACCAGAAAGGTGAATACCAGTACCTCAACCCGAACGACCACGTTAACAAATGCCAGTCCACCAACGACGCCTACCCAACCGGCTTCCGTATCGCGGTGTATGCCTCCGTGGTCAAACTGGTCGACGCGATCAACCAACTGGGCGATGGCTTCCAGCGTAAGGCCGTTGAGTTCCAGGACATTCTGAAAATGGGCCGTACCCAGCTGCAGGACGCGGTGCCAATGACCCTCGGTCAGGAATTCCACGCGTTTAACGTGCTGCTTAACGAAGAGACCAAAAACCTGCTGCGCACCTCCGAGCTGCTGCTGGAAGTGAACCTGGGCGCCACCGCCATCGGTACGCGTCTGAACACCCCGGATGGCTATCAGCAACTGGCGGTTCAGAAGCTGGCGGAAGTGTCTAACCTTCCTGTGGTGCCTGCGGAAGACCTGATTGAAGCCACATCCGACTGCGGCGCGTACGTAATGGTACACAGCGCCCTGAAACGTCTGGCGGTGAAACTGTCCAAAATCTGTAATGACCTGCGCCTGCTCTCCTCCGGCCCGCGCGCTGGCCTGAACGAAATCAACCTGCCAGAGTTGCAGGCGGGTTCTTCCATTATGCCAGCCAAAGTTAACCCGGTAGTGCCAGAAGTGGTGAACCAGGTTTGCTTCAAAGTCATCGGTAACGACACCACCGTGACCATGGCTTCCGAAGCCGGTCAGCTGCAGCTGAACGTGATGGAGCCGGTGATTGGCCAGGCGATGTTTGAATCCATTCACATCCTGACTAATGCCTGCTACAACCTGCTGGAAAAATGCATTAACGGCATCACCGCGAATAAAGAAGTCTGTGAAGGTTATGTTTATAACTCCATCGGGATCGTTACTTACCTCAACCCGTTCATCGGCCACCACAACGGTGACATCGTTGGTAAGATTTGCGCCGAAACCGGTAAGAGCGTGCGTGAAGTCGTGCTGGAGCGTGGACTGTTGACCGAAGCCGAGCTGGACGATATCTTCTCGGCCCAGAACCTGATGCATCCGGCATATAAAGCGAAACGATATACCGATGAAAGCGAACAGTAACAGTTCAGGCTAGGCTTCCGAAAGGCACGTCACTTGTGACGTGCCTTTTTTCTTTTTAGGCGTTACCTAAATACAACAATTCAATATCAACTTGTTAATAAGCAAGGCAGGTCTTTATGTTTGGAGCAGAACTCGTCATCGTCCTGTTGGCGATTTATTTGGGCGCGCGGCTCGGGGGTATCGGCATTGGTTTTGCCGGCGGTCTCGGGGTGCTCGTACTTACCCTTATCTTTCAGATTAAACCCGGCGCAATCCCTTTTGACGTTATCGAAATCATCATGGCGGTTATTGCCGCTATTGCGGCCATGCAGGTGGCGGGCGGTATGGACTACCTGGTGAGCCTGGCGGAGCGCATGTTGCGCCGCCATCCGAAATACATCACCTTCCTTGCCCCGCTGGTGACCTGGTTTATGACCATTCTCGCGGGAACCGGCCACACGGCGTTCTCCACGCTGCCGGTGATCACCGAGGTGGCAAAAGAACAGGGGATTCGCCCGTCTCGTCCGCTTTCTATTGCCGTGGTGGCGTCGCAGATTGCGATCACCGCGTCGCCAATCTCAGCCGCCGTAGTCTTCTTCGCGGGTATCCTTGAGCCGATGGGCGTGAGCTACCTGACGCTGCTGGCGATCTGTATTCCAGTCACGCTGATTGCGGTGATGATTACCGCCGTGCTGTGTAACTTCCTCGGTGCCGAGCTGAAAGACGATCCGGTTTACCAGGAGCGTCTGGCAAAAGGTGAAGTGAGCCTGCGCGGTAGCCAGGTCTTCGAGCTGAAGCCGCACGCGAAACGCTCCGTGCTGCTGTTCCTGATCGGTATCGTCGCCGTGATGTTCTACGCGACCGCCATCAGCGACACCGTGGGGCTGATCCAGAACCCGGTGCTGCCGCGTAACGAAGCGATTGTGGTATTCATGCTGACCATCGCCACGCTGATTAGCATCACCTGTAAAATCGACACCAGCGAAGTGCTGAACGCCAGCACCTTCAAATCCGGTATGAGCGCCTGCGTGTGCGTACTGGGCGTGGCGTGGCTCGGTGACACCTTCGTGAAAGCGCACATCAGCGACATCCAGACCGTTGCCGGCGACCTGCTGCACAACTACCCGTGGCTGCTGGCGGTGGTACTGTTCTTTGCCGCGACGCTGCTTTACTCTCAGGCTGCCACCACCAAAGCGCTGATGCCTGCGGCACTGATGCTGGGCGTGACGCCGCTGACGGCGATTGCCTCTTTTGCGGCCGTTTCCGCCCTGTTCGTGCTACCAACCTACCCAACCCTGCTGGCCGCGGTTGAGATGGACGATACCGGCTCAACCCGCATCGGTAAGTACGTGTTTAACCACGCGTTCCTGATCCCGGGCGTGGTGGCGATTACGCTTTGCGTCGTCCTCGGCTTTATCATTGGCGGCATTGTGCTGTAAACGGTTAGCCGTTGTAAAAATAGTTAAAATCGGGCCGCTCTGCGGCCCGTTTCATTAATGACCAATCGCATGGCGTGATATAGTGAAGACTTTCGTGATGAGGAGGTCGACTTGTGAACACGCCTGATGCTGTTGTCGTACTGTGTACCGCCCCTGATGAAGCCTCTGCCCAGGATCTCGCCGCCAAAGCGCTGGCCGAAAAACTGGCAGCCTGCGTCACGCTGCTCCCCGGCGCGACCTCCCTTTATTACTGGGAAGGCAAGCTGGAGCAGGAGTATGAAGTCCAGATGTTGCTCAAAACCAATCTGGCGAATCAGCAGGCGCTCCTTGACTGCCTCAAGTCTCATCATCCTTATCAAACCCCGGAGCTGCTGGTGCTGCCAGTGGTCCACGGCGATAACGACTATCTCTCATGGCTCAACGCTTCTTTACGCTGATCCTGCTGCTGTGCAGCACGTCAGTATTTGCCGGGTTGTTTGACGCGCCCGGCCGTTCGAACTTTATTCCCGCCGACCAAGCGTTCATTTTCGACTTTCAGCAAAACCAGCACGATCTCAATCTGACCTGGCAGGTGAAAGAGGGTTACTACCTCTACCGCAAGCAGGTCAGCATCACGCCGGCAAAGGCCAACGTTGGCGCATTGCAGATGCCCGCTGGCGAATGGCATGAGGACGAGTTCTACGGTAAAAGTGAAATTTATCGCCAGCGCTTAAGCGTGCCCGTTACGGTGAATCAGGCGGATAAAGATGCCACGCTGACGGTTACGTATCAGGGCTGTGCCGACGCGGGCTTCTGCTACCCCCCTGAAACGAAGGTCGTTCCGCTTACTGAAGTTAAAGCGGCTGCCTCCCCTCTCCCCTCAGACGAGAGGGGCAAGGTGAGGGATAAAGGCGAAGCCGAAGCTGCTTCTGCTCTGCCGTTCTCAGCACTTTGGGCCTTACTGATTGGTATCGGCATTGCCTTTACCCCTTGTGTCCTGCCGATGTACCCGCTTATCTCCGGGATTGTACTGGGCGGCAAACAGCGTCTTTCTACCGCCCGGGCGCTGCTCCTGGCCTTTATTTATGTGCAGGGCATGGCGCTTACCTATACCGCGCTCGGCCTCGTGGTCGCCGCGGCCGGACTACAGTTCCAGGCAGCGCTTCAGCACCCTTACGTGCTAATCGGCCTGTCAGCCGTATTTATTCTGCTTGCGCTGTCGATGTTTGGCCTGTTCACGCTTCAGCTGCCCTCTTCGCTGCAAACCCGCTTAACGCTGATGAGCAGTCGCCAGCAGGGTGGCTCTGCGGGCGGCGTGTTCGCAATGGGCGCCATCGCCGGGTTGATTTGTTCCCCCTGCACTACAGCACCGCTGAGCGCTATCCTGCTGTACATCGCCCAGAGCGGTAATATGTGGCTCGGCGGGGGTACGCTGTATCTTTACGCGCTGGGGATGGGCCTGCCGCTGATTCTGGTGACGGTGTTTGGCAACCGCCTGCTGCCGAAGAGCGGCCCGTGGATGGAGACGGTGAAAACCGCGTTCGGCTTTGTCATCCTGGCGCTCCCGGTGTTTCTGCTGGAGCGCATCATGGGTGACGCGTGGGGTTTGCGCCTGTGGGCCATGCTCGGCGTGGCGTTCTTTTCCTGGGCGTTTATCGTCAGCCAGGGGGCAAAAAAAGCGTGGATGCGTCTGGTGCAAATTCTCCTGCTCGCCGCCGCGTTGGTGAGCGTGCGCCCGCTTCAGGATTGGGCGTTCGGCTCGCCTGTGGGCCAGACGCAGGCACATTTAAACTTTATACACGTTAAGAACGTCGATGAGCTCAACAGCGCGCTGGCGCAGGCAAAAGGCAAACCGGTGATGCTCGACCTCTATGCCGACTGGTGTGTTGCCTGCAAAGAGTTTGAAAAATACACCTTTAGCGATCCTCAGGTGCAAAATGCCCTGAAAGAGACGGTACTCCTTCAGGCAAACGTCACAGCCAACAATGCGCAGGATAAGGCCCTGCTTAAACACCTTACCGTACTCGGGCTGCCAACCATTCTGTTCTTCAATGAGCAGGGGGAAGAGCTGCCAGAACAGCGTGTAACCGGGTTTATGGACGCAACGGCATTCAGCGCGCATTTGCGCAATCGCCAACCGTAAACAACACTTTAGACGGGACATACCGTTGGGAATAGCGGAGGAGATAACCGTGCAACGCGAAGACGTACTGGGACAAGCCCTGCAACTACTTGAGATTCAAGGGATCGCCAGCACCACGCTTGAGATGGTAGCCGACCGTATCGATTACCCTCTGGATGAGCTTAAGCGCTTCTGGCCGGATAAAGAGGCGCTGCTTTATGATGCCCTACGCTATCTTAGCCAGCAGGTGGATATCTGGCGCAGGCAGCTAATGTTGAATGAAGAGCTGACCGCTGAGCAAAAACTGTTAGCGCGCTACACCGCCCTGACAGAGTGCGTCAGCAACAATCGTTATCCAGGCTGCCTGTTTATTGCTGCCTGTACGTTTTATCCCGATCCTGGCCATCCAATACACCAGTTGGCGGATCAGCAAAAACGTGCGGCGCATGACTTCACCCACGAACTGCTGACAACGCTTGAAGTGGATGACCCGGCAATGGTCGCTAAGCAGATGGAGCTCGTACTGGAGGGTTGCCTGAGCCGCATGCTGGTGAACCGTAGCCAGGCCGATGTGGATACGGCGCACCGCCTGGCGGAAGACATTCTGCGCTTTGCCCAGTGTCGTATGGGCGGGGCGTTAACCTAAACCAACATGCCCGCCCAGGCGGAGACGAGCAGACATAGCGCCATCAGGCGCTGAAACCGCACCATCGCCACGGTGGTGCGAAACACCCGGTTTACCGCCTTCCCCAGCCACGCCCAGCACATCAGGCACATCACAGAAATCAGTAAGAACCATAGCGCCATCAGCGCAATATCTCTTAACGGATGAATGCTCGCGGGAGCAAAAAGACTCACTACTGCCAGCGCCATCATCCACGTTTTCGGATTCACCATCTGCAGCAGCGCTGCGGCTTGCGCGGTGAAGCGATGAGGCGTCTTCTCAGAAAGATTCGCCGCAGGCGCCCGATACAGTTGCCAGCTCATCCAGGTTAGCCACAGCACGCCCGCCCAACTCATTGCCTGGCGTATCAGAGGAAACTGACGCAGCACCTCCCCGGCGCCGGCACCCGATATCAGCACAATCAGACTCGCCGTAATACATCCCCCCATAATGGCGGGAATGGTGTTTTTCACGCCAAAGTGCTGGCTGTTAGTGAGAACGAGGATATTCGTCGGGCCGGGCGTTATCGACGCGACAAAGGCAAACAGCAGATAAGGCATCAGACTCACAGATGGCTCCTTTTTTGTTAGAGCCATTACTGTGCCGCTATTTTCTGGAAACGTCTGGAAGGTTTGTGCACAACCGGCGGTAGTAGGCAGGGGAAATGCGGTATGCACGCTGGAACCAGCGTCCCAGATGGCTTTGGTCGGCAAAACCGAGCGCTGTAGCCACATTAACAGGCTGTTCGCCGTGCGCCAGCAGCTGTCGCGCCTTTGCCAGACGCAGCTGAATAAGCCAGGCGTGCGGTGCCAGGTTGAACTCGCGCTTAAAGCAGCGCGTCAGCGTAAAGCGATCCGTGCCCGTCTCGCGCGCAAGGTCTGACAACCCCACGTTCTCGCCGATATGCGCATAAAGATAGTCGCGTGCGCGGTGCGCCACGGCAGCGCTCTGTAGCTGCGACGGGCGTTTCTTACGCCAGTGGCAATGGGAGGTGATCTGAGAGAGCAGCTTATCCATTGTGCTCTGCTGAACAATTTTCATCTCATCGCTATGCAACGCGTTAAATGTCTCGCCGATAGAGCGGACCAGCTGAGGTTCTCGCGTTAGCGTTTGAGCAAAGTGAAGCGAGTAGCGATCCGGCGTAGCTTCATATAAGCCCCGGAGGGTACGCGTCAGCCACTGCTCGTCAAGATAGAAGGTGAGATAGGTAAAGCCTCCTTCCACAGGCGCGTCGCCGTCGTGAATTTCACCCGGCTCCAGTAAGAACGCATCACCAGGATGGCTGCGGTGGCGTTCGCGACGACAGTGAAACTGCTGGGTGCCTGAAAGGGTAATCCCGACCAGATAACTATCGTGCCAGTGGGGATCGAAGGCATGGCCTTCGAAGTGCGCTTTAATCGTTTCAATGCCGGTATCCGCATGCTGACGGAGCTCAAGCCAGTCGTTTGCCATACTGCCCTCCTGTTGTCATCAGCATTGCCGCACGGCCCGGTATTGTCTGGAAGATTTGTGCATTTTCACGGTGAAAACGTTCAGATTGCCGCAAACTTAAGCAGTTGAACAGCTTTTCCTGAAATAATGTTGACGAAAAGGCGCGATTGCGGTTTAATGCGCTCCGTTGCCCGGATAGCTCAGTCGGTAGAGCAGGGGATTGAAAATCCCCGTGTCCTTGGTTCGATTCCGAGTCCGGGCACCACTATTTAAAGAACCCAGCCTATGGCTGGGTTTTTGCTTTTCTGCGTTTATCAAAACCTTACCTTATTTATACTCCCGTATCTCTTCCCGGTAAGATCGTGCGGTTAGCATTTCCCGGTGGCGCTGCGCTTACCGGGCCTGCAAAACCTATAGCCGGATAAGGCGAAGCCGCCACCCGGTATTTTCCGGCGCACAAAGCAAAAAACCCCGCACC
>NZ_JADBQM010000002.1:0-57218 GCF_014895895.1 Enterobacter cloacae complex sp. P14RS
ATATTTTAAATCCCTTTTAATATAATATATCTTACATCAAAAATGTTATCCTAACTTAAACCATGATTAAGCAGCTTTAAATAATAACATTTTTAATTGCATTCAAAAACGACACTACCAATTATTAAACTACATCTAAAACATAAATAAAAAAGTATACTGTAATCAGAAAAAATCCAACAAAAACAATCAATTAATAAACCAAATACATAAACCCCATCAATAAATTAATGGCCTCTTTACGACCTACCTCTTTATTTACGAAAGCTTAATTTGCACATTCACCGTTTTCTGGCTATATCATTTTTATATCCTCAAAACCAAATCCTCTATTAATTACAGGGTTTTATAAGGCACAAAATACGCATAGCAAACATTCTGACTCGTAAGTCATTACATTCGCTCTGATGTTGCCACTCTGAATCCTGGCGGGCATCGTTCGCTCTAAAAAAGACGGTGAGTGCTGTTTAAAAAACAGTAACTCCGCCGGGGGCGCCCTTTACCTTCTCCAGAGATGGCTCGTCTTGCTCGTCGTTCACGATAACTCTGCTGGAGTAATACCTAAATGAGCCAAATCTCTGTTATATCAAAACTCACTGGCGTTGAAACGACTACGGAAGGCACACAGGTTACGCTGAGCCATTCCTCTATCGTTGAGCTTCATGTAGAGCGAGCCGATGTCTCCCACTTCGCGCGAAGTGGTAACGATCTGGTGGTGACACTGCACTCAGGGGAAGTGATCACCCTTAAAAATTTCTATGTCACCGACGCACAGGGCGTGAGCCAGCTGGTGCTCCAGGAGAGTGACGGTGCGTTATGGTGGATTGAAGATCCCACCGGAGCCGCCACGTACGAATCCATAGCGTCCACGGACGCCTTGCTGGCCGCATCCGGGAGTGATGCAGGTGGTGCCGCCATCTGGCCGTGGGCGCTGGGCGGCATTGTCGCGGCTGGCGCCATCGCGGCGGTGGCAAGCTCCAGCGGCGGGGGCGGCGGGGATGACGATGATGGGAATAACAACAATCCTAACCCCAGTACGCCAGTCGATCCCACCAACCCGGATACAACACCGCCGAATGCACCCTCCAGCCTTCAGTTCTCGTCGGACGGTAAAAGCGTCACCGGTACCGCCGAGCCCGGCAGTACCATCACGCTGAAAGACGCGAACGGCAACGTCCTTGGCACCGGAAAAACCGGCAGTGACGGCAACTTTACCGTGTCTCTCGGCACTCCGCTGACCAACGGTGAACAGGTGACCGCCACCGCGACGGATGCGGCCGGGAATACCAGCCAGGGCACAACGATTACGGCGCCGGATCTCACCGCACCCGATGCCCCAACGATCGGCAGCGTGACGGACGATATTGATCCTCAAACGGGGTCGGTCACAAACGGCGGCAGCACCAACGATCCACGCCCGCAGCTCAGCGGCACCGCGGAGGCGGGCTCCACCGTAACCATCTATGATGGCGGAGTCGCCATTGGCACGGCGCTCGTCGCCAGCAACGGCACCTGGACATTTACCCCGTCAACCGATCTGACTGAAAGCACCCACCAGATTACCGTGCGGGCAACCGACGCCGCCGGCAACCTCGGACCGGCCTCACCGGTATTTACCCTCACCGTGGATCTTACCCCGCCGACCACGCCAACCGCGATTGTGCTCACCGACGACACGGGTGCGATCAGAGGGACCATAACCGCAGGCACGCCTACCGATGCGTCAAAGCCGATCCTGGCGGGAACGGGCGAGCCCGGTGGCACAATCACTATCTACGATAACGGCGTCGCGGTTGGAACCACAACGGTGCTGCCGAACGGCACCTGGAGCGTCACGCCAGACGGCCCGCTCGCGGACGGAACGCACACGATAACCGTCGTTGAAACCGATGCAGCCGGAAACCAGAGCGCGCCATCAGAGCCGATCATCTTCACCGTGGACACCACGCCGCCGCTGGCCCCCGGCGACCTCGTCGTATCGAATGATGGCGGCACCATCACCGGCACCGCGGAGCCTGGCAGCACGGTAACCATCCGTGAAGGCGACGCTATCCTTGGCACCCCTGTGGCCGACAGCGAGGGCAACTTTAGCCTGACGCTGACCCCGCCTAAGCTCAACGGCGAAATCCTGACCGCAGACGCCACCGACGCTGCGGGCAACACGGGGCCAGCAACCTCCGCAGCGGCGCCGGATATCACCCCACCGCAGGCCCCGGTTATCGTGTCGGTGATTGACGACGTGCTGAACACAACCGGTCCCGTGGACCAGAATGGGCTGACCAACGACCGGGCGCCGACCCTGAACGGCACGGGCGAACCCGGTTCGACCATCACGATTTTCAACGGCAGCGATATCATCGGCACGGTGGCCGTCCCCTCATCTGGCCTGTGGAGCTTTACGCCGCCCTCACCGCTGGCCGATGGCACGTATGTGCTGACGGCAACGGCGACGGATGCCGCCGGTAACCCGAGCGGACAATCGAACGCGTGGACCATTATCGTCGACGGGACGGCGCCAGCCGCCCCGGTGATTACGCAGGTCGTTGACGATGTGCCTGAACGAACCGGCTCGCTCGACCTCAATGAGACCACCAATGATTCAACCCCGACGCTCAGCGGTACCGCCGCGGCCAACGCCACGGTCACCATCCGCGTGGATGGGGTTGATATTGGAACCACCGTCGCCGATGGCCTCGGCGCGTGGAGCTTTACTCCGGACACCCCGATCGCTGAGGGTCAACATACCCTGACCGCCGTCGCAACTGACGCGGCGGGCAACATTAGCGACGTATCCAACAGCTGGGGCATCATCATTGACAGCGTTGCCCCGGATGCGCCGGTCATTACCCAGGTGGTGGATGACGTGCCAGAGCGCCTCGGCGCGCTCAACTCTGGCGACAGCACCAATGACACCACACCGACGCTCAACGGCACCGCGGAGCCGGGCTCAACCGTCACCATCCGCCAGGACGGCGTCGATCTCACTACCATTGTGATCGACAGCAGCGGCACGTGGACCTATACCCCAACCACACCGCTTGTTAACGGCACCTATATCTTTACCGCTGTCACCACCGATGGAGCGGGTAATACCAGCCAGCCGTCAGGCGGCTTCACCCTGACCGTCGATACCACACCGCCAGCGGCGGCCACCATCGCCACCGTAACCGATGACGTCGGCGGCGTTAACGGGCCGCTTACCAGCGGCGATACCACCGACGACACCACGCCGACCCTGAGCGGCACCGCGCCGGCAGATGCGGTGATTACCGTCTATGACGGTACCACCCTGCTCGGCACCGCGACCCTCGACGGCAGCGGCGGCTGGAGCTTTACCCCCGTTATCCCGCTCACCGACGGCCCGCATACGCTGACGGTGCATGCCACGGATGCCGCGGGCAATACCACCATCTCAACGCCGTTTGAACTGACGGTAGATACCGTTCCGCCAGCCACGCCGGAGATCCCGGCAATCACCGTCAATCCTGACGGCACAGAAACGCCGCTGAACCCGGGAGAAACCACCCGCGACACCACGCCGACCCTGAGCGGCACCGGCAATCCGGGCGATACCGTGACCATCTACAACGGTGGGGTCAAGCTTGATGATGTGCTCGTGGACGGCACCGGCAACTGGACCTGGACGCCAGCTACCCCGCTGCCTAACGGCACCTATGACATTACCCTGACCGTCACCAATATGGACGGCACGGGCAACGAAAGCGCCCCGTCGCAGCCGGTCACCATCACCATTGATACCGATGCGCCAACAGCACCAGCAGCACCGGTGATTACCGACAGCGTCAGCCAGATAACCGGCCCCGTTCCCGATGGCGGAACCACCAACGATCCGCGCCCGGTCCTGAGCGGCACCGGTACGGCGAATGACGTTATCAACATCACTGATACCGTTAACGGCACACCGACCATCGTGGGCACCGTGACGGTTGACAGTAACGGCAACTGGAGCTGGCGTCCTGACAGTAATATTGGGGAAGGCAGCCACGTCTATACCGCCACCGCCACCGATGAGGCGGGCAACGTCTCTGACCCGTCGCCAGCGATTACGATTACCGTGGATACCGTAGCACCGGATGTTCCGGTATTTGACGCCGTCGGGGGCCAGCCGAATGGGGGCTTAATCACCGATGCGACGCCAACCGTCGGAGGTACCGGCACGACTGGCGACACGGTCATCGTTTACAACAACGGCGTTGAGGTAGGACGTGTCGATGTCGTTAACGGAGAATGGAGCTTTGTCCTGCCACCACAGCAGGACGGCCTGCTGAACATCACCGTTGCGGGAGTCGATGCCGCGGGTAACGTCAGCGCGCCGAGCCAGGTCGTTTCCGTCACGCTCGATACCCTTGCGCCTGAAGTCCCGGCCATTACCGAGGTTGAGGGCAGCCAGCTGTCTAATAACCTGCTTTATACGAATGACGGCACGCCGACTCTGACCGGGACCGGCGAGCCCGGCGCCACCGTTATCGTCTCCATCGACGGTACCCCGTCAGGAGCACCGGTAACGATACAGTCGGACGGCAGCTGGAGCTGGACCGCAGGCACTACGCTACCGGATGGCCAGTATGCCTTCACCGTCTCTTCCAGCGATCCGGCGGGTAATATTTCAGGGAGTTCCGAGCCGGTGAGCGTGACGGTAGATACCGTTGCCCCGGCAGATCCGGGCAACATGGGCCTGCCAGATGAAGGGACACCGCTGACCGGTACCGGCGAAGAGGGAAGCACCATTACCGTGAAAGACAGCGATGGCACGGTCATTGGTACCGGCGTTGTCGGCAGCGACGGCAGCTTCTCCATTGCGCTGAGCCCGGCGCAGCTGGATCCAACCACGCTGACCGTGACCGCCACGGACGCCGCAGGAAATGCCAGCGCTGACGTGCCTTTTATCGTCACCGACTCGCCGCTTGAGCTGCCGCAGGTTCCCGTTATTACTGCCATCGTCGATGACGTGGACCCGGTCACCGGCGATGTGAAAGGCAAAACCACCAACGACACCACGCCAACGCTTACCGGTACGGCCGAAGCGGGCAGCGTGATTACTATCTATCAGGACGGTAGCACGACGCCATTAACAACGGTGACCGCCGACGGCAGCGGCAACTGGAGCTATACGCCGGCCGCGCTTGGCGAGGGGCTGCACACCTTTGAGGTGACCGCGACCCTCAACGGTGCCACCAGCGGCCGCTCTCCGGCGGCCAGCGTAACCGTCGATCTGACCGCGCCGGGCACGCCAACTATTGGCTCGGTCATTGATGACGTGGGTCCTGTCACCGGTCCGCTGACCAGCGGCCAGACCACCAACGACAGCCAGCCAACCCTCACCGGCACTGGCGCGGTGGGTGATACCATCTCCATCTACAACAACGGCGTGCTGCTGGACAGCGTGGTGGTTGGTAATACCGGCACCTGGAGCTACACCACGCCCGCCCTGCCAGAAGGCAGTAACGTTCTGACCATCCGCGAGACCGATCCGGCGGGAAATCAGAGCGGTCCTTCGGCGGACTTCACCATCGTGGTAGATTCCATTTCCACCACGCCGGTCATCACCAGCGTAACGGATAATGTGGGCAATACCGCCACCCCGGTAGCGAGCGGCAGCGAAACGAACGACGCCACGCCAACCCTTTCGGGGACAGCGGACGCAAACAGCATCGTGACCATTTTCGATGGCGCTACCCAGATTGCCGTGGTTACGGCTGATGGCACCGGCGCGTGGAGCTTTACGCCAGAGACCGCGCTTGTCGAAGGGCCACACGCGTTCACGGTTCAGGCAACCGATCCGCAGGGTAACCTGAGCCTGCTCTCCGACCCGTGGAGCGTGGTGGTTGACCTCACGGCGCCGACGGTTCCAACGCTGGATACGGTAAGTGATAACGTCCCTGGCGGCGTTACGGGCAACCTCACCAGCGGGCAGGCGACCAACGACAATACCCCAACGATTAGCGGCACCGGACAGGCAGGCAGCACCATCTACATCATGAATAACGGTACGCAGTTGGGTACGACGACCGTCGACGTAAACGGTAACTGGTCCTTCACCCCGACCACGCCGCTGGACGACGGCAGCTACTCCCTGCGCGCGTACGCAACGGATGCCGCGGGCAACGCCTCGGCGAACTCGTCGGTCTTCGCCTTCACCGTCGATACCGCAGGCCCCGGCGTGCCGGTGGTGACCAGCGTGATTGACGATGTCGCACCGATCACGGGGACGCTCACGTCGGGTAACAGCACTAACGACGCGCGTCCGACCTTCAACGGTACGGGCGACGTGGGTTCTACGGTGCACGTGATTGTTGATGGCAACGAAATTGGCACCGCCGTGGTCAATGCCCAGGGAAGCTGGACCTTCACGCCGGGTACCGATCTGATCGACGGACCGCATGCCATTACCTTCAACGCCACCGACGCGGCCGGCAACGTGGGTACTGCAACGGCACCGTTTAACCTGACGGTGGATACGGGCGTGCCGTCTGCGCCGGTCATTTCAGCCGCGGCAGATAACGTGGGCAGTATTCAAACCCCGCTCACTTCCGGGCAAAGCACCGACGACACCACGCCAACGCTGAGCGGCACCGCGACGGCCAACGCCACGGTCACTATCTATGAAAACGGGCAGCCTGTCGGCACCGCGCTGGCTGACGGTACCGGTGCATGGAGCTTTACGCCGTCCACGCCACTGGCGGCTGGCAGCCACACCTGGACCGCCACGGTCACCGATGCCGCAGGGAACATCAGCCCCGCCTCGCCAGGCTTTACGCTGGTTGTCGATAGCACGGCACCCACCGCGCCGGTTATCAGCCAGGCGATTGACGATGTGGGGAGCATTACCGGGCCAATCACGTCCGGGCAGACGACCGACGACACCGTACCGCGGCTGGTCGGAACCAGCGAACCGTTTGCCACCGTGAATATCTATGAGGGAACCACGCTGGTCGGGACGGGCACCGCAGACGGCAGCGGCAGCTGGAGTATCTTACTCAATACCACGCTGACAGAGGGGGCGCACAGCTTCACCGCGCAGGCTACGGATGCCGCAGGCAACACCAGCGCGTCGTCCGCAAGCTTCAGTCTGACGATTGACACCACGCCGCCAGCGCTGCCGGTGCTCACCAGCATTCTGGATGACGTCGGCAATGCGGCAACGCCAGTCGCGAACGGAGGAATAACCAACGACGCGCAGCCAACCCTCAGCGGTACGGCGGAAGCGGGTTCTACGGTGAAAATCTTCGATAACGGCGTGCAGATCGGCAGCGTGATCGCCACCGGCGGGGCGTGGAGCTATACGCCTTCTCCGGCGCTGGGCAACGGCCCGCACACGTTGACCTTTACCGCCACCGATGCGACGGGCAATGCCAGCGCGCCAACCGCCGGGTACACGATTAACGTCGATACCCTTGCTCCGGCAGCGCCGGTCATCAGCTCGGTAATTGATGATGTCGGTAGCGTCATCGGTCCGGTAACCGGTACCAACCCGACCAACGACACGCGTCCGGCCCTGAGCGGGACCGCCGAAGCGAATGCAACGGTACGGATCTACGATGGCATCACGCTGGTGGGCACCGTCACCGCCGACGGCAATGGCAACTGGACGCTGCCGGAAACCACCACGCTGACGCAGGGCACCCACAACTTCACCGCCACGGCCACCGATGCCGCAGGCAACACCAGCCCGGCATCGGCCGTGACGACGATTATCGTCGATCTGACCGCGCCAACGGCACCAACCGGAACCTTCAACGCCGACGGTAGCGTATTAACCGGCAATGCTGAAGCAGGCAGTACCGTCACCATCCGTCTCGCGGACGGCTCAACGGTCACGACCACAGCGGGCAGCAACGGCACGTACAGCTACACCTTCGTTAACAAACAGACTGAAGGCCAGACGCTGCAAATCACCTCCACCGACGCGGCGGGCAATATCTCACAGCCCGGCTCGGCGCTCGCGCCGGTGGTGCCGCTCTCCGCCAGCAATAATGTCGAAGAGCTGGATCTCAGCACCACGGCCACCGTCACCAACAGCCAGTACAGCGACTACGGCTTCCTGCTGGTCGGCGCCGTGGGCAACGTCCTGACGCTGCTCGGTAATGACACCGCTCAGGTCAACTTCACCGTGGGCAGCGGCGGCAGCGCGGATATCGTCGTGAACGCCAACGCCACGGGGGCCGTGCTCTCTCTGCTCAACACCCTTGAGCTGGTGGTTCAGCGCTTTGACACCGTTAACAACACCTGGACTACCGTAGTCGATACCGGACAGCCGCAGTTTGCTGACCTGCTGACCCTCGGCGCAACCGGCGTATCGCTGAACCTGACCGGGCTGGCAGACGGCAACTACCGCGTGCTGAGCTATAACACCAACCTGCTGGCAACCGGCTCCTACACCAGCCTCGACGTGGCGGTGAAAGAGACCGGGCCGGGCACCGTTACGGGCGACACCAGCCTCGGCGGTAACGTGATCACCGACGTTGACCCAACCGCAGGCAGCGACAACGCTCCGGCAGGGGCAACGGTCACGGCCGTCACTAACGCCCAGGGTGTCACCACCAGCGTCACTGCCGACGGCACGGTGATCCAGGGCCAGTACGGTACGCTGACCATTAACCGCGACGGCAGTTACACCTACGATCTGACCAACACCAGCGCATCGGTGATTGGCCGGACGGAGAGCTTCAGCTACACCATCACGCATAACGGCGTCAGCGCGTCGGCGAATCTGGTGCTGTCGCTGGGCACCGGTACCGCCACCAGCGGTATTGTCGCGGTTGACGATACGAACTCGCTGACCTTCGATACCACCGTCAACGCGATTGACAACGGTACGTCGTCCCAGGGCGGCTTTACCCTGGTGGGAATCAATCTCGGCAACACGCTGGGGCTGAACCTGCTGGACGATATGACCAATCCCATCATCTATAACGTGGAGGAAGGCACTACCCGCACCATGACCATCCAGGCCTCCGTGGGCGGCGTGGCGCTGGCGTCGGTGTTTGATCTTTACGTCTATAAGTTCAACAACGCGACCCAGACCTTCGAGCAGATGCGCGTTGAACCAGGCTGGCTGCGCGCGCCGCTGTTGGGCGGCACCTCGCCTCAGCTGACGCTGCAGCTGCCGGCCGGTGAGTACCTGTTCCTGCTGAATACGGCTGCGGGGATCACCGCCCTGACGGCCTACACGCTGAACGTGCTGCAGGATCATGTCTACAGCGTGGCGAGCGTCAGCGCGAGCACTACCGGGGACGTTCTGTCGGATGATATTGCGCCAGTCGGCACGCTGGTGACGGAAGTTAACGGCGTAGCGGTGAACAGCAGCGGTCTGACGAACATTACCGGCGAGTACGGTACGCTGAGCATCAACGCGGCCGGGGAGTACACCTACACCCTGAATAGCGGCGTCGGCGTTGACCACATCAGCACCCCGGATACCTTCGTCTACACCATTACCGCGCCGGACGGCACGAAAGACACGGCTTCGCTCAACATCACCCCAACCGCGCAGCCGATGAATGCGGTGAATGATGTCAGCACCGCGATGGACGTGACGTCGGTACACCACACCGCCGCGTACTCGGATACAACCGTCGGGTCGGCGAGCTGGAACGCCGCGCTGCTCGCTTCAACCCAGGGCTCCGGCTCCGGCACCTTCGTGGTGGATGCCAATACCGCGCTGCACAACGTGGTGCTGTCGTTTAACGTCGCCTCGTTGCTGACGCTTACAGGGTTGACGGTTGACTGGACGCTGACCAACGGCGCCACCACCGTCAGAACCGGCTCGTTCAACGGCGGGCTGCTGCTGGGCGGCACGGCAACGGTCAACCTGACGGGTCTCGACCTGGAGGCGGGGACCTACACCCTGAGCTATACCGGCAGAATGGGGCCGCTGGGAGTAGGAAATATCACCATCACCCCAAGCGTCACCGGCACAAGCTACTCGCTGTCGCAGTTCGACGCCACGGGCACCCACACCGTTGACGGCAACATTTTCGACGGCACCGGTTCCGCAGGGACGATGGACCAGCTGCACTCGGTGGATACCCGCGTGAGCATTACCGGCTACGACGGCGTTACCACTACGCTGGATCCCTACACCGGCAGCACGCAGTCGAGCATCACGGGTCACTACGGCACGCTGGCGATTGCCGCAGACGGCAGTTACACCTATACGCTCAACCCGGGGATATCGCTCTCTACCATTACCACGAAGGAGGTCTTTAACTACACCCTGACCGATGCCAACGGCACCACGGACACCGCGTCGCTGACCATCAACATGGCGCCGAAATTTATCAGTTCGGAGCATAACGATGTGATTAGCGGTACGGCCTACGGCGACACCCTGATTTATCAGGTGCTGAACAGCACGGCGGGCAACGCGACGGGGGGCAACATCACCAGCGCCGGCGGCGACCACTGGACGAACTTCTCCCTGGCGCAGGGAGACAAGATCGACATTGGCGATCTGCTGGTGGGCTGGGACGGGAATACCGCTTCGTTGGGGAATTATATCCATGTCACACAAAGCGGTAGCAACACTGTGATCTCCATCGACCGTGACGGTGCAGGGAGCACCTACACTAATACTGCACTCGTTACGCTTGATAACGTGCAGACCACGTACGACGAGCTTGTGAACCAGCAACACATCATTACCTGATAACACCTGCAGGACATGACCCGGGCGCATAGCGCCCGGGCATAAATAATAAAGCTGTACTTTTTTATTAGGGACAAGACATGGGAATAAAGATGCCTTACTGGTGGCTCTCGTGCTGCCTGATATCTGTACCCGCCATCGCGGCAAACCCGGCGGCAACCATCAATACCGGACAGCTCCGCGAAACGCAGGAACTCCCCTCACTGAATGGCCGCGTCGCCCCGGTGGCAGGCAAAGCCGCTCCCGGTTCACTACAGCTTGGCGAGGCCGTTAATCGCGCCGTCACCTGGCACCCGGCGATCGCTGAAGCCGTGGGCAAACTCTACGAACAGAACGAAGAGGTCGACGTCGCCAAATCGAAATACTATCCGCAAATCAACGCCGGCATGGACAACGGGTATTCCCACGACGGCGACCAGAACGGCTTTACGCCGTCGCTGGTGCTCTCTCTTTCACAGATGCTCTACGACTTCGGCAAAGTGGCAAGCCAGGTGCGGGCCGAAAACGCCGGGGTCGCCCAGCAGCAGGCCAACGTGCTGGTCAGTATCGACACCATCGCCCACGATACCGCTATCGCCATGGTGCAGGTGCAAACCTGGCAGCAGATGGTCGACACCGCCAAAGAGCAGCTTGACGCCCTCTCATCAATAGGCACCCTGACCCGCCAGCGTAACGACGAAGGGGCCACCTCGCTCTCTGACGTGGTGCAGACCGACGCGCGCATTGAAGGGGCACGCGCCCAGCTGATGCAGTATCAGGCCAGCCTCGACAGCGCCCGCGCCACGCTGATGAGCTTTCTCGGCTGGAACAGCCTGAACGATATCAGCAATGACTTTCCGCAGAAGCTGGCCCGCAGTTGCGATATCGCCGAGCCGGACGATCGTCTGGTGCCTGCGGTCCTCGCCGCCTGGGCACAGGCGAACGTCGCTCAGGCTAACCTTGACTACGCCGACGCGCAGATGACGCCAACCGTCTCGCTGGAGCCGGAAGTCCGTCACTACCTGAACGATCGCTACGCGGGTAACGAAACGCGGGACCGCACCCAATATTCCGCCTGGGTGAAAGTCCAGATGCCGCTCTATCAGGGCGGCGGACTCACCGCCCGACGCAACGCCGCCGGTCACGCGGTGGAAGCGGCGCAGTCGACCATCCAGCGCACGCGCCTCGATGTCCGCCAGAAGCTGCTGGAGGCCCGCAGCCAGGTCATGAGCCTGCAAAGCACGCTGCAAATTCAGGGCCGCCAGGAGGCGCTCAGCGCCCGCACCCGCGAGCTCTACCAGCAGCAGTATCTCGATCTCGGCTCGCGCCCGCTGCTGGACGTGCTCAACGCCGAGCAGGAGGTCTATCAGGCGCGCTTTACCCAGCAGCAGACCCTCGGTCAGCTGCATCAGCTGCAGCTCAACTGCCTCTATAACACCGGGCAATTGCGTCATGCGTTCGATCTTGATAACCGCACCATCCAGACCGTGGAGATCCAGCCATGAAGCAACGCGACATCCCGCAGGGGGAAACGATGACGGATGAGGCGCTGGAGCAGTGGGCTCAGGCGTTTGGCTTTGTCGCCACGCGCTACCGCGTTGCCTGTTCGCCAGGCTCGCTCGTCGCGGGCGCGCCGTGGCTGAAAGGCAAACCGATGGTGCCCGCGCTGACTCAGCTTGCCCGTGAAGCCGGGCTGACGTTCCAGCTGCTGACGGCCGATCAGCAGTCGATCAACAGCTGGCGTCTGCCGGTGGTGGTGGCGCTGAACGACGGAAAAATCGGCGTGATCGAGAATTTCGACGGAGACGATACGCTCGAGGTCAGCTTTTTCGACGACAAGACATACACCAACCGCCTGTCGATGAGCGCAATGCTGCCCGCCATCCGCCACGTTATCGCCCTGCGTCCGCTGGCCGCGCTGAAAGACAGCCGCGTGGACGCCTACATCTCAAAGTACCGTCCGGACTGGCTCTACCGGCTGGTGATGCGCGACCTGCGTCCCTACAGCTGGGTGATGCTGGCGGCGCTGTTTATCAATGTGCTCTCCCTTTCCGGCATTGTCTTTTCCATGCAGGTGTATGACCGGGTGATCCCCGCCCAGTCCTACCCGACGCTCTACGTGCTGACCATCGGGGTGCTGATCGCCACCCTGTTTGGCTTTGTGCTGCGCGTCGCGCGCGGGCACATTATGGATCTGCTGGGCAAACGCTCGGATCTGCGCGTCTCGGATCGCGTGTTCGGCCACGCGTTACGGCTGCGCCACAGCGCCATTCCGCGCTCCACCGGCAGCTTTATCTCCCAGCTGCGCGAGCTGGAGCAGATCCGCGAGATGGTCACCTCCTCCACCATCTCGACGATTGTCGATCTGCCCTTCTTCTTCCTGTTTGTGGTGGTGCTGGCGATCATCGCCCCGCAGCTGGCGTGGATCGCCCCGGTAGCGGCGGTAATCATGGTCCTGCCGGGCCTGCTGCTGCAAAAGAAGCTGGCGGAGCTGGCGAAGCAGTCGGCGCATGAATCCACCCTGCGCAACGCGGTGCTGGTGGAGAGCGTGCAGGGGCTGGAGGACATCAAGCTGATGCAGGCGGAGAACCGCTTTTTGCAGCAGTGGAACAGCTATATCCAGATAACCGCGGAATCCGGCCTACGCACCCGCGAGCTGACCCAGAACCTGATCAGCTGGGGGATGACCGTCCAGAGCCTGGTTTACGCCGCCGTGATCGTGGTTGGCGCGCCGATGGTGATTGACGGCACGCTGACCACCGGCTCGGTGGTGGCCGCCTCAATGCTGGCCTCGCGGATGATCGCCCCGATGGCGACGCTGTGCGGCGTGCTCGCCCGCTGGCAGCAGGTTAAGGCCGCCAAAGAGGGGCTGGACAGCATTATGCAGCTTCCTACTGAAAATCAGCGTGAAGAGACGCCGATCCGCCAGGACGTACTGCGCGGACACTATCTTTTCGAGCAGGCGCAGTTCCGCTATCAGCCGGAAGATCCGCGCATGGCGCTGCGCATTAACCGTCTGGAGATCAGGCCGGGCGAGAAAGTGGCGATCCTCGGGCGTAACGGCGCGGGCAAATCCACTCTCCTGCAGGCGATGGCGGGCGGCATGGATCTGGCGGCCGGCGAGTTGCGGCTCGACAACCTCAGCCTGCCGCATCTGGACGTGGCCGACGTGCGGCGAAACGTCGGCTTTATGACCCAGAACGCGCGGCTGTTTTACGGCACCCTGCGCGAGAACATCACCCTCGGCATGCCGCGCGCCACCGACGAAGAGATCTTCGAGGTGCTGGAGATGTGCGGCGCGGCCAGCTTTGTGCAGAAGCTGCCGAAGGGGCTGGACTACCCGATTATGGAGAACGGCGTCGGGCTGTCCGGCGGGCAGCGGCAGTCCATTCTGCTGGCGCGGATGCTGCTGCGCGATCCGAATATCGTACTGATGGACGAGCCGACCGCCTCCCTTGATGAACACACCGAGCGGGAATTTATCCAGCGCCTGGGGGCGTGGCTCGGCAACCGGACGCTGGTTGTCGCCACCCACCGCGTGCCGGTGCTGGAGCTGGTGGAGCGCGTGGTCGTGCTGAAAGATGGGATGCTGGTCATGGACGCGCCAAAAGCGCAGGCGCTGAACAACAGCCGAATGCAGCAACAGCAGCAGGCAGCAACCGGACGGGAGTGGAAAAATGAAAATCAGTCAGCGTGACGTAGCCGCGATGGACGATCTGGATAATGCGCTCGACTCCGAAAGCGGCTATACCGGCGCGCGGCGGATTGTGATCTTTTCGCTGCTGATGTTTGTGGCGCTGGGCGTCTGGGCGTGGTTTGGGATGCTGGATGAAGTCTCAACGGGAACCGGAAAAGTGATCCCCAGCTCGCGCGAGCAGGTGCTGCAGTCGCTGGACGGGGGGATCCTCACCGAGCTGAACGTTCACGAAGGCGATCAGGTGCAGGCCGGACAGGTGCTGGCGCGGCTGGATCCAACGCGTTCTGAATCGAACGTCGGCGAAAGCGCGGCGCGCTACCGCGCGTCGCTGGCCTCCAGCGCCCGTCTGTACGCCGAGGTGAACGATCTGCCGCTGAAGTTCCCGCCTTCGCTGGAGAAATGGACCGAACTGACCGCCGCCGAAACGCGGCTCTACAATTCGCGCCGCTCGCAGCTTGAGGACACGCAGCGTGAACTGCGTTCAGCGTTAGATCTCGCAAACAAAGAGCTGGCGATCACCCAGCGGCTGGTAAAAACCGGCGCCGCCAGCCACGTGGAAGTGCTCCGCCTGCAGCGGCAGAAAAGCGACCTGGAGCTGAAGCTCACCGACGTGCGTTCCCAGTATTACGTTCAGGCGCGCGAGGCGCTATCCAAGGCCAACGCCGAGGTGGATATGGTCTCGGCGATCCTCAAAGGCCGCGAGGATTCCGTCACCCGCCTGACGGTAAAATCCCCGGTGCGCGGGATCGTGAAAAACATCAAAGTCACCACCATCGGCGGCGTGATCCCGCCCAACGGCGAACTGATGGAGATTGTGCCGGTGGACGATCATCTGCTGATTGAAACCCGCCTCTCGCCGCGCGATATCGCCTTTATCCACCCGAACCAGGAGGCGCTGGTGAAGATCACCGCCTACGATTACGCCATCTACGGCGGGCTGCACGGGGTGGTGGAGACTATATCCCCGGACACTATCCAGGACGAGGCCAAGCCGGAGGTGTTCTACTACCGCGTGTTTATCCGCACCAGCCAGGATTACCTGGTGAATAAGGCGGGCAGGCATTTCTCGATCGTGCCGGGGATGATTGCCACAGTGGACATCAAGACCGGAGAGAAAACGGTACTGGATTATCTGATCAAGCCGTTTAACCGGGCGAAGGAGGCGCTGAGGGAGCGATAGACTTCGCCGGGCGGCGGCTACGATCTTCCCCTTCACCCTCTCCCCAAAGGGGCGAGGGGATGATTCGCTGCTCGCATTAATTTGTGGGGATTCTTCAGCCCTGTGGGAGAGGGCTGGAGTGAGGGCATCATGCCGCACCCACACCACAATCCCCCTTTTCTGGAATCCGCCTCGAAGAAACCGCTTTTAATGACGCCTTCCGCTTTCCTTCAGCCTGCATCAGGGTAACATAGCCGCCAATCGAAACGCACTTGCGCACTGTGCAAGAGTGCATTACTATCCACATAGCTTCATGGAGTGGAGCTCATAAGCGCTATGATTAATCATTTTCGTGATCAATGGCTTAAGGATTTTTTTCTGTACGGGAAATCAAGCAATGTTATCCCTTCAAGCCTTGAATCAGCCTTAGCGAGGAAGCTGGATATGATCAACGCTGCCACCTCGCACCGGGAGCTGAGATCCCCGCCAGCGTTAATAATAATCGTAAACTGACGGCCGATATGGCAATCAGACTGGCCAAGGCGTTTGATACCACTATTGAATTCTGGTTGAACCTGCAGCTAAACGTCGACGTCTGGGAAGCGCAAACCAATTCCCGGACTCAGGAGGAGTTGAGCCGTATAAAAACGATTGCAGAAATCATGGCAAAAAGGAAATCAGGCCAGCCGGATGTGGCCTGAATCAAACCGGCTCTACAGCGCCACCTTTAATCCCCCACTGTCCCGGCGTTTTACCGGTCCACATTCTGAAAACCTCAATAAATGCGCTGACGCTGCTGTAGCCGCTGGACAGCGCAATCCATCCCACCGGCTTCCCCGCCGCCAGCCACTCCATTGCCTGCATGACGCGCGCCAGCTGCCGCCAGTTGACGAAGTTCATTCCCGTCTGGGCGCTAAATCGACGGTTAAACGTACGCACGCTCATCCCGGCATGGCTGGCATGGCTCTTGACCGTTTGATTATCATCGACACACTGCAGCAAGTGGCTGACCACGTTCTTCAGACGCGGATCCGTCGGTACGGGCAGATAAAAGCGCACCTGAGGCGTCAGGGCAAGCTCATCCAGCAGCAGGGTGAGCTTTCGCGGATCGTACTCGTTTTCTGCAACGCTTAAGCGGGAAAACAGTGCATGAGTGAGATCGTCGGGCTCGAACAGCGCGGGGACATCGGGAAGCATTGCACAGCACGCAGGGTCAAGATAGATAGCGCAGCCTTCTATCGCGCTTTCAGAAAAGGCGGCGTGCTGCTGGCCCGGCGGGATCCAGCCAATATGGTTTGCCGGTACAACCGAACGCCCCTGTTGGGTCTCAATCACCAGCAGCCCCGTTGCAATACGCCAGAGCTGTCCGGTGGGATGGCTGTGCCACGCGGTGCGGTAACCGCCGGGATGACGGAGCGTCTCTGTACCGATCATCTTATCCTGGCCGAAAATCGTTATTCATCGACGTATTACAGAAACTGCGCCGTCGACTGTCAAGGATAATGGTGGCTCAACTACACAAGGAGCCAACATGAGCCTCATCACAACCCTGATAGCCCAGCCTGACAATACCCTACAGCGCGAAAAAATGGCGTGCCTGTTAAGCCGCTTGTTCAAAGGCGAATTAGATCCCGCAGAGGTGTTCACGCCCGATTACCAGCAGTACACGGATGGTCACGCGCTTGATTATCGGGGTTTTGTGCAGCACCTGAACCACGTCCGCTCGCAGATCCGCGCGATCGCATTCAGGGTAGAAGAGCTGGCCTGTCACGAGAATCTTTTAGCAGACCGGCACTGGGCTACGGTGACGTATCCAGATGGTCGCCAGGCGGAATTAGAGGTGTATATGTTTGCCGCACTGCGCGAGGGGAAAATCTGTCGTATCCATGAAGTGACGCAGACGATCGGCGGCGATGCTTCAGACCGCGCGCTCGCCCACGCCACGCAATAAGCTCACCCTGCGCGCACAACGGCAACTGCCGTTATGCGCGCTCTGTTACAGGGAGATCTTCAGGCGTCGAACCGCTTCTTTAAGCTGCTCATCCGTTGGGGTGACGAATGACATGCGCAGCGTTGTCGGGTCCGGTTCGTTGCAGTAGAAGAACTCGCCCGGTACAAACACCACGCCGTTGCTTAAGGTTTTTTCCAGCCATTTCGTCGTATTCATGCCGTTGTTCATTTTTGCCCACAGGAACATCCCGCCCTTCGGCTTGTGGAACGACATCACATCGCCCAGCTCGGCTTCCAGTTCCGTTGCAAACGTCTGGTATTTCTGGCGATAGGCCTCGCGGATCATTTTAATCTGGTTCGCCAGACGCCCGGTTTTCAGGTACTCGTAGGTCATCAGCTGGGACAGCGTGCTGGTGTGCAGATCGGTGGTTTGCTTGAGGTTTACCACCGCGCGCTTCAGCCATTCCGGCACCAGCACCCAGCCCACGCGGGTGCCCGGCGCGAGGATTTTGGAGAAGGTAGAGGTGTACACCACGTTATCCTCATTGCCGATATCTTTCGCATGGGCAATCAGCGGGCGGAACACGTCGTCGGTGTAGTTAATTTCGCTGTACGGATCGTCTTCGATAATCACGAAATCATAGCGCTTTGATAATTCCACCAGCTGTTTACGGCGCGCTTCGGAAAGCGTTACGCCGCCAGGGTTACCAAAGGTTGGAACGATATAAACCGCCTTGATGGTTTTCTTCGCCACCAACGCCTCAAGTTCATCGACCTTCATGCCGTCGCCGTCGGTGCCGACGGATTCAAAATTCGCCTGTGCCAGGCCAAAGACCTGCAGCGCGGCGAGATAGGTAGGACGTTCAACGACAACCGTATCGCCCGGATTAATTAACGCACGCGCCAGCACGTCCAGAGATTGTTGAGAGCCGGAAGTAATGACCACGTCATCGGCCTTACAGGCGATGCCGCGCCCCTCGCAGATGCGTTTAATTTCTTCGCGCAGCCCCGGTACGCCTTCCGTCAGGCCATACTGGAACGCCTCGCCAAAATTCTGTGACAACACGGCATCGGCGGCAATTTTAAGCCCTTCGCGATCGAACAGGTCCGGATTGGGAATACCGCCGCCCAGCGAAATCACGCCCGCCATTTTGCTATGTTTTAATAATTCACGGATGGCAGATGATTGCAGGCCCTGCGCGCTGCTGGCGAGTTTGTTTGCAGACATTCTTTGATTACCTTCTTTTTTTATATTGTGCCCAATCTTAGCAGAATATGCGCAATAAATTCCGTTAGCTTAGGGAGGGGACGCAAATCCTGACGCCACAGTAAATGCACCGGCCTCGGCGCGGGCGTGAACGGCTCCAGCACACGCACCAGCCTGCCGCTTGCCAGCTCTTCCGCCACCAGCACTTCCGGTTGCAGCAGCAGCCCTGCCCCGGCTCGCGCCGCCATGCGTAAGCCGTAGCCGTCGTTGCATCTTAAGATCGCATCCCGCTTCCAGCGCACCTCCCCTTCCGCACCCGGCAGCCGCCACTCGTTGCGCGCGGTCCACACCGTGTGCGACAGGCACAGATGATCCACCAGATCGGCGGGCGTCTGCGGCGTGCCGTGTCGCGCCAGATAATCCGGCGCGGCGCAGATCACCATGTTGTAGGGACACAGATATTTCGCCACCAGATCGTCATTGCGGATATCGCCAATGCGAATGGCCAGATCGACCCCCTCTTCTACCAGATCAACCATCCGGTTGGTGAGATCCAGTTCGATACGCACTTCCGGGTAGCGCTGCAAAAATGTGGCCGTCAGAGGGGCGATCGCGCAGCCGCCAAACGACGTGGGGGCGGTGACGCGCAGGGTGCCGGCGGGCGTCGCGCGCAGCCGTTCAACCGCGCTTTCGGCAATCGAGACCTGCTCCAGCACGCGCCTGGCCTCTTCGAAATAAACGCGTCCGGCGTCGGTCAGGCTCTGGCGACGGGTATTGCGCTCCAGCAGCCGTGTGCCGAGCTGAGATTCGAGCAGCGCAATATATTTCCCGACCATCACCGCCGACATCTCCAGCCGCGCCGCCGCGCCGGTGAAGCTGCCGCTCTCTACCACCGCGATAAACGTCTCCATGCCGCGAAGCTTATCCATATTCCAAACTCCTGGTTAGTAATCATCTAACTTTAGCCCAGTTTATCTGAATTTTTATTTATTAAAGAATGAGGGCTCACAACATGAGGAGTCGGATATGAAAATCGTCATTATTGGTGCCAGCGGTACGGTCGGTCGTGCCGTAACCGAAGAGTTAAGCCGTCGTCACGAGATCATCCGCGTGGGCCGCACGCGGGGCGACTACCAGGTGGATATCACCTCGCAGGCGAGCGTGCAGGCGTTGTTTGAGAAAATCGGCCCGGTGGATGCGATTGTCTCCGCCAGCGGTGGTCTCTACTTTGGCCCGCTCGCGACTATGAAGGACAGCGACTTCAACCAGGGCCTGCAGGACAAGCTGCTCGGGCAGGTGCGTCTGGCGCTGACCGGCCAGCATTATCTGAACGAAGGCGGCTCGATTACGCTGATAAGCGGGATTGTGGCGCACGAGCCGATTGCGCAGGGCGTGAATGCCACCACGGTCAATGCGGCGCTGGAAGGGTTTGTCCGCGCCGCAGCCTGCGAACTGCCGCGCGGGATCCGCATTAACCTGATTAGCCCAACGGTACTGACGGAATCCGCCGAAGCGTATGACGGGTTCTTCCCTGGCTTTGAAAGCGTTCCCGCCGCGACCGTTGCTCAGGCCTACCGCCGCAGCGTGGAAGGGGTGCAGAGCGGGCGGGTGTACAAGGTAGGTTACTGAGCCTTACGGGCGGAAATCAGCACCAGCATCGGGCGCTCCGCCTCTTCGGACAATGCAGGCCAGGCGTCAATCTGCGCCTGCGTTGGTCCCCACTCATTGACTTCACTTATCGTTAATCCCGCCTTGACCAGCGCGTTAAGCGTGGTGCCCAGCGTGCGGTGGTATTTAATCACTCCATCCGCCAGCCAGTTGCTGACGCGCTGGCTTTCGTCCTGATAATGGTTCACGCCCCAGAACCGCTCGCCGCTGTCGTCGGTCAGCCAGCCCTGACGGGTGGCGCAGGTGTAAATCGGGTGCTCCATCGAGAAGACCAGGCTGCCCCCCGGTTTTAGCGCGCGATGAACGTTGGCGAATAGCGTGTCCAGCTCCGGCAGGTAGTGTAGCGCCAGCGAACTGTAGACCAGATCGAGACTGTTTTCGCGAAGCTGAAGAGATTCCAGATCGCTACGCTGATAGTGAATCTGTACGTCATCCGTCAGTTCAGCCGCGCGGGCAAGCATTTTTTCTGAGATATCGACGCCCGTAACGTCGCTAGCGCCCAGCTCGCGCGCCGCGCGGCAGAACCAGCCGTAACCGCAGCCGAGATCGATAACCGCTTTGCCGGTTAAATCAGGCAGCATTGCCTTGAGCGCAGGCCACTCAGGCGCACCGTCCAGCCCGTGCACCGAGCGCGGAAGCTGAGCGTAGCCTTCAAAAAACGCCGGGTTGTCGTAGATGTTTTGTGCCATGACGGACTCCTTTATCGCAACAGAGGCGAGGGTAAAGCACCCCTCGCCCGTTGGCAACGTATCCGTCTGATAAATCACAGCCTGCGCCGGATTTTCTCCACCATGGCTGTGGTTGAGATCCCGTAGCGGTCATGGAGGGTGGGCAACGCGCCCGCATCAAGGAACGCGTCCGGCAGCGCGACAGTATCGAAATCCACGTTCACGCGGTTGCGCATCAACAGCGACGCGACGGCTTCGCACAACCCGCCTACGCTGCTGTGGTTTTCCGCCACGATGACCAGCCGTCCCGGCTTCGCGGCCTGCGCCAGGATCGTCTCTTCGTCCAGCGGCTTAATGGTGGGCGAGTGCAGCACCGCCACGCTGACGTTATCCTTACGCAGCTGCTTCGCCGCCTCCAGCGCACGCATGGTCATCAGGCCTGAGGCGACGATCAGGACATCGCTCCCCTCTTCCAGCAGCGCAGCTTTGCCAATCTTAAACTGGTAGTTGTACTGGTCCAGCACCACCGGCACCTTGCCGCGCAGCAGGCGCATATAGACAGGGCCATCGTGCGCTGCCATCGCCGGCACCGCCTGTTCCGTGTCGATTGCGTCACAGGGATCGATAATCGTCATGCCCGGAATACCGCGCATAATCGCAATATCTTCCGTCGCCTGGTGGCTCGGCCCGTAACCGGTGGTTAGCCCCGGCAGCGCCGCGCAGATCTTCACATTCAGGTGCTCTTCAGCAATCACCTGATGGATAAAGTCGTAGGCGCGGCGGGTAGCGAAGACGGCATAGGTTGTGGCGAAAGGAATAAAGCCCTCTTTCGCCATACCGCCCGCGGCCCCCATTAACAGCTGTTCGGCCATGCCCATCTGGAAGAAGCGTTCCGGGTAGGCCTGGGCAAAAATGTGTAGATCGGTGTACTTCGACAGATCCGCCGTCATGCCGACGATCTCCGGTCGCTGTTCCGCCAGCTTCACCAGCGCGTGTCCGAACGGTGCGGCGCGCGTCTCCTGGCCCTCTTCCGCGATAGAGGCAATCATCGCCGACGTGGTTAAACGCGGTTTTTTCTCCGTGGTCTGGCTCATTACAGCACTCCTTCAGGTTTGTTGGCATCCAGCACGGCGAGTGCCTTTTGCCACTCGTCAGCATCCACGCGAATAAAATGGTTCTTGTCACGCTTTTCGAGGAACGGCACGCCCTTGCCCATCATCGTGTCGCACAAAATGACGCGCGGCTGGTTTTCCGGGTAGCGTTTGGCGTTATCAAACGCCGTCACCAGCGCAGGAACATCGTTGCCGTTCACGCGCTGCACGTACCAGCCGAAGGAGGTCCATTTATCCTCCAGCGGCTCAAAGCCGAGGATCGCGTGCGAGTTGCCATCCGCCTGCTGGCGGTTAATGTCCACCAGCACAATCAGGTTCGACAGGCCGTGATGTGCCGCCGACATCGCCGCTTCCCAGGTTGACCCTTCGTCCAGCTCGCCGTCCGACATGGAGTTAACGACCCATGCCGCGCTCTGCTTGTGCTTCAGCCCCAGCGCCATGCCAACGCCAATGCTGAAGCCCTGCCCCAGCGAACCGCCAGAGATCTCCATACCTGGCGTGTAGGTTGCCATACCGGACATCGGCAGGCGGCTGTCGTCCGCACCGTAGGTCTCCAGCTCCTCTTCAGGAACGATCCCGGCTTCAATCAGGGCCGCATAACAGGCAATGGCGTAATGGCCGTGGGAGAGCAGAAAACGGTCACGCCCTTCCCACTCCGGCTCGCCCGGCTTAAGGTTCATTCCGTGGGTAAACGCGGTGGCCAGCACATCGGCATAGCCCAGCGCCTGCCCGATGTAGCCCTGCCCCTGCACTTCGCCCATGCGCAGCGCGTAGCGGCGAATGCGCCAGGCCGCGGCGGCAACCTGTTGAACTGTGGTATCCGTCATCGTCGTATCTCCTTAATGGATCAGCATCCCGCCGTTCACGTCGAGCGTGATACCGGTGGAGTAAGAAGAGAGGTCGCTGCCGAGGAACAGCGCGGCGCGGGCAATATCCTGCGCGTCTCCGAGGCGGTTAAGCGGAATGCCCGCCAGAATGGACGTTTTCATCTCATCGCTCAGCTTGCCTGCGGTGATGTCCGTCTGGATAAGACCCGGCGTGATGCAGTTTACCCGCACATTGTCGGGCCCCAGCTCACGCGCCATGGCTTTTGCCAGTCCCAGCACACCCGCTTTTGCAGCGCTGTAGTGTGGGCCGCCGAAGATGCCGCCGCCGCGCTGGGCCGATACCGATGAAATGCAGACGATGCTGCCCGACTTTTGCGCGCGCATAGTGGGAATAACCGCCTGGGACATTAGCAGCGTGCCGCGCAGGCTGACGTCAAGCACCGCATCGTAATTTTCGCGTTTGATATCCATCAGCTTGATCGGCTGAGTAATGCCGGCGTTATTCACCAGAATATCGATGCGCCCGTATTTCCCCAGCACCTGCTCAATGGCGGCATTAACCTGTAATTCATTGCTGACGTTCGCCGCAAGGCCCAGATGTTCGTCGCCCAGGCTCGCGGCGGCAGCCCGGCTGGCTTCAGCGTTTAAATCGATAATCACCACTTTCGCACCCTGTTCGGCATATAATTTCGCCGTAGCGAAACCCAAACCGCGTACGGAAGCCGCGCCGGTAATAACGGCGACTTTATTTTTCAGTAGCATATATTTACTCCATTCGGACAAGAGAGATTTAATGATTTATTTCGGTTCTTCCAGCAGCATAATCATAATTAAGCCAATGGCTGCGCAAATACCGAAATAAATAAACACGGAATTAAAACCACCTGTTTTATCCAGCAGATAACCTGCCAGCATCGGGGAAACAAATCCGCCGAGATTACCGCCGCTATTGATGATGGACGCGGCAATGGGATAGGTTTTACTGTCCGCAACAGCCATGCCATAAGCTGTAAAAGCGGGCCAGCCAATATTCAGACAGAGACCGACAAAAAATAGTCCGACGCAAACCGCCACGGTGCTTTGTGGAATATTCAGCATAATGACCATCATTAAAACGGTGCTGATGGCGGTAAACATCATGGTCGGTTTACGTCGGCGGCCGAGCAGTTTGTCGGAGACGTAGCCGCCAAAAATCGCACCGATAAATCCACCGATGCACGGCATGCTGGCGACCAGCCCCATGCTCATAAACGTAAAGCCTTTCTCTTTCACCAGATAGAGCGGGATCCACGTCAACAGTCCGTACAGCACGCTGACCATCATAAAATAGGCCAGGCAGTCGCCGAGAATATTCTTCGAGGTAAACAGCCCTTTCACCGTGCTTACCGGGGCTAACTCCCGCACACGGATCAGCCGATCGAGGCGTGCAAAGCCTGGTGAAATCACGATGTTTTCACGTCTGGCGTCCGGCGTCTCCTGACCGGCGGTAATGGTCTCCAGCTCCGCTTTAGAGACGAATGCGCTCTCGGACGGCTTCGTGCGTACCAGCAGATACCACAGGACGGCAATGACCAATCCAGGGATCGCAAAGGAGAAGAAGACCCAGCGCCAGCCCCAGGTCATGGCGATCCACACGGCCAGCGGCGGCACGAGGATGGGCGCGAACATGGTGGCGGCGATGTAGACGCCCGTGGCCGTGGCCTTCTCCTTTGGCGGAAACCAGTTATTGATGGTGGAGGCCAGCCCGACCGGGCACGGCCCCTCTGTTAACCCCAGCCCCAGGCGGATACACTTCAGGCCCAGAACCGAGGTTGCGGTGCCCATCAGCCAGGTAAAGGCAGAGAAGCCGAATATCGACAGTGCCACCATGCCGCGAATTCCCTTTTTGGCAATAAAAAAGCCCGCAGGAATTTGGCTCAGGGCGTATCCCAAAAAAAACATGCTGGCGATGGCACCGGCTTCGAAATTATTGATATGAAATTCGTCAATGATAAACGGCAGTACCGCACCAATATTTGTTCGGTCAGCATAGTTAATGGCATAAACAATAAAAATTAATGCCAGCACAACGAAACGGTAATTGGTTTTTTTAGTCTTTATGTAGGGGACAGCTTGTTCTATACGAGACATAACTTACCTCATTATTCGAACACCATGAGTCGTTTTATTATTGCGTTCAACGTCAATATATCGGCTCACCCATGAAACGCCATTCAATAAAGCTCATTTATTGCTGAGATAAATTTGATTCGCGATACAGCTCAAAAAAATAACATCGGGATAAAATTGCCCGCTCGCAGTCTCAATGTTATGTTTTTTATCAATTATCGTGTAAGGAGTAGGCCATGTCCGCGCAGGATCGCCAGACGTTATCGCTGCCCTCGCTCAGAAATTTGCAGGCGTTTATCGCCGTTGCTAACGCCCTGAGCATCCATCAGGCGGCGGAACAGCTCAACGTCACGCCTTCGGCGGTAAGCCACCAGATCGCGTCGCTGGAATCGTGGCTGGGCAAGAAATTATTTATCCGCAGCGGCAAAGGGGTTCAACTCACCACGACGGGAGAAAAATATCTGCGGGAGGTCTCGGCGGCGATGAGCGCCATTGGGCGCGCCACCGATCAGATCGTGAAAGAAAAAGACAATGCTGTGCTTCGCGTGCACTCTTCCCCCACCTTCGGACTGTCATGGCTGTTGCGCCGTCTGGGCAGATTCCGCGCCGAATATCCTGATATCACCATCAATCTCACCTGCTCCTATGAGAACCTGCAGTTCGCCAGAGATAATATCGACATTGATATCCGTCATGGTATTCCGGACTGGGATGCTTACCGGGTGATGACCATTAAAAACGACACGCTGGTAGTATTGGCCTCGCCGGGCTATGCAGAAGAGCATCCCATCAGCACGCCCGCCGATCTGCTGCAACAGTCGCTTATCTCCTCCACCAGCACTCTGGTGAACTGGGAAAAATGGTTCGCCTGGCACAATATCGACAGGCCCTGGCTCAATTTCAGCCTCAGCTTCGACCGTTCCTATATGAGCTTTGAAGCGGCGCGCATGGGGCTGGGGTTTATTCTGGAGAGCAAAATGATGGCTACCGATCACCTGAAGGATGGCTCGCTGGTACAGGTGCTGCCGGATGAGATGGGAATCGCCATTAACGCGCATCATCTGGTAATGCCGCACATGAACGAACGCGCGTGGAAGATCCAGCAGTTCGTCGAGTGGATTGATCGGGAGTTGCGATTGTCGGGGTATCACCTGTAGCGATACCCCATCGTGGCGTCAGGCGACCGTGCCCCAGACGAGATTCCCCTTGTGGAACGTCGCGGTACGCGGAGAAATGCGCGCCACGGCCTCGGCGGAACAGGAGGCGTCCACCAGCACAAAGCTGGCGTCGTCCTGCGCTTTCGGCCATACGCGTTCACCTTTATCGTTCAGCGGCAGCACGTCGCCGGTGGCGATGCCGAGCGCGCGGGAGAGCGTCTGCTCGTTCGGGCGAATATAGAGCTGGGCGTACAGATTGGCTTTCTCCAGCATGTCACCCAGACCGTACGGCGACCAGTGGTCGATCACGCTGTCGGTGCCGGTCATAACAAACACGCCCTTCTCCCGCAGCTGCTTCAGCGGCATGTGCAGGGTGCCAATCGGCACGGTGGAGGCGATGGTCACCTGCTGCGCCGCCATGCGGGTGGCAATCTCATCCACCTGCTGCTCGTTGAGCGTCGCCAGCGCGAAGGCGTGGCTGATGGTCAGCTTCCCCTTCAGCTCCGGCGTTTTCTCCACGGTTTCCACCATGTAGTTCACCGCCGCCACGCCCGCCGGGCTGGTTTCATGGAGGTGAATATCCACCCCTTTGTCGTAATCCAGCGCAATCTGGAACATGGTATCGAGCGATTTCTCCATCGCGCCGTCAACGCTGGTTGGGTCCAGCCCGCCTACGTAGTGCGCCCCCGCCTGCATCGCCTCGCGCATCAGCTTTTCAGCGTTGGAGAGCAGCAGGCCGTGCTGCGGGAAGGCAACGATTTCGCAGTCAAAACCTGCGCTGCGGCGCGCCAGCACCGCCTGCAAATTTTCCAGGTTTTTCAGGCCGGAAACCGGCTCAATATTGCAGTGGCTGCGGGCGATGGTGGACCCTTTGGACTGGATCAGGTCGATCAGCTTTTCGGCGCGTTCTTGCGTGTAGGGCTGTAACTCCGGCAGCAGCTTCTGCTCCAGGCGGATCATGTCCTGAATGGTGGTGCCCGCCGGACGGTTCAGGGAGCGCCACGGGCCGCCGTAGAAGGTTTTATCCAGGTGAATGTGCATGTCGCGCATCGCCGGAAGCATCAGCTTTTTACCCGCGTCGTAGTGCGGAAGGGTCGCTTCAGCGTGGCTGCCGTTATCGCGCAGGGCGACGATTTTACCGTCTTTAATCTCCAGCGTTTTCATCTCGGTGCGGGTGCTCGTCGCCACGCTGCCCTCGAAGTTGAACCCGGCTTCCAGCAGCACGTTGTCCAGATAGTAATGTTTTGCAGTGATGTTCATCGGTTTCCCCGTCTCGCAGGTTGCCTTTGCAGTGTCGGCAGCATACGCGACGGAGCCGGTGGCGCCAAACAACGCGCAGGCGGTGACCATTTTGCCGCTCTGGCTGATAAACTCGCGGCGGCTTTTGTTTTCACTCATCTTATCTTCCTTCATTAACAATGTGGGTACCCGTTTCACCGCGCAGCGCCGCGGGCAGGCAGTCCGGCGAGGTGATGATCACGCGCCTGCCGCCGTGGCGTAAAAATGCCAGCGAGGCGACGATTTTGGGCAGCATGCTGCCCGCCGGAAAGTGTCCTTCATCCATGTAGCGCGTCATCTGCGCCACGCTGACGGTGTCCAGTGCCTGCTGGTCTGGCTTGCCGAAGTTAACGCAGACTTTCTCCACGCCGGTGGTTATCACCAGCACGTCGGCGCAAATCTCACGGGCCAGCAGCGCGGTGGAGAGATCTTTATCGATAACCGCATCCACGCTCTGATAATCCCCCTGCTCGCTGCGCACCACGGGAATGCCTCCGCCGCCCGCGCCGATGACCACAAAACCTTTCTGCGTTAGCGCCTTAATCGCATCCGCCTCGACGATGCGCAGCGGCTGGGGCGAGGCCACCACGCGGCGATAGCCCCGGCCTGAATCCTCGACAAAATGCCAGTCCGGGTGCGCGAGCTGTAGCTCGTCGCGCTGCGCCTCGCTGAAGAACGCGCCGATCGGTTTTGTCGGGTGCGTAAAGCCGGGATCGTTTTTATCCACCTCCACCTGAGTGACGACCGTGACCGCCTTTTGCTCCCCGCGCGCCGCCAGGCGGTTGTTAAGCGCCTGCTGGATCAGGTAGCCGATGCCGCCCTGGGTATCCGCCACGCAGTTTGCCAGCGGGGTCAGCGGCAGCCCTTCCCGCTCGTGAGCGATCTCGGCGCGGCGCAGATCCAGCCCCACCTGCGGGCCGTTGCCGTGGGTGAGGACGATGTCATAGTCGGAGGCCAGCATTTCAAGCACCGACTCGGCCACCGCTTTGACCGCCTGCGCCTGATGTTCAACCGACTGGCTGGCGTTGTCTTTGATAATGCTGTTGCCGCCGATGGCGACGACCATTAGCTCTTTCATACGTTTTCCTTCGCAACAGTAATTTCAGCGCTCGCAACTTCGCGGCTGTCGAGGAAATGCTTCACCACAAACATGCCGCCCATCATCAGGTAGGCCGTGACGAACATCAGGGAACTGCCCTCGGCAAAGCCCACCACTGGCGCGTGGATCACGCCAAACAGCGCCAGCAGCGCGCCTCCTGCGGCGGCGACGGCCCCGCGCAGCGGTTTGTTGATGATGGCGAAGATAGCGATACAGCCCCAGAGCATGCTGGCGAGCGGCGCACCGTTGCCGAGGTGCATCAGCCCCTCGTAGTAGATCCCTTTGCTGTGCAGCACGTCGGTGCCAATTTTCGCCGCGCTGGTTCCCGCCGCGCTCATCACGCTGTTCATCATGGTCAGCGCCCAGTTAGCGATCCACGGGAACAGGCAGATAAAGATGACGGGCACCTCCACTTTCGGCGTTTCCCGCACCACCTGGTTGGCGGTGACGACGCCGATAAACACCAGAATCGGCACGATAGCGGTCATCGGTATGATGGCGAGCATAAAGGCCCCCAGCCCGAACAGCGGCACGATGAACATGGTCACGCCGGACGCCAGCGTGTAGCCGATGCTCGCCCCCATCGCCTTCCAGCCGGGATGGCCCACGTAGACCGTGACCGGGAACGGGTTGCCCATCAGGCAGCCGAGCATGGAAGCCAGGCCGTTCGCCAGCATCACCTTGCGGGTCGGGTACTCATCCCCCGCCGCGTGGGCGCTTTCGATGTTCTCCAGGTCAAAGATGTAGTTCGCCAGCCCCAGCGGTACGGCGGACGCCAGATACGGCAGCGCGTGCGGCAGGCCCTGCATAAAGCTGTCCACGTGCACTTCCGGCGGATTAAAGCCGAAGGAGGACATAGACGCTTTAATGGCATCCGGGCTTTGCAGTCCGGAAATCCACGCCAGCGCCGTTCCGGCAATCAGCAGCAGCAGGCCGGTCGGGATTTTGGCGAAAATCGGCTTTTTACCGAACCAGTTAATGAAGATCAGCAGCAGAACGATGAACGACACGGTGGGCGCTTCGAACGCCTGCAACATCGGGTTCATCGCCAGCAGCAGCAGGCCAAGACCGGACAGGCACGACAGCAGCACGGTTCGCGGGATCATCCTGCGAATGGTCTCACCCAGGAACGAGCCGCCCGCGAGGATCATCGCCTCCACGAAGCACCACACCAGGCCAATCTGAATCGCGAAATCCGCATCGCCGGTTTGCTGGTAGACGGGCATCAGGACCAGGAAGGTCACGGTAAAAATCGAGGGTGCGCTCGGGCCGGACGGCAGCGCGGTGACGTCCGTACGTCCGGTGGCGCGCGCCATTTGCAGGCCAAACCATGTGTAGCATAAGCTCGCTACCAGCACCGCCAGCCCGAAGGCCGGCGCGATGCGTCCATAAACAATCTCCTTCGGGATGCCGACGACAAAAATGAGCAACCCCATCATGGTCAGCAAATTAGTCAGGTTGTTGGTCATCAACCCGAAATAGGCCGCCCAGTCACCTCTTTTCCACTCCAGTTTCATGTTTTTCATGGATGCATACCTTATAAAACGTAGCGATCGCGGAAGGTCAACAGCGCCTTTTCAAAACAGCTAAACGGCGGGTGAACGATGCCCGCCCCAATCATGCCGATGCCCGCGTCTTTGTGGGCAATGGCGGTGTTGATCACCGGCAGAATGCCGCTGCCCGCCACTCTGGTGATGTCGATGGCGGTTGGAATGCCCATAAACGACAGCAGCGGAATGGTGACGTTCGGGTTCTCGCCGAGGGTGATTTCGCGCATCTGGCGCGAGAAGTCGATGGCTTCCTCCACCGTGCCACCCACCAGCGCAACGATGGCCGGTGCCGTCGCCATCGCAAAGCCGCCGATGCCGTAGGTTTCGGTGATGGCGCTGTCGCCAATATCCAGTCCGGAGTCTTCCGGCTTGTAGCCCGCGAACATCGGGCCAATCACCTGCTGCGCCGGGCCGGTGAACCACTGCCCCGGCAGGCCGGAAACGCGCAGGCCGAACTCGTAGCCGTTGCGCGCCATGGTGGTAACCACGGTGCTATATTCAATGCCGTGAGCGGCATCCAGCGCGGCTTTACACATCGCCATCCACGTCGGGCCGGAGAAGTAGTCGCTGCTGGCGACAAACTCGAACACCTCACGCTGCTGCTCCACCGGATAGCCCGCCTGAATCAGCCCCGGCGTCAGCGCCTGGATCAGCAGCGTGGTGCCGGCGTTGTTGCGGTTGTGGCACTCGTCGCCCATGTGCAGCGCCTGGGCCAGCATCAGGCGCAGGTCGATTTCGCCGATGATATTCATCGCGTCGCGCAGCATCGGGCCGAGCACGTCGCGCATCCAGTTCAGGCGGTCGATCACGCTCTGGTCGTTAGCCCCCATGCGCAGGATCTTCGCCATCTGCTCGCTGAGGTTGGTGAACGCCCGGTTGCCGTAGGTTTTGTTCTCAACGATGTGCATAAACATTGACGCGGAGGTGACGCCCGCCATGGAGCCCACGCAGTCGTGCTCGTGGCACGGCGAGAAGGTGATCTCACCTGAAGCCGCCAGCCTTGCGGCATCCTCCAGATCCGTCGCCAGCCCTTCAAATACCAGCGCCCCGGTAACCGCGCCCTTCATCGCGCCGCACATGTTTTCCCATGCGACGGGCGGACCGGCGTGCAGAATGGTGGTGCGGGTCATGCCCGGCACTACGTTAATTGCCTGGTCATAGCCCACCAGCACCGGATGAGACTGGATGATGCGCTCAAGGGCGATTTTGTTCGCGGCGGCGATCTTCTCCGCGAGCGGTTTTTCCGCCAGCTGGTCGAGCGCTTCAACAACCTGCATATTGCCCTGCCCCGGCGGCGTCCAGTCGAGCTGGGTTACGGGAACGTGCTGCTTTTTGAGGTCGTCGCTGAACATCGCAATGCCGACGTTAATGACGTTTAGCGGCTGGTTGAATAAAGTGGTCATTATGCTTTCTCCCCTTTGCAGACAAATTCACGTGCCAGTAATCCGGTGTTGGTGCTGCTGCTGGCCCAGATGACGCCTGCGTCGGTCAGCAGCTGGCACTGCTGCGCCAGCGACTGCGGATCCTGGTCGGTGCCAAGCACGTAGCCGAGGATCTCCAGCGGACGGTTATCGGCTTTCGCGATCGCCTGTGCCTCTTTGATCGCCTCGATCATCACCCCCACCGGATCCTCGTGCGCGCCGAAGCCGAGCACGAAGTCCATCACGATGACGCCCACCTGCGGATCGCGCGCCTCCTGCAGCAGGCGGCTGATGCGGTTGGTCGGGTCGATCATTGGGTGCGGTTTGCCGTTGGTGAAGTCGTCGTCACCGAAGTCCAGGAAGGTGTGGGCCTGGCTGACGCTGATGTCCTTCAGGCGCTTAGCCGGATCCGGCTGGATATTGCTCCAGACATCGTCGAACTTCTCCAGCGCGGCAAACATCGCCTCGTCGCACAGGGTGCCGCCGCAGAACAGGCCGCGAATGTACTTCTGCTGTGGGGTCAGGCGGGCGCGCACCTCTTCAATCAAAGGCCAGTTGAGCGGATGCAGATCCAGGGACTCTTTTTTAATGCCGGTAAGCAGCACCGCCTTCAGCGCTGCTTCTTTGGTGCCACGCGCAAACTGCAGGCCGTCTTCATCGGCGGGCGGTTCGCTGCGGCCGAGGAAGCAAACAACCACCGGCTTGCGGCAGGCTCTGGCGCGGGCCAGCACCTTTTCTGCCACCGCTGGCGCAGGCGGCTTGGAGATGAGCGCAATCACCCGGGTGCCCTCATCCGCCTCAAGCATGTCAATGGCGTCGAGCATCATGAGACCGCCGATTTTCTCGCTAAGATCGCGTCCGCCGGTGCCGATCAGCTGCGACACGCCGCCGCCGAACTCGTGAATGCGCACGCTCAGCTCCTGGCTGCCGGTGCCGGAGGCGCCAACAATCCCAATCGGCCCGCGACGCACCGCGTTGGCGAAGCACAGCCCCGCACCGTTGATGATGGCGGTCCCGCAGTCTGGCCCCATCATCAGCAGCCCTTTCTCATGCGCAAGCTGTTTCAGCGCCAGTTCGTCCTCCAGCGACACGTTATCGGAAAAGAGCATGACGTTAAGATCGTTTTCCAGCGCCTGACGCGCTTCGCGGGCGGCAAAGGTGCCGTTGACGGAAATGACCGCCAGGTTGCTGTCCGGGCGATGAGTTTTGGCGCTGGCAATCGTCGCGTAGCGTGCTTCATGGGTGCCGCTGCTCGCTTTATGGGTAAATAAAGCTTCTATTTCCGCCAGCGTTTCATCGTTCGCCGCGTCGCCTTTAATCACGATCATCAGGTCGCCATTTTTGGCTTCCGCTAATTCCGGCGTGAGCAGCCCGAGATTTTTCAGAACGCCTTTATTCATTTCCGTCGCCATTGCCACAAACGCCTGTTCGACGCCCGGCAATTTATTGGCTTTGGTGGAAACCGACATTAAGGAAACCGAATCGAAATAGGTGTTCTTTTTTATGACGATTTTGGTTGGCATTGTTTTCTCCTGAATACGGATAAAAGGGGGCCGCCGTCGCGCAGAATGCACGTCGGTAAAAAACTTTTTGAATTAACGGCCAGCCGGACGTGGCTGGCCGAATGCGTTATGCGCCCGCCGCCAGCAGCAGGTCGGCTATTGCATCGAAGCCTTTTTCCCGCGCCAGTTCGAGCGGGGTTTTGCCGTATTTATCGGTCATGTGCGGATTCGCGCCGTGATCCAGCAGCAGCTTCACAATTTCCTGCTGCTTTGCGCCGCCGTCATTCAGCACGATGGCTTCCAGCAGCGGCGTCCAGCCGACAAAGTTAGTGTGGTTGACGTTAATATCGGTTTTTTCCAGCAGCTCGCGCACGATTTCAACGTGGCCTTTTTCACTGGCAGGGGTAATGCCCACGCCGCCGAAGCGCGTCAGACGGTCGAGATCCGGATTCGCCGGAAGAACGATGCGCAGCAGGGTTAAATCATTAGTCAGGCAGCTTATCAGGAAGGGGTTAAAACAGGTCTGGTCCTGTTTATCAATATCCGCGCCGGCGGCAATTAAAAATTCCACGCAGGCGTAATGCTTTTTCAGGCTGGCAATAATAATGGCGGTTCTTTTCTGGCGGTTGGTGGCGTTAATATCCACGCCGTTATCCAGGCAGGCTTTTAGCGCGTCGATGTTGCCCTCTTCTGCCGCCAGCAGAAATTCCGTAACGAGTGCGTTTGCAGACATATTCAGTCTCCCAATGTTTCACTTCTGATGACCTGAGAATAGCAACAGCCTGGTCACAAAAGAATCCGCTTAAAAATGATTCATCGACACGCAATTCATTGTTGAGTTAAATTCAACAGTCAGACTAAAACGTGCGTCTGCGCAACCTTTTTCTTATGGTTTACCGCTTTTTAGCGCCTCAGGCAGCATTATCCTTATGGTTGTAAAAGCCTTACAGGACGCGGCTCCGCGTAAATAGTCAGAACTGTGACACACTTCAACTATGATGTAACGGCGCTGTTAAAATATGTTCAAAACTGATGACTGAGGATGCTGTGATATGAATTCCATCTTTACCGAAGAGAACCTGCTTGCCTTCACCACCGCGGCGCGCTTCGGCAGTTTCAGCAAAGCCGCCGCCGAGCTGGGCGTGACGACCTCCGCCATTAGCTATACCATTAAGCGCATGGAGACCGGGCTGGACGTGGTGCTGTTTGTGCGCAACACGCGCAGCATCGAGCTGACAGAGTCCGGGTTTTATTTTTACCGTAAGGCCACCGACCTGCTGAACGACTTCCACGCCATCAAGCGCGGGATTGATACCATTTCGCAGGGCATCGAGGCGCGAGTACGCATCTGCATTAATCAGCTCTTGTATACGCCACGCCATACCGCGCGTTTGCTGCAGGTGCTGAAAAAGCAGTTTCCCACCTGCCAGATCACGGTGACGACCGAGGTGTATAACGGCGTCTGGGATTCGATCATCAACAATCAGGCCAACATCGCGATTGGCGCGCCGGATACGCTGCTGGACGGCGGCGGGATTGATTACACCGAAATTGGCGCCATTCGCTGGGTGTTTGCCATCGCGCCGGAACATCCCCTCGCCTTTGTTCCCGAACCGATAGCGGAGAGCCAGTTGCGCCTGTACCCCAACATCATGGTGGAAGATACCGCGCATACCATCAACAAGAAGGTCGGCTGGCTGCTGCACGGGCAGGAGGCGATTCTGGTGCCGGATTTCAACACCAAGTGCCAGTGCCAGATTCTGGGGGAAGGGATTGGCTTTTTGCCGGAATACATGGCAAGAGAAGCGATGGAAGACGGTCTGCTCATCACGCGGCGCATTAACAATCCGCGTCAGGACTCGCGCATGCTGCTCGCCACGCAGCATGCGGCGACCGGCCAGGTGACGCGCTGGATCAAACAGCAGTTTGGCCCGGAAGGCGTATTAACCGGTATATACAGTGATTTACTGTGGCGTGCTTAATTTTTCGTCTGCACCCAAAACGCGTGGATAAGGCCCGGGAAGTAACCCAGGATGGTCAGAAGGATGTTCAGAATAAACGCCCAGCCCAGTCCCTTGCCAAGCAGCACGCCCAGCGGCGGGAGAATAATCGTAAAAACAACGCGCCAAAAACCCATAATCACTCCGTGCAAGCTAACCAATTGAAAATTAAAAAGAGACATTTCTCTAAGCATAGCCAGTTTACGGGTTACTGCCATTCGTCTCTCGCGCTTTTACCTGCCTTTACCCTCTTTACACTGGCTTAAGCCCTTCCTTAAATGTTCTACTACTCATAAATTGACCGTAAGGAAACACCATGTCTCTTTCTCTTATTTCGCCACAGCAGGCGAACGCGCTTATTAAAGAAGGCGCAAAACTGATTGATATTCGCGATCCCGACGAGTATGCCCGCGAGCATATTCCGGCAGCACGCTCCATACCGCTGGATTCTTTAACCGGCGGGCTCAACGCTGCCCCTGGTGAAACGGTGATTTTCCACTGTCAGTCCGGGACACGGACATCAAACAATGCTGCGCGACTTGCGCAGGCAGCGTTGCCGGCTCAGGCCTTCGTGGTTGAGGGGGGCATTCAGGGCTGGAAGCAGGCCGGGCTGCTGACCGTGGAAGATAAATCCCAGCCGCTCCCGCTGATGCGGCAGGTACAAATTGCCGCCGGGCTGCTGATCCTTTGCGGCGTGGTGCTGGGTTATAGCGTCTCCAGCGGCTTTTTCCTGCTGAGCGGTTTCGTCGGTGTGACTGGTTTTTGCGGTATGGCACGGTTGCTGAAAGTGATGCCGTGGAACCGTCATACCTCATAAGCAGTAATCAATGAATTACGCTGTACCCGGCATCAGACGTCGGCTAAGGTGAAGATCGCTAAAACGATGAGGAGGTTATATGTTTTCTGTCGGTGATTATGTGCAACCGCTAAAAGGCGGCCCAAAGCTGAAAGTGCTCGAAGTGAACGGTGAAAACGTGGTGGCGGTACAGGCCAGCAATGAACAAGGCGAGAAATATACGCTGAAAGCGGCCGATTTGGCGCCTTATACCGAAGAAGGTGATTTCGGCGTCTGCTGAACAGATAACCGGGCGGCTTGTTCCGCCCGGTCCACGTATTAGATCAGAAAATCATCCAGTGATTTACCCTCTGCCAGCGCGCTGGCAATAGGCTTAGGCGTGCGGCCCTGGCCGGTCCACGTTTTTTCTTCACCGTTCTGGTCAATAAAGCGATATTTCGCTTCACGCGGTTTACGCTTTTTAGTCGGTTTACCCGCCTGCGCCAGTTCTGAACCCAGCAGGTCAGTCGGAGAAATACCATCGGCTTTCATCAGTTCCAGCAGGGTATTAATTTTTTCCTGCTGTTCAGCGCGCTGCTGCTCTAATTCCGCCAGCTCATTGCGTTTTTCTTCAGTAACGACCCTGACCTTTTCCAGCATTTCCTCAAGAACGTCCAGGGTTAATTCTCGCGCCATCGCGCGCAGGGTTCGGATATTATTAAGATTCTGTAACGTCAAAGACATATTATTGAAAACCTTTTTTTTGGGGTAAATAGATAAATCGCCCCAAGAATAATTCATTTCAGTTGAAATATCTACCCAAAGGTCCAAACGGGCATAAATGTAAATATATTTAAATATCGCCGTTAATAATAGCGCATAGCATCGGCGGGAAACACGTAGATCTAATCACCGAATCAATATAAATGGTCAACTTTAATCCAAATCACAGCATACTGCGCTATTATCAGGGGAGTGGATTTCTGCGTCAAAAGCAAAATACCTAAACCACTGATTTATATCAGTAAAATATTTGATGAGACAGATTATAACGAACCGGATAAAAAACAACCAATTTTAGAGAATTTTGTGGACAAAAGGCGAGTAAATAAAAATTAATCACTAGTTGTTAGTTCAAACACAGAGATATACGCTATACACCTCAAACAAACCAACCTAAAGCACTAGCCGCTGAAGGAAAACCGATTCCACTGCGTTCTTCTCAAGGAGTTCAGACATGTTCTCGCCGCAATCTCGCCTGCGCCACGCGGTGGCAGATACTTTCGCGATGGTTGTCTACTGTTCCGTTGTGAACATGCTGATTGAAATATTCCTCTCCGGAATGACCTTCGAGCAGTCACTTTCTTCTCGTCTGGTGGCGATCCCGGTCAATATTATTATCGCATGGCCTTACGGACTATACCGCGATGCCGTTATGCGTTTCGCGCGCCGCATCAGCCCGGCGGGCTGGATGAAAAATCTTGCCGACGTGCTGGCGTACGTCACATTCCAGTCGCCGGTCTACGTGGCTATTCTCCTGACAGTGGGCGCGGACTGGCACCAGATCGCCGCAGCGGTCAGTTCGAATATCGTGGTATCAATGCTGATGGGTGCGGTATACGGCTATTTCCTCGACTACTGCCGCCGCCTGTTTAAGGTCAGCCAGTACGGCCAGGTAAAAGCGTAATGTGAAGCGACTGGCGAAAGCCAGTCGCAGCTTTACTGTACGTCGCCAAACAGTCCCTTCAGAAACCGTTCCAGCGCCATACGCGAACTGAAACCGTGCGGAATACCATAATGCTCATGCCGTTCACCGCCTAAATAGAGCGGAAATTGCTGATAGTGGTCGCAGGTTTTAATATCCGAGGCAGGCTCAGCAAATGACAGACTTCTGTCTTTCAGCGTCGGGTGAATAATGAGAGCGGTACGTCCCATCCTGGCTTCACGATTAACATAAACATAATTCTCGCCGCGGCGATATCCATACGCTTTTGGCGTCACCTCATCCATGGTGAATCCCTCTTTTTCAAGAACGCGTGCCACCTCGTCAGGTCGTAAATACATATCTTTTCCTCGTTATCTTTTCCTGCCCGGCAACCTTACAGTAATCAGCATTAGCAGGGCTTTCAGAATAGTCCATAAACTGGCGGATAACGCGTGACGCGCTTCAGATATTAAATTTCTGAACTAAACTAAACGGGAACACAAAATTACGGAGGATCGTATGTTTAACAGACCGAACCGAAACGATATTAACGATGACGCGCAGGATATTCGTAATGATGTCAGCCAATTAGCGGACACGCTTGAGGAAGTGCTGAAATCCTGGGGATCCGATGCGAAGGATGAAGCAGATGCTGCGAAACGTAAGGCTCAGTCTCTGCTCCGTGAAACCCGCGCCCGTATGAACGGACGTTCACGCGCTACGCAGGCGGCCTGCGACATGGCAAGCTGTGCTACGACCTTCGTACGTGAAAAACCACTGTGTACGCTGGGAACCGTCGCGGCGGTCGGCATTTTTGTCGGAGCCCTGCTCAGCCTGCGTAAGTAAGCCCGCATTCTCAACCCCGGTAGCCTCAGGCGCCGGGGCTTTTTTATGCTTGTAAGCCTGAAAAACCCGTACAGCCCGCCCTGCCCCGCTGTGCTCATCACCAGGGCAATATTAATCTGAATTTCCCATATCTTGTATGGTTGAATCTTTAATCAACTACATCTAGTATTCTCTTTAGAAAGACACACACTCTATGACGCGTTAACTCGCGCCGTTTTCTCATTCTAAATGGAAATACGAATCATGAGCATTATTATTTACACTCGTAACGATTGTGTTCAGTGCCACGCCACCAAACGGGCGATGGAGAGCCGCGGCGTGGCGTTTGAAATGGTAAATATCGACCTGGTGCCCGATGCCGCGGATACCCTGCGCGAACAGGGATTTCGTCAGCTTCCGGTGGTCATTGCCGGTGATACCAGCTGGTCTGGCTTTCGCCCGGACATGATTAACCGCCTGAGCGCTCAGGCCACGCGTGCATGAGTGGGCTGGTCTTCTTCTCCAGCAGCTCAGAAAACACGCTCCGCTTTATTGAGCGCCTCGGGCTGCCTGCGGTGCGTATTCCGCTCAATGAGCGGGAGCGCATTCAGGTAGACGAACCTTACATTCTGGTGGTGCCCAGCTATGGCGGCGGCGGTACGGCAGGAGCAGTACCCCGCCAGGTGATCCGCTTTCTGAACGATCCTCATAACCGGGTACTGATTCGGGGCGTGATCGCGGCGGGCAATCGTAATTTTGGCGATGCCTTTGGCCGCGCCGGGGATGTCATCTCTCAAAAATGCGGCGTGCCGTATCTCTATCGTTTTGAACTGATGGGGACACAGCAGGACGTAGAAAACGTGCGTAAAGGAGTGAACGAATTTTGGCAACGACAACCGCAGAACGGGTAATTCAGGCGACGCCGGACTACCACGCATTAAACGCGATGCTTAACCTCTATGACCGGGAGGGGCGCATTCAGTTTGGCAAAGATCGCGAGGCGGTAGAGGCTTTTTTCGCCGCCCACGTGCGGCCCAACAGCGTGACGTTTTCAAGCCAGAATGAACGTCTCGACTATCTGGTTAACGAGGGCTACTACGAGGAGCGCGTCCTGGCCCGCTACGATCGTCCCTTCGTGGTAAGACTGTTTGAACGTGCGCACGCCAGCGGTTTTCGCTTCCAGACGTTTCTTGGCGCATGGAAGTATTACACCAGCTACACCCTGAAAACCTTCGACGGCAAACGCTATTTAGAAAGCTTTGAAGATCGCACCGTGATGGTGGCCCTGACGCTGGCCCAGGGCGATGAAGCGCTGGCTGAACGGCTGACGGAGGAGATCCTCTCCGGCCGCTTCCAGCCCGCTACGCCTACCTTCCTCAACTGCGGCAAGGCCCAGCGCGGCGAACTGGTCTCCTGCTTCCTGCTGCGCATCGAAGACAATATGGAGTCGATTGGCCGTGCGGTGAACTCGGCGCTGCAGCTTTCCAAACGCGGCGGCGGCGTGGCGTTTCTGCTCTCGAACCTGCGGGAAGCGGGCGCGCCGATCAAACGCATCGAAAACCAGTCTTCCGGCGTCATTCCGGTGATGAAGATGCTGGAAGATGCCTTCTCCTACGCCAACCAGCTTGGCGCACGCCAGGGTGCGGGGGCGGTTTACCTGCACGCGCACCACCTGGACATCCTGCGTTTTCTCGATACCAAGCGCGAAAACGCCGACGAAAAAATCCGCATCAAAACCCTGTCGCTCGGCGTGACGATCCCGGATATCACGTTTAAGCTGGCCAAAGAGAATGCCGACATGGCGCTCTTCTCGCCGTATGACGTGGAGCGGATCTACGGCAAAGCGTTTGGCGACGTGGCGATAAGCGAGCTTTATGACGAGCTGGTTGCAGACGATCGCATCCGCAAGAAATACATCAACGCCCGCGATTTCTTCCAGACGCTTGCGGAAATTCAGTTTGAATCCGGCTATCCGTACATCATGTACGAGGATACGGTAAACCGCGCCAATCCGATTGCCGGGCGCATTAACATGAGCAACCTGTGCTCGGAAATTTTGCAGGTCAACAGCGCCTCCGCTTACGACGAAAACCTGGACTACGCGGAGATCGGCAAAGATATCTCCTGCAACCTCGGGTCGCTGAATATTGCCCACACCATGGATTCGCCGGATTTTGGCCGCACGGTGGAGACCGCCGTTCGCGGGCTGACGGCGGTATCGGACATGAGCCACATCCGCAGCGTGCCGTCCATCGAGGCGGGCAACGCCGCATCGCACGCCATCGGCCTGGGGCAGATGAACCTGCACGGCTATCTGGCACGGGAAGGCATCGCCTACGGCAGCCCGGAAGGGCTGGATTTCACGAATCTCTATTTCTACACCGTCACCTGGCATGCGCTTCATACCTCAATGATGCTGGCGCGCGAGCGCAACCAGCGGTTCGCAGGCTTTGAGCAGTCGCGCTACGCCAGCGGGGCGTATTTCAGCCAGTATCTGGAAGGCGACTGGCAGCCGAAAACCGAAAAAGTGCGCGCGCTGTTTGACTGCGCCGGCATTACCCTGCCGACGCGCGAGATGTGGCAGCAGTTGCGCGACGATGTGATGCGCTACGGCATTTATAACCAGAACCTGCAGGCGGTACCGCCAACCGGTTCGATTTCCTACATCAACCACGCCACATCGAGCATTCACCCGATCGTGTCGAAGATTGAGATCCGTAAGGAAGGCAAAACCGGACGCGTCTACTACCCTGCCCCGTTTCTGACCAATGAGAACCTGGCGCTGTACCAGGACGCGTACGAGATCGGCCCGGAAAAAATCATTGATACCTACGCCGAGGCCACGAAGCACGTGGACCAGGGGCTGTCGCTGACGCTCTTCTTCCCGGACACCGCCACCACGCGGGATATCAACAAAGCGCAGATTTACGCCTGGAAGAAAGGCATCAAAACGCTGTACTACATTCGCCTGCGCCAGCTTGCGCTGGAAGGCACCGAAATCGAAGGCTGCGTGTCCTGCGCGCTGTAAGGAGAAAGGATGAAACTGTCACGCGTGAGTGCCGTTAACTGGAACAAGATTCAGGACGATAAAGACCTGGAGGTGTGGAACCGCCTGACCAGCAACTTCTGGCTGCCGGAAAAGGTGCCGCTCTCCAATGATATTCCAGCCTGGCAGACGCTGAGCCACGCCGAACAGCAGCTGACGATCCGCGTCTTTACCGGCCTGACGCTGCTGGACACTATTCAGAATACCGTGGGTGCCCCCGCGCTGATGAGCGATGCGCTGACGCCGCACGAAGAGGCGGTGATGTCGAACATCAGCTTTATGGAGGCGGTGCACGCCCGCTCCTACAGCTCGATTTTCTCGACGCTGTGCCAGACCAAAGACGTGGACGCGGCCTACGCCTGGAGCGAAGAGAGCGCGTCATTACAGCGCAAGGCGGAGCTGGTGCTGGAGTATTACCGCGCCGACGAGCCGCTGAAGAAGAAGATCGCCAGCGTGTTCCTGGAATCCTTCCTCTTCTATTCCGGCTTCTGGCTGCCCATGTACTGGTCGAGCCGGGGCAAGCTCACCAACACCGCCGATTTGATTCGCCTCATCATCAGGGATGAAGCGGTACACGGGTATTACATCGGCTATAAGTATCAGAAAGGGCTGGAGAAAGTCAGCCCGGAAAAACGCGAGGAACTCAAAGGTTTCGCCCTCGATTTGCTGATGGATCTGTATGACAACGAGTTGAGCTATACCGAAGAGCTGTACGCCGGAACGGGCTGGGAAGAGGACGTGAAGGCGTTTCTCTGCTACAACGCGAACAAAGCGCTGATGAACCTGGGCTACGACGCGCTTTTCCCGCCGGAGATGGCGGAGGTAAACCCGGCAATCCTCGCGGCGCTGTCGCCCAATGCGGACGAAAACCACGATTTCTTCTCCGGGTCCGGATCGTCGTACGTGATGGGTAAAGCGGTGGAGACAGAAGATGAGGACTGGGATTTTTAATGTATGAATTAACGTTCATTAATTAAATATAAATCTCATTATTTCCACACCACTATTTCACCAGGAACTACACTGTAATTTCCCCGTCATATTCGCCTGAATCACACCGATTCAGGCGAATTTCCCGACGCAGCAGCAAAAAATTGAGAAAAATTCAAACCGTCCTCAGCCCTTTATTCATGGGAAATTCAGCCGTTTCGCTTGCAGCAAAATTCCGGCGTCAGGCCAACTCAGGGTTGTCTCAGATTCTCAGTATGTTAGGGTTATGCCCGTTAACAATTTACCATGGTAATCATATCGACATAAACAAATAACAGGACACTCTCTATTGCATGGCAATTAAATTAGAAGTGAAAAATCTTTATAAAATATTTGGCGAGCACCCGCAGCGCGCATTCAAATATATTGAGAAAGGCCTTTCGAAAGAGCAAATTCTGGAAAAAACCGGGCTGTCGCTTGGCGTTAAAGACGCCAGTCTGGCCATTGAAGAAGGCGAGATTTTTGTCATCATGGGGTTATCCGGTTCGGGTAAATCCACTATGGTTCGCCTTCTCAATCGCCTGATTGAACCCACCCGCGGACAGGTGCTGATTGACGGCGTGGATATCGCCAGAATCTCAGACGCAGAACTCCGCGAGGTGCGCAGAAAGAAGATCGCAATGGTGTTTCAGTCATTCGCGCTGATGCCGCATATGACGGTGCTCGATAATACCGCCTTCGGTATGGAATTAGCCGGCACGCCTGCTCAGGAACGTCAGGAAAAAGCCCTGGATGCTTTGCGTCAGGTTGGGCTGGAAAATTACGCTCATGCCTACCCGGACGAGCTTTCGGGCGGGATGCGTCAGCGCGTTGGATTAGCCCGCGCGTTAGCCATTAATCCAGACATATTATTAATGGATGAAGCCTTCTCCGCCCTCGATCCTTTAATTCGCACCGAGATGCAGGATGAGCTGGTAAAATTACAGGCCAAACACCAGCGCACCATTGTCTTTATTTCTCACGATCTCGATGAAGCCATGCGTATTGGCGACCGCATTGCCATTATGCAAAATGGCGAAGTGGTGCAGGTCGGCACGCCGGATGAAATTCTGAATAATCCGGCGAATGATTACGTGCGCACCTTCTTCCGCGGCGTGGATATTAGCCAGGTATTTAGCGCGAAAGATATTGCCCGCCGAACGCCAAACGGCATTATTCGAAAAACGCCAGGCTTCGGCCCGCGCTCCGCGCTGAAGCTGTTGCAGGATGAAGACCGTGAATACGGTTATCTGGTTGAACGCGGCAATAAATTTGTCGGCGTTGTCTCCATCGACTCTCTGAAAACCGCCCTGAGCGAAAACCAGGGAATCGATGCGGCGTTGATTGACGCTCCACTTGCCGTGGATGCCGAAACGCCGCTTAGCGAGTTGCTCTCTCACGTGGGTCAGGCGCCTTGCGCCGTGCCGGTTGTCGGTGAAGAACAACAGTACGTTGGCATCATCTCAAAACGGATGCTGCTACAGGCTTTAGATCGCGAGGGGGCAAACAATGGCTGATCAATCAAACCCATGGGGTACCACTGAAGCTGCGGACAGCGCGGCGCAATCTGCCGATGCGTGGGGTTCCACGCCCGCACCTGCCGACGGCGGCGGCGCGGCGGACTGGCTCAACAGCGCACCCGCGCCTGCGCCAGAGCATTTCAATATTATGGATCCGTTCCACAAGACGCTGATCCCGCTGGACAGCTGGGTGACAGAGGGGATCGACTGGGTCGTTACCCATTTCCGCCCGGTGTTCCAGGGGATCCGCATCCCGGTGGATTACATCCTGAACGGCTTCCAGCAGCTGATGCTGGGCATGCCGGCGCCCGTGGCGATAATCCTGTTCTCGCTGATCGCGTGGCAGTTCGGTAGCGCGGGTATGGGCATCGCCACGCTGATCTCCCTGATCGCCATCGGCGCGATTGGCGCGTGGTCTCAGGCGATGATTACCCTGGCGCTGGTGCTGACCGCCCTGCTCTTCTGCATCGTCATCGGCCTGCCGATGGGGATCTGGCTGGCGCGCAGCCCGCGGGCGGCGAAGATTATTCGTCCCCTGCTGGATGCGATGCAGACCACCCCGGCGTTCGTCTATCTGGTGCCTATCGTGATGCTGTTCGGCATCGGTAACGTGCCGGGCGTGGTGGTGACCATTATCTTCGCCCTGCCGCCAATTATTCGCCTGACGATCCTGGGCATTAACCAGGTGCCGGCGGATCTGATTGAGGCCTCGCGCTCGTTCGGCGCCAGCCCGCGTCAGATGCTGTTTAAGGTTCAGCTTCCGCTGGCGATGCCGACCATTATGGCGGGCGTTAACCAGACGCTGATGCTGGCGCTGTCCATGGTGGTGATCGCCTCGATGATCGCCGTTGGCGGTCTCGGCCAGATGGTGCTGCGCGGTATTGGCCGTCTTGATATGGGGCTGGCGACCGTCGGCGGCGTCGGAATTGTGATCCTCGCCATTATCCTTGACCGCCTGACCCAGGCTGTCGGTCGTGATTCACGCAGTCGCGGCAACCGTCGCTGGTACACCACCGGCCCTGTCGGGTTACTGACCCGCCCATTTACAAAATAAGGAACAACGATGCGACATAACGTACTTTTTGCCACAGCGTTTGCCACCCTTGTCTCCACCAGCGCGTTTGCCGCTGACCTGCCGGGCAAAGGCATTACCGTGCAGCCGGTGCAGAGCACCATTTCGGAAGAGAGCTTCCAGACCCTGATCGTCAGCCGTGCGCTGGAGAAGCTGGGCTATACGGTCAACACGCCGAGCGAAGTGGATTACAACGTGGGCTACACCTCGATTGCCTCCGGTGATGCCACCTTTACCGCCGTGAACTGGCAGCCGCTGCACGACGACATGTATGCCGCCGCAGGTGGCGATAAGAAATTCTATCGCGAAGGTACCTTCGTGACCGGCGCGGCGCAGGGTTATCTGATCGACAAGAAAACCGCTGATAAGTACCACATCACCAATATTGAGCAGCTGAAAGATCCGAAGATCGCCAGACTGTTCGACACCAACGGTGACGGCAAGGCCGATATGATGGGCTGCTCGCCGGGCTGGGGCTGCGAAGCGGTGATTAACCACCAGAACAAAGCGTTCGATCTGGCGAAAACCGTCGACGTGAGCCACGGCAACTACTCCGCGATGATGGCCGACACCATTGCCCGCTTTAAGGAAGGCAAGCCGGTGATCTACTACACCTGGACGCCTTACTGGGTGAGCGACGTGCTGAAGCCGGGCAAAGACGTGGTGTGGTTACAGGTGCCCTTCTCCTCCCTGCCGGGCGAGCAGAAAGATATCGACACCAAACTGCCGAACGGCATGAACTATGGCTTCCCGGTGAACACTATGCACATCGTGGCGAACAAAGCCTGGGCGGAGAAAAACCCGGCTGCGGCGAAGCTGTTCTCGGTGATGAAGCTGCCGCTGGCGGACATCAACGCCCAGAATGCGATGATGCACGCGGGCAAATCCTCTGAGGCGGATGTTAAGGGCCACGTGGATGGCTGGATCAAAGCCCACCAGCAGCAGTTTGATGGCTGGGTGAAAGAGGCGCTTGCGGCGCAGAAGTAAAAACACAACACAACCTTACCCCTCACCCCGGACCGTACACCCCTCTGGGGAGAGGGTTAGGGTGAGGCGATTAACCGCACAAACACACACATAACAATCCCCCAACATTCTCAATCATTGGTTATTATGTTTCCGGAAAAATAATCACTTAACTCACGATTCCTGAAACTAATGACAAAAACATCTCAGGGGCTTAGCCCCGCACTCATCCTTTTAATGTCCGTGGCAACGGGTCTGGCAGTCGCCAGCAACTATTACGCACAACCTCTGCTTGATACTATCGCGCGCGCCTTCGATCTTTCAGCCAGCTCCGCCGGCTTTATCGTCACCGCTGCGCAGCTAGGCTATGCGGCAGGGCTGCTGTTCCTTGTGCCATTGGGCGATATGTTTGAGCGCCGGATGCTTATCGTCTCTATGACGCTTCTGGCGGCAGGCGGCATGCTGATCACCGCCAGCAGCCAGTCGCTGACGATGATGATCGTCGGTACCGCGCTAACGGGGCTTTTCTCCGTCGTCGCGCAAATCCTGGTGCCTCTCGCCGCAACGCTCGCCTCGCCGGAAAAACGCGGCAAGGTGGTCGGCACTATTATGAGCGGCCTGCTGCTGGGCATTCTGCTGGCGCGAACCGTTGCGGGGCTGCTGGCAAGCCTCGGCGGCTGGCGCACCGTCTACTGGGTGGCGAGCGTATTGATGGTGGTGATGGCGCTGGCGCTGTGGCGCGGGCTGCCGAAGGTGAAGCAGGAGAACCACCTGAATTACCCGCAGCTTCTGGCCTCCGTGTTTAGCCTGTTCACGCAGGATAAACTGCTGCGCACCCGCGCTCTGCTGGGGTGTTTAACCTTCGCCAACTTCAGCATTCTCTGGACGTCGATGGCGTTTCTGCTGGCAGCACCGCCGTTCAATTATTCCGAAGGGGTGATTGGTCTGTTCGGTCTGGCCGGTGCAGCAGGTGCATTGGGCGCTCGCCCGGCAGGCGGGCTGGCTGATAAAGGTAAATCGCATATGACCACGACAGCCGGACTGATTTTGCTCCTGCTCTCCTGGGCGGCCATCTGGTATGGGCACGTCTCGGTGCTGGCGCTGATCGTCGGTATTCTGGTGCTCGATCTCACCGTACAGGGTGTTCACATCACCAACCAGACCGTGATTTACCGCGTGAAGCCCGAGGCGCGTAACCGCCTCACGGCCGGATACATGACCAGCTACTTCATTGGTGGTGCGGCGGGTTCGTTAATATCAGCGTCGGCGTGGCAGCATGCCGGCTGGTCAGGTGTGTGCGGGATAGGGGCACTCGTCGCCGCGCTTAACCTGGTTGTATGGTGGCGCGGCTATCATCGTCAGGAAGCAATTCATTAAGTTTTACATTGCTTTGGGCCTCTTAGGGTGTAAAGGGGCCCGGCAGTCTGTTAATGTAAACGTAATCATTTATCCCAGAAATTTTAATGTGGGTGACATATCTACAATTGGCATGAATAGTTCAGACCCCCGTCCCCACATCCTCTCTTCAGCGGGTTTATACCCTACGCTTTCTGTGCTCACCGGGTCACGGACTTACCCGGCGCTCTTTGATGGTGGCATTCGTTTGGCGGATATAACCGCACAAATAATTCATTTACATTATTTGTCACCATCGTTACTATATCGGCTGTAATTAATGAGGTTATGCCCAAAATGGATAGTTCGTTTACGCCCATTGAACAAATGCTTAAATTCCGCGCCAGTCGTCATGAGGACTTCCCGTATCAGGAAATCCTGCTGACCCGCCTGTGCATGCACATGCAGGGTAAGCTACTGGAAAATCGTAATAAAATGCTGAAAGCTCAAGGGATTAACGAGACGTTGTTTATGGCGTTGATTACGCTGGAGTCTCAGGAAAACCATAGCATTCAGCCTTCTGAGCTGAGCTGCGCGCTGGGATCGTCCCGTACCAATGCGACCCGTATTGCCGATGAGCTGGAAAAGCGCGGCTGGATTGAGCGCCGTGAAAGCGATAACGATCGCCGCTGCCTGCATCTGCAATTGACCGATAAAGGTCACCAGTTCCTGCGTGAGGTGCTGCCACCTCAGCACAATTGCCTGCACAAACTCTGGTCTGCCCTCAGTACTTCCGAGCGCGACCAGCTTGAGCATATCACTCGCAAGCTGCTCACCCGTCTGGACCAGATGGATGAAGAAGGCGCTGTTCTTGAGGCGCTGCGCTAACGCGACGACACGCTCAACAATCCAGATTTATATAAGAAAACCGACAGGCCAGCACGTCACACTGCTGGCCTTTCTGACAACAGGTCGGCTCAGCCGATGTGAAAATAAGAAGATCGTGGAGAACAACAATGAGCGCAAATGCGGAGAGCACTACCCCGCAGCAACCGGCCAATAAGAAAGGCAAACGTAAAAGTGCCCTTCTTCTGTTGACCTTGCTCTTTATTATTATTGCCGTGGCATATGGGATCTATTGGTTTTTAGTATTGCGTCATGCAGAAGAGACTGACGACGCATACGTGGCAGGGAACCAGGTACAGATTATGGCGCAGGTGTCGGGCAGCGTGACGAAAGTCTGGGCTGACAATACCGACTTTGTGCAAAAAGGTGATGTGTTGGTGACCCTCGATCCAACCGACGCCCAGCAGGCCTTTGAGAAAGCCCAGACCGCGCTGGCCTCCAGCGTCCGTCAGACCCGCCAGCTGATGATCAACAGTAAACAGCTGCAGGCCAATATCGACGTGCAGAAAACCGCACTCGCGCAGGCGCAGAGCGACCTGAACCGCCGTGTACCGCTCGGCACCGCTAACCTGATTGGCCGTGAAGAGCTGCAGCACGCGCGCGACGCGGTTGCCAGTGCCCAGGCACAGCTGGACGTGGCGATTCAACAGTACAACGCCAACCAGGCGATGGTGCTCGGCACCAGCCTCGAAAACCAGCCCGCCGTACAACAGGCGGCGACTGAAGTACGCAACGCATGGCTTGCCCTGCAGCGTACCAAAATCGTCAGCCCGATGACCGGCTACGTCTCCCGCCGTTCCGTCCAGCCAGGGGCGCAGATTAGCCCGACCACGCCGCTGATGGCGGTCGTGCCGGCAGACAACCTGTGGGTAGACGCCAACTTTAAAGAGACGCAGCTCGCTCATATGCGTATCGGCCAGACCGCGACGGTCGTCAGCGACATCTACGGCGATGACGTGAAGTACACCGGGAAAGTGGTGGGTCTGGATATGGGGACCGGCAGCGCTTTCTCCCTGCTGCCTGCGCAAAACGCCACCGGTAACTGGATTAAAGTGGTTCAGCGTCTGCCCGTGCGTATCGAGCTGGATGCCAAACAGCTGGCGGATCACCCGCTGCGTATCGGCCTCTCCACGCTTGTGACGGTCGATACCGCCAACCGCGACGGTCAGATCCTGGCAAGCCAGGTGCGTAGCAGCCCGGTTTATGAAAGTAACGCCCGTGAAATTAGCCTCGATCCGGTCAACAAACTGATCGATGACATCGTGAAGGCAAACGCCGGTTAATCCGAAGGTGAGCGTTATGCAACAGCAAAAGCCGCAAAAACCGCTGGAAGGCGCGCAGCTGGTCATTATGACCATTGCGCTGTCGCTGGCGACATTCATGCAGGTGCTGGACTCCACCATCGCAAACGTGGCGATCCCAACCATCGCCGGCAACCTTGGCTCGTCGCTGAGCCAGGGGACCTGGGTCATTACTTCGTTTGGGGTGGCAAACGCCATCTCCATCCCTATCACCGGCTGGCTGGCGAAGCGCGTCGGTGAGGTGAAGCTGTTCCTCTGGTCCACGGTAGCGTTTGTTCTTGCCTCCTGGGCGTGCGGCATGTCCAGCAGCCTGACGATGCTGATTTTCTTCCGCGTCATTCAGGGGATTGTCGCCGGGCCGCTGATCCCGCTGTCGCAGAGTTTGCTGCTGAGCAACTACCCCCCAGCAAAACGTTCGGTCGCGCTGGCGCTGTGGTCAATGACCGTTATCGTCGCGCCTATCTGCGGACCGATTCTGGGCGGGTACATCAGCGATAACTACCACTGGGGCTGGATCTTCTTTATCAACGTACCGATTGGCGCCGTCGTGGTATTGATGACGCTGCAGTCGCTGCGGGGACGAGAGACGCGTACCGAACAGCGCCGTATCGACAGCATCGGGCTGGCGCTGCTGATCCTGGGTATCGGCAGTCTGCAGATCATGCTCGACCGCGGTAAAGAGCTCGACTGGTTCAACTCGCAGGAGATCATCATCCTGACCATTGTCGCGGTGGTGTCGATAAGCTTCCTGATTGTCTGGGAGCTGACGGACGACAACCCGATTGTCGATCTCTCGCTCTTCAAATCGCGAAACTTCACCATCGGCTGCCTGTGTATCAGCCTCGCCTATATGCTCTACTTCGGCGCGATTGTTCTGCTGCCGCAGCTGTTGCAGGAGGTGTATGGCTATACCGCGACCTGGGCAGGGCTGGCCTCGGCGCCCGTTGGGGTGATCCCGGTTCTGCTGTCGCCGATTATTGGCCGCTTCGCCCACAAGCTCGACATGCGTCGGCTGGTGACGTTCAGCTTCATTATGTACGCCGTGTGCTTCTACTGGCGCGCGTATACCTTTGAGCCGGGAATGGACTTTGGCGCCTCGGCGTGGCCGCAGTTCATTCAGGGCTTTGCGGTGGCGTGCTTCTTTATGCCGCTGACCACCATTACGCTCTCTGGCCTGCCGCCTGAGCGTCTGGCGGCGGCATCAAGCCTGTCGAACTTCACCCGTACGCTAGCAGGTTCCATCGGGACGTCGATCACCACCACCCTGTGGACCAACCGTGAATCGATGCACCACGCCCAGCTGACCGAAGCGGTGAACCCGTACAATCCGAATGCCCAGCAGATGTACAGTCAGCTTCAGGGCATGGGGATGACGGAGCAGCAGGCATCCGGCTGGATTGCCCAGCAGATCACCAACCAGGGGCTGATTATCTCGGCAAACGAGATTTTCTGGATATCGGCGGGGATCTTCATCGTCCTGCTGGGGCTGGTGTGGTTTGCCAGACCGCCGTTTGGCGCCGGTGGCGGCGGCGGAGGGGCGCACTAATTCGCGTTGTCCAGAACGCGACAGCGATTGTCAGTTTCGATAAAGCAGCGCTCCTGAAATCACTTCACGATAGTGAAAAGACAACAGGAGCGCATCATGCTGAACACACCCGCCGACAAATACCAGCCTTATCCCACCGTTTCATTGCCCGACCGCCGCTGGCCGGAGCAGACCATCACCCGCGCGCCGCGCTGGCTTTCGACAGACTTACGCGACGGCAACCAGGCGCTTGCCGAGCCGATGGACAGCGCGCGCAAGCTGCAGTTCTGGGATTTGCTGCTGGGCTGCGGATTTAAAGAGATTGAGGTCGCCTTCCCGTCCGCCTCGCAGACCGACTTCAACTTTGTCCGCCAGCTTATCGAAGAGAACCGCATTCCGGATGACGTCACGATTCAGGTGTTAACACAGGCGCGGGAAGATCTCATCCATCGTACTTTTGAATCCCTGCGCGGCGCGAAGCAGGCCACTGTCCACCTGTATAACGCCACCGCCCCGCTGTTCCGCCGCCTGGTGTTCGGCATGGAGAAAGCGCAGATCGTCGAGCTGGCCACCCGCGCCACGCGGCTTATCCGCCAGCTTTGTGAAGAGAACCCTGAAACCCGCTGGCAGTACGAGTACTCCCCGGAAACCTTCTGCTTTACCGAGCCGGAGTTTGCGCTGGAGATTTGTGAAGCCGTAGCGGAGATCTGGCAGCCGTGCGATGAACGGCCAATGGTGATCAACTTACCCGCTACCGTCGAGGTCAGTACGCCGAACGTCTATGCCGACCAGATCGAGTATTTCTGCCGCCACTTCAGCCGCCGCCGCGACGTGTGCATCAGCGTGCATCCGCATAACGACCGCGGAACGGGCGTCGCCAGCGCGGAGCTGGCGGTGATGGCCGGGGCCGACCGCGTGGAGGGCTGCCTTTTTGGCAACGGCGAACGCACGGGCAACGTTTGCCTGGTAACGCTGGCGATGAACCTCTACAGCCAGGGCATTAGTCCCAATCTGGACTTTAGCGATATGAATCGGGTGGTCGAAACGGTAGAGGCCTGCAACCAGTTGCCTGTCCATCCGCGCCATCCGTGGGCAGGACGGCTGGCCTATACCGCCTTCTCCGGCTCGCACCAGGACGCCATCAAGAAAGGCTTTGATGCCCGCAGGCATGGCGATCGCTGGGAGATGCCCTATCTGCCCGTCGATCCGCAGGACATCGGCTGCACCTACGAAGCGGTGATCCGCGTGAACAGCCAGTCAGGAAAAAGCGGCAGCGCCTGGCTTATTGAGCAAAACCACGGCCTGAAGCTGCCCCGCGCCCTGCAGCAGGATTTTAGCCAGCACGTGCAGCAGGAAACGGATCGCCACGGGAAAGAAATGACGCAGAACGCACTGTGGCAGCTTTTCCGCACCCGCTACGGGCTGGTAACGACGCCGCAGCTGGCGCTGCAATCCTACCGCAGCGACGGCCAGCAGGACGGCCAGCTGCGGCTGACGGCAAGCGTTGTCACGCAGGGGGGAACGCGCCAGCTGGAGGGTCAGGGCAACGGTCTGCTCTCCGCTGCCGCGCAGGGCCTGAGCCGCTGGGTCAACGCGCCGTTTGTGATTAAGGATTATCACGAACATACGCTGGGCGAACGCAGCGACAGCCGCTCGGTGGCCTATATCCGCTGCCTGTTCCAGGACGGCACCAGCAGCTGGGGCGTGGGCATTGACAGCGACGTGGCGCGCGCGTCGCTTCAGGCGCTGTTTAACGCGGTCAGTCGTTCTTAAAGTAATCGCTGGGTGAGATACCCATCGCCCGGCGGAACATCGCCGTAAAGGCGCTGTGGCTGCCGTATCCCAGATCCAGCGCCACGCGCAGCACCGGCTGGCCCTGCGCCAGCCGCACTAAGGCTTCCAGCAGGCGCGCCCTTCTCACCCACTCGCCGTAGCTTAACCCGGTCTGCTGCTGAAAATGGCGGTTCAGCGTACGCTCGCTCATGCCGAGCAAGCTCGCGCTCTGTTGACCGCTCCAGCTTTCACCTGGTAACTGACGGACCTGCCGACACAGCTGGCGTAACGCTTCACTTTCCGGTTCCGGCAGGTGAAACGGCAGCACCGGCATGATGCGAATTTCATCCAGAATGAGCTCATACACGCGCTCGTCACGGCTTCCCGGCGAGTACGACTCAGGTAGCGTCAGGGAGGTGAGGATCAGCTCACGCAGCAGCGGGGAGATCTGCACGATCTGACAGGTCGCCGGGAGATCGGCTCGCGCCAGCGGATCGATAAACAGCGTGCGGGCTGCAACGTTGCCGGTGATGCGAAGCGAGTGCTGTGTCCCCGCCGGTAGCCAGACGCCGCGCCCGGGCGGCACTACCCAGCAGCCGGATGCGGTATCGACCCGCACGACGCCCGTCAGGCTGTGCAGCAGCTGCGCGCAGTCGTGCTCATGCCACGGCTCGCTATCGCCATGAGCATAATCATGCGAAAACGGCACAAGTGGGCGATGGGTAAAGGAGAAGGTGGTGGTTGTCGTCATGAGGATTGTAGGCCCGGCCAGCGAAGCGCCACCGGGCATCCACAGGCACAATACTAGATGTGCAGTTCCTGCAGTTTTTCTTTTGGCAGGGCCAGCTCTTCATTGCTGTTCACGCGAACGTCACGCTCGATGATGTGACGGGCAATTTCCTGGGCTTCTTCCAGAGAGTGCATCTGGTAAGTGCCGCACTGGTAAACGTTCAGCTCAGGGATCTGGTTCTGCTCTTTCACTTTCAGCACGTCTTCCATCGCCGCTTTCCACGCATCGGCGACGCGTTTCTCTTCAGGCTGACCAATCAGGCTCATGTAGAAGCCGGTACGGCAGCCCATCGGAGAGATGTCGATGATCTCAACGCCGTTGCCGTTCAGGTGGTCACGCATGAAACCGGCGAACAGGTGTTCCAGGGTGTGAATGCCTTTCTCCGGCATCACTTCTTTATTCGGCACGCAGAAGCGCAGATCGAAGACGGTGATCGTGTCGCCGTGCGGGGTGTGCATGGTCTTCGCCACGCGGACTGCAGGTGCTTCCATACGGGTATGGTCGACAGTAAAGCTATCTAATAACGGCATACGTCACCTCCGATAGTGATTTTTTTTAAAATAAACTGAACTCTTCTACAGAATGCACGTCTGAGTATATGAAAGACGCGCATTTGTTATCATCATCCCTGAATTCAGAGATGTATATTTTGGCCACAGCGATGTGGCCTTTTTCTTTTCTGCTTAAGCCTGCTTCGCCAGAAACGCCTCAAACGACTCCGTATCCGCCGCTTCAACCTCTTTCTGACGCACCAGGGACGCGTCGCGCTCCGCGACAAAATCCGCTTCGCTCAGGATCTCTAACGGCTCCTGCATCAGCATCTCACGGTACTCCGCTGAGAGTGAACGCCCTGTGCCGCCAATCCCCTGCTCGATCATGGTGCGCAAAATGCGCGCAGAGAACGTCAGTTCCGGGTTATCAAAGCATTCCACCAGCTGGTCGCAAATCTGTTGATACGCGTCGCCGCCGTCGATGCTGTCCAGGGTGCGGGCAACACGCTTCAGGTCACGGAACAGATCCTTACCAACCTTAGCCAGCGGGAACTGCGCCGTTTCGCAGCCAATACCCAGCGTCAGACCCGGTTTACGGCCTTCCAGAATCACGCGGTTCCAGTTCGTGCGCGTACAAAGCAGTTCGTCTGAACTCATTTCCGGCGCATCCGCCAGCGCGCACCAGACCATAAACAGATCCAGGAAGCGAACCTGCTGCTCGTCAACGCCAATCGGTGAGAACGGGTTGATGTCCAGCGAGCGCACTTCAATGTATTCAATGCCGCCGCGCTGCAGCGCATCCGACGGCGTTTCACCGCTGCGCGTCACGCGCTTCGGACGAATTGGCGCATACAGTTCGTTTTCAATCTGCAATACGTTGCTGTTGATTTGCAGGCGCTTTCCGTCTTTTTCGAGGCCGATTTTCGCGTACTCTTCCGACGGAGTTTTAATCGCCCGCTTCAATCCTGCCACATATTCGTGCAATTCGTTAAACGTAATACCGAGATTGCTTTGCGATTTATTGGTATAGCCCAGATCGCTCATGCGCAGAGAAGTCGCGTACGGGAGATAGTACATTCCGCACTCGGTTTTTTCGAACGGCAGCGTGGTCGGTTTCCCCTGCAGGAACGATGAACAAATGGCAGGCGACGCGCCAAACAGATACGGAATCACCCAGCCAAAACGGTAATAGTTGCGGATCAGACGGAAATAACCGGCGGAGATCGCTTCTTTATCCGTTTCTCCCCCCTTCGCCTGCCAGAACGCCATCGGCAAAGAGAAATTGTAGTGCACGCCAGAGATCGTCTGCATCAGCGCGCCGTAGCGATTTTTAAGACCTTCGCGATAGAGCGTTTTCAGCCGACCAATGTTTGACGTGCCGTACTGCGCCAGCTCAATCTCCTGGCCCTGCTCGATATAGCACGGCATGCTGAGCGGCCACATACGCTCATCGCCGAGATTGCGCGAGGTGTAGCGATGGATGTCGCGCAGGATCGTCAGCATATGATCAATATCGCCGTCCACCGGCGTAATGAACTCCAGTAGCGCTTCAGCGAAATCGGTTGTGATCCATTTATGTGTCAGCGCCGAGCCTAACGCCTTCGGGTGACCCGTCGTCGCTAAGCTACCGTCCGCGTTAACGCGCAGCGTTTCACGCTCAAGACCACGCTGAATACCCTTCAGAGCCTGAGGGTGGTTTTCCAGCCAGGCCAGCGCCTGAGATACGTCCGGGATCAAATTGACCTCCCGCCTGTCAAAGTAATGTTACTCAGCATAATTGTAATGGTTGACGATTGAAGGTCGCGTATTCATTCCACCAATTAGTGCCACCACGTCATACCCTGTAGTGTTGCCCACGCCACGAGAACATAGCGCAACGCCTTGCCAAGGCACAAAAAAAAGAGCACCGGTCCCCAGGAGATGCGCATCCATCCCGCCAGCAGACACAGTAAATCGCCTATTACAGGCATCCAGCTTAATAACAGCGTGGCAGCGCCATAGCGTTTTAGCCAGCCGACTGCCTTTTCCTGCCAGCGCGATTTTTCGCGCAGCGGAAAGAAACGCCCAAGAATAACGTTAGTCAGCCCTCCAAGGCTATTACCCATTGTTGCTATTAATACAAGCAGCCAGGGCTGACTAACGCCGGACAACAGCATCGCCACCAGTACCACTTCCGAATTTCCCGGTAACAGCGTGGCGCTTAGAAAACTGCTGGCGAATAATGAGGCAAGTGACAGCGCGTCACTCACAGTAAGCGCACATCCACCGCCGCCATTCCGGCATCACGCGCGGCCTGAATACCGAAGTCGGCATCTTCAAACACGACGCATTTTGCCGCCGGTACGCCCATTAATTCTGCGCAAAGCAGGAAGGTGTCCGGCGCGGGCTTGTGATTTTTAACATGATCGGCGGCCACCACGGCAGAAAAATAGTGGCGCAGGCCAAGATGGTTGAGCAACGCTTCTGCTATCGCGCTCTCGCTGCCCGTCCCGACAGACATCGGGCGACGCCCGTGCCACTCTTTTACCACATCAATCAGTGGCAGAGGGCGTACGGTATCTAAAAGCATGGCTTTTACCGCATCGGTTTTTTCACGCGCGAGAAGGTGTGGGTCGAGATCGGCCTGATTCAGTTCAATCACGGCCTGCGCAATACGCCAGGTTGGGGATCCGTTGAGGGCAATCATCGCCTGAAGGTCGAAACGCATGCCGTAGCGGCCAAGGACCTCGGTCCAGGCTTGACGATGCGTGGGTTCAGTATCCAGGATGGTGCCATCCATGTCGAAGATCAAACCGTCATACTGTGCGTACATCGTGCTCTCGCTAAACGATTAACAAAGCATTACTTTATCGTAAAAGGGGGTTTTTGTCGCTGATTGAGAAGTGATAACTACGAGAGTGATTAAGAACTAAACATCGAAGGGAATAACAGAAGGGATGGTGCATCCGGGAGGATTCGAACCTCCGACCGCTCGGTTCGTAGCCGAGTACTCTATCCAGCTGAGCTACGGATGCATCGGGGAAATGCTTTTAGAAACAGTAAATGGTGCATCCGGGAGGATTACTCGGCTGCGCCTCGCCCTTCGGGCCGTTGCTAAAGCAACGTTATCCTCCCTGGTGCTTGCGATTAACTCGCAGACCTTGAAAAAACAGCATCGCTGTTATCTC
>NZ_JADBQM010000002.1:57357-167067 GCF_014895895.1 Enterobacter cloacae complex sp. P14RS
AGCTGAGCTACGGATGCATCGGGATTTACTACTGTACTGCTCGATATTCATATCACTTCGAAAGCAATATGAAGTAATAGATGGTGCATCCGGGAGGATTCGAACCTCCGACCGCTCGGTTCGTAGCCGAGTACTCTATCCAGCTGAGCTACGGATGCAAAATGGCGGTGAGGCGGGGATTCGAACCCCGGATGCAGCTTTTGACCGCATACTCCCTTAGCAGGGGAGCGCCTTCAGCCTCTCGGCCACCTCACCACACAACGCCTCTTTCGAGTGCTTCGAGTGACTCGTTAAGAGCTTCTCGTCGCTGCGTGGCGCATATATTACTTTCTGGGACTTATAAGTCAAACAATTTTCCAAAAGCTTTTATCGTTTGCACAAATCACACGCAATTCGCATGTAAAAGCCGCAAAGAGGGTGTTTTATAAGCGGATTTTGCAGGCAACGCCACAGAAAACATCTGCCGAAATGGCGGTATTGAGACGAGTTAAGGGTAACGGAGTGGTTAAAAAGAGAGCGATTGAAATTAAACGGTAACTTTGAGCAGGAAAAATAGCGGGAGGGTTGCGTCTCGCCCGACAGCGAGACGCGACAATATCAGTAACTGGACTGCTGGGATTTTTCAGCCTGGATACGCTGGTAGATCTCTTCACGGTGGACAGATACTTCTTTAGGAGCGTTAACACCAATACGTACCTGGTTACCCTTTACCCCTAAAACTGTCACGGTGACCTCATCCCCAATCATGAGGGTCTCACCAACTCGACGAGTCAGAATCAGCATTCTTTGCTCCTTGAAAGATTAAAAGAGTCGGGTCTCTTGTATCCCGGCATTATCCATCATATAACGCCAAAAAGTAAGCGATGACAAACACGTAAAGTGTAAGCAGTCACGGCATCACATTCTGTTAAACGTAAGTTTAGCCGATATACACAAACTCAACCTGACTTTATCGTTATCGATAGCACAGTGAACAAGACGCCATAACGTTGCCGCTATGGCGTCTGCTTGTGCTTTGTAGTTATTACAGTTTCGCGCTTACCCAGCTTTCAACGCTGGCTAATGCCGCAGGAAGTGCCGCCGCATCCGTACCACCGGCTTGCGCCATGTCCGGACGACCGCCACCCTTACCGCCCACCTGCTGGGCGACCATACCAATCAGTTCCCCTGCTTTAACGCGGTCGGTCACATCCTTAGAGACGCCCGCAATCAGAGAAACCTTACCTTCTGCCACCGTCGCCAGCACGATAACGGTAGAACCAAGCTGGTTCTTGAGATCGTCGACCATAGTGCGCAGCATCTTAGGCTCAACGCCCGCCAGATCGCTGACCAGCAGTTTGACGCCCTTAATGTCTACAGCCTTGCTGGAGAGGTTTGCACTCTCCTGCGCCGCAGCCTGCTCTTTCAGCTGCTGCAGCTCTTTTTCCAGCTGACGCGTGCGATCCAGCGCAACGCGCACTTTCTCGCCCAGATTCTGGCTATCGCCTTTCAGCAGCTGCGCGATGTCGTGCAGCTGATCGCTCTGCGCATGCAGGCTGGCGATTGCGCCTTCACCGGTCACCGCTTCAATACGACGCACACCTGCAGCCGTACCGGATTCGGAAACAATGCGGAACAGGCCGATGTCACCGGTGCGCGAGGCGTGGGTACCGCCGCACAGTTCGGTAGAGAAGTCGCCCATGCTCAGCACGCGAACGCGCTCGTCATATTTCTCGCCAAACAGCGCCATCGCACCTTTTTTCTTCGCGTCCTCAAGATCCATGATGTGGGTCTCAATTGGCAGGTTACGACGGATCTGCGCGTTCACCAGGTCTTCCACCGCGCGAATTTCAGACGGCTTCATCGCTTCAAAATGCGAGAAGTCGAAGCGCAGCACTTTATCGTTTACCAGAGAACCTTTCTGTGCAACATGGGTACCCAGCACGTCGCGCAGGGCTGCGTGCATCAGGTGGGTTGCAGAGTGGTTCAGACGAATGCGCGCACGGCGTGCTTCATCAACGTTAGCCTGTACGCCCTCGCCCACTTTCAGAGAACCGGATACCAGTTTGCCCTGGTGACCGATCGCCTGACCGTATTTCTGGGTGTCGCTAACGCTGAAGCTAAAACCGTTGCCTTTCAGTTCGCCTTTATCGCCAACCTGACCGCCGGATTCCGCATAGAACGGCGTTTTGTCCAGAATAACGACGGCTTCCTGACCCGCGCTGATGCTGTCTACGGCTTTACCGTCAACAAACAGGGCGGTCACTTTGCCGGTCAGTTCCAGCGCTTCATAACCTTTGAATTCAGACGCGCTATCAACGCGGATCATCGCGTTGTAGTCTGCACCGAAACCGCTGGACTCACGCGCACGACGACGCTGCTCTTCCATCGCGGCTTCAAATCCTGCTTCATCAACTTTGATGTTGCGCTCGCGGCAAACGTCCGCCGTCAGGTCAACCGGGAAGCCGTAGGTGTCGTACAGGCGGAAAGCGGTTTCGCCATCCAGCGTGTCGCCCTTAAGCTTCGCCAGTTCTTCGTCCAGCAGCGCCAGACCGCGCTCCAGCGTACGAGCGAACTGCTCTTCTTCGGTTTTCAGAACCTGCTCAACCTGCGCCTGCTGGCGTTTCAGCTCGTCGCCGGCTGACCCCATCACGCCAATCAGTGGCCCAACGAGTTTATAGAAGAAGGTATCCTTCGCGCCCAGCATGTTGCCGTGACGGATCGCACGGCGAATGATACGACGCAGCACGTAGCCACGGTTTTCATTCGACGGAATAACGCCGTCGGCAATCAGGAACGCACAGGAACGAATATGGTCTGCGATAACGCGCAGCGATTTGTTGTTCAGATCGGTCGCGCCGGTAACGTTCGCAACGGCTTTGATCAGAGTGCTGAACAGGTCAATCTCGTAGTTGGAGTTAACGTGCTGCAGAACCGCGGCGATACGCTCCAGGCCCATACCGGTATCAACGGATGGCTTCGGCAGCGGCTCCATAGTGCCGTCAGCCTGGCGGTTGAACTGCATGAAGACGATGTTCCAGATCTCAATATAGCGATCGCCGTCTTCTTCCGGGCTGCCTGGAGGGCCGCCCCAGATATGGTCGCCGTGATCGTAGAAGATCTCGGTGCACGGACCGCAAGGACCGGTGTCGCCCATCTGCCAGAAGTTATCAGACGCATATGGCGCGCCTTTGTTATCACCGATGCGAATAATACGCTCGCGCGGGATACCCACTTCTTTTTCCCAGATTTCGAACGCTTCGTCATCGGTTTCGTAGACGGTCACCCACAGACGCTCTTTCGGCAGGTTGAACCAGTTCTCACCGGTCAGCAGCTCCCATGCGTATTGAATGGCATCATGTTTGAAGTAGTCGCCGAAGCTGAAGTTACCCAGCATTTCGAAGAAGGTGTGATGGCGCGCGGTGTAACCGACGTTTTCCAGGTCGTTGTGTTTACCGCCCGCACGCACGCAACGCTGTGAGGTTGTGGCGCGGGAATAATTACGCTTGTCGAGACCAAGGAACACATCCTTGAACTGGTTCATCCCGGCGTTGGTAAACAGCAGAGTCGGATCGTTGTTCGGTACCAGGGAGCTGCTGGCAACAACCTGGTGTCCCTTACTATGGAAAAAATCGAGAAACGCCTGACGGATCTCAGCGGTGCTCTTGCTCATAATTATCCTGAAATCAAGCTAACGAAATGTCGTAGCCAGCCTGTATCGGTAAACCGTTGGACGGACCAGCTACTGGAAAAAGTGGGAATAAGATAAGTTTTCTTTAGTGGGAAGTAAAATCCCGCATGCGTTCAATCGGCAAAATTACGCCAGATATCCTGAATATCTTCCATCAGAAAGCCGCGGTAGAGCAAAAAGCGCTGGATTTTGACTTTTTCTGAAAATTCACGCGGCAACGGTTCGCCGTACTTACGAATCGCCTGCTCTTTTGCCAGTTCGCACCAGTCCGTGTCGCTTTCGCGCATCGCTTTTTCGATGGACTCCCTGGCTACCCCTTTCTGGTTCAGCTCCTGGCGGATGCGCGCGGGCCCATACCCTTTGCGACCACGGCTGGCGAGAAAACGCGAGGCAAACCGGTCATCGTCCAGGTAATGATGCTCATAGCACCAGGCCACCACGCGGTCGTAGTCTTCCGCAGTGGCATCAATCTCCTCCGGCCCGTTTTTGCTCATGACGGGCGCTGACAGCTTCCGCCGCAGCTCCTGTTCACTGTGGTCGCGCACGGCGAGAATGCGTACCGCACGATCCAGCAAGCGCGCGTAGGCGGGTCGGCGTGATGTCGGTTCACTCATAAAAAACCTGCAGAATCAGAAATGCAAAAAGGGCCGCGTCAGCAGCCCTTCATCTTTACACGAGAGACTTAAAAGTCTTCGTTGGTTTCTTCAGCATCCGCGGCATCCACCACGAAATCAGGTTTGGAGTCCTGGTTGTTCAGCAGAAGCTCACGCACCTTCTTCTCAATCTCTTTCGCCGCAGCCGGGTTCTCTTTCAGCCAGGAGATAGCATTCGCTTTACCCTGACCAATCTTGTCACCGTTGTAGCTGTACCAGGCGCCCGCTTTTTCAATCAGCTTCTCTTTCACGCCCAGGTCAACCAGTTCGCCGAGGAAGTTGATACCTTCGCCGTAGAGGATCTGGAATTCGGCCTGTTTGAACGGTGCTGCGATTTTGTTCTTCACAACCTTCACGCGGGTTTCGCTACCCACCACGTTCTCGCCCTCTTTCACCGCGCCGATACGGCGGATATCCAGACGGACAGAGGCGTAGAATTTCAGGGCGTTACCACCGGTGGTGGTTTCCGGGTTACCGAACATCACACCAATTTTCATACGGATCTGGTTGATGAAGATCAGCAGCGTATTGGACTGCTTCAGGTTACCGGCCAGCTTACGCATCGCCTGGCTCATCATACGTGCCGCGAGGCCCATGTGAGAGTCACCGATTTCACCTTCGATTTCCGCTTTTGGCGTCAGCGCCGCAACGGAGTCGACGATGATCACATCAACCGCACCGGAGCGTGCCAGCGCGTCACAAATTTCCAGCGCCTGCTCGCCGGTGTCCGGCTGGGAACACAGCAGGTTGTCGATATCAACGCCCAGCTTACGGGCATAGACCGGGTCCAGCGCGTGCTCGGCATCGATAAACGCACAGGTTTTACCTTCGCGCTGCGCCGCTGCAACAACCTGCAGGGTCAGCGTCGTTTTACCTGAGGATTCCGGACCGTAGATTTCTACGATACGCCCCATCGGCAAACCGCCCGCGCCCAGTGCGATATCCAGAGAAAGCGAACCGGTGGAGATAGTTTCCACATCCATGGAACGGTCTTCACCCAGGCGCATGATGGAGCCTTTACCGAATTGCTTTTCGATCTGGCCCAGTGCTGCCGCCAACGCTTTCTGTTTGTTTTCGTCGATAGCCATTATTACTCCTGTCATGCCGGGAGAAGCAACTGCGCTTCACCATGGACTTCTGTTCTGTTGGTGCAATTATACTGTATAGTCATACAGTATCAAGTATTTTGTAGAAATTGTTGCCAGAGCGTTTTTAACGCATAAACGGTAGCCTGACGACGCACGCTTTCGCGATCGCCGCTGAAGCACTCCCGACGGGTGATCCCTTCCCCTTTGGACGTGGCAAACCCGAACCAGACGGTGCCGACAGGCTTCACGTCGCTGCCGCCGTCCGGCCCCGCGATGCCGCTGATGGAAATGGCGTAATCTGCCCGCGCCTCTTTCAGCGCGCCAATGGCCATTTCAATGACAACCGGTTCGCTGACCGCGCCATGCTGTTCCAGCGTGGCTTCGCGCACGCCAATCATCTGCGCCTTAGCTTCGTTACTGTAGGTCACAAAGCCACGTTCAAACCAGGCGGAACTGCCGGCGATATCGGTAATCGCTTTCGCCACCCAGCCGCCGGTGCAGGATTCCGCGGTGGTAATAGTCGCGCCACGCTGCTTCAGGGCAAGGCCAACGATCTCGCTAAGCTGCATCAATTCATGGTCAGTCATTCTTGCTCCAGGCTTGAGAAAAACGTGCAGCACAAGATAGCACTTTCTCGTCAGATATGGGGATGCGCTTCAGGTTTTACGAGGGGGCTTCAGAAAAAAGCCGGTGCGGGCGCACCGGCTGTAAAAATATTATTTCATGCTGTTCGCAAGCGTATCGACATTATGGCGAAACGCCTTAACGTAGGTGTCTGCTGCCCCACCTTTTGCCGACAGGGCTTCCGGGTAAAGTTCGCCGCCCGGCTGTGCGCCCGTCGCCGACGCAATCTGCTTCACCAGACGCGGATCGAGCTGGTTTTCCATAAACCATGTTTTCACGCCGTCGGCTTTAATCTGCTTGATAATCTCCGCCACCTGAGACGCGCTGGCCTCGCTCTCTGAAGAGAGTCCTTGAGGTGCCATGAAGGTTACGCCGTAAGCGCGGCCAAAATAACCAAACGCGTCATGGCTGGTCAGCACTTTGCGCTTTTCCTGCGGGATCTGGCTAAAGCGCGTTTTGGCCCAGCTGTCCAGTTGAGTCAGTTGCGCAATGTATGGTTTTCCTGAAGCCTCCAGCGCCGCTTTGTCTTCCGGATCGGCTTTCACCAGCCCGTTCAGAATATTTTGCGCATACAGCGCACCGTTCGCCGCGCTGTTCCAGGCGTGCGGATCGGTCACGGTCTTTCCATCTTCCTCAAGCGTGTGGGTTTTCACCCCGTTTGAGGCGACGACCAGCTGGCCTTTGAACCCGGAGGCTTTCACCAGGCGGTCGAGCCAGCCTTCCAGCCCCAAACCGTTGACCACGACCACGTCAGCCTTGCTCAGCGCCGCGCTGTCCTTAGGCGACGGTTCGAAGGTATGGGGATCGCCGTCCGGCCCCACCAACGTCGTCACGTTTACACGATCGCCCCCCACCTCCTGTGCGATATCCCCCAGTATCGAAAAGCTGGTGACCACATTCAGCGTTTTCGCCATCACGCTATGCGACATCATCCCCAGCGCTAGCGCCATGATTAATCCTGTACTTTTCATCGTTTCCCCTTGCGTTAATAAAGCGCCCGCAGGCTGCCAGCCAGCCTGCTGCGCGTGCCAAATAAAACGGAAATAAAGAACAGCGCGCTGGCGGTCAGCACAATAGATGGCCCCGCGGGTAAACTTGCCGCCCAGGAGAGGCTTAGCCCCAGCCACGCGCAGAAAATACCGCTGATACCAGCCATCAGGAGTAATCCGGGTAAGGTGCGGACCCAACAGCGCGCCGCCACCGCCGGGAGCATCATCAGCCCGACGGCCATCAGCGTGCCGAGCACCTGAAAACCGGCCACCAGGTTCAGGACCAGCAGCGCCAGAAACAGACCGTGCAATACGCCGGGTAGCCAGCGGGCATTCACCTGCAGCCAGGCGGTGTCAAACGCCTCCGTCACCAGCCCGCGGTAAAAAAGGGCCAGCATGATAAGGGTGAAGATGCACACGCCGGTCACAAACAGCGCGGCGTCGTTGTCCACCGCGAGGATTGAGCCAAACAGCAGATGCAGCAGATCGACATTCGAGCCGCGCAGAGATACCAGCGTGACGCCCAGCGCCAGTGACCCCAGGTAAAAACCGGCAAAGCTGGCATCCTCTTTCAGCGGCGTGCGGCGGCTGACCAGCCCGGCCACCAGCGCAACGGCAATCCCGGCGATAAACCCGCCGACGGTCATAGCCAACAGCGACATCCCGCTGAGCAAATACCCCACGGCGACGCCGGGCAAAATGGCGTGAGAAAGCGCATCGCCCATCAGGCTCATCCGGCGCAGCTGAAGAAACACGCCGAGCGCGGTGGTGCTGACGGAGAGCGCCAGGCAAACCACCAACGCGCGGCGCATAAAGCCGAATTCGATAAACGGCTGGAAGAATGTGTGCCAGATCATGCCACCCTCACCCATTCGGTTTTCCACTGGGGGGCGTCAGTATCCAGCCGCAGCGTCTGCGGGAAGTGGCGCGCCACGCGCTCGCTGTCGTGCAGTACCGCGAGCAGCGTTTGCCCCTGCATATACATCTCCAGCATCAGGTCCATCAGCACGTTGCAGGTCGCTTCATCAACGCCGGTGAAGGGCTCGTCGAGCATCACCAGCGGCGCCTGCTGTACTAACACGCGGGCAAAAAGCATGCGCTGAAACTGGCCGCCGGAGAGTTCATCAATGGTGGAGAGCGCCATCGACTCCAGCCCCACGCGCTCAAGTGCACCACTAATGCGCAGACGCGCTTCGCGACGAAAACCGGCGAAAAGCGAAATTCCGGGCCAGCAGCCCATGCTCACCACGTCCTGGACGGTCAGCGGAAATTGCGCTTCCAGCGCGTGACGCTGCGCCAGCCAGCCGATTACCGGTCGTCTACCCTGCCAGTGAAATCTGCCGCTGACGGGCGGAATAAATCCGGCGAGGGTTTTCAGCAGCGTGGATTTGCCGCAGCCGTTGGCGCCGATAATCGCGGTCATGCTGCCGCGTTCAATCACGCCCGAAAGCGGACGCGTGACGGGCTGGCGGTCGTAGCCCGCAACCAGTGCGTTCATCACGATCATGGCAGCGCCACCGCCCAGCGCACGGCCAGCCCGAGAAAAAGAATGAGCACCATCGCCAGCAGCAGCCGAACCGGGGATGAGAGAGAAAACAGGGACATGGATATTTCAACTCAAAAATAATGTTATAACATAACAATAATGAAAGGCGATGAAGATGTAAACGGCGGGAGTGACATGGGAGTGTGGCGAAATGTTTCTGCGGGAAAGAGGTGCGCGCGGGTGCCCTCTCCCACAGGGAGAGGGCGGAATAAGGCGAGTTACTGACTAAACGGCGACGCCGCCGGGACGCGAGCCTGCGATACCGCCAGCCCCAGTTGCCACACCGCCATCGCATAGTGGGTGCTATGGTTGTAGCGGGTGATGGTGTAGAAGTTCGGCATGCCGTACCAGTACTGGTAGCCGGTTCCCACGTCCAGACGCAGCAGGCTCACCTGGTCAACATTGCCCAGCGGCTGGGTTGGCGTTAAGCCTGCCGCCGTCAGCTGTGCAACGCTGTATTTGGTTTTAAAGCCGTTTTCCAGACCAAACGCTTCGCCGTTCGCCTGCACGGCAACCTGGCCGCCCGGCGTCCAGCCGTGCGCTTTGAAGTAGTTCGCCACGCTGCCGATGGCATCCACCGGATCCCACAGGTTAATGTGACCATCCCCGTTAAAGTCGACGGCATACTGCTTATAGGAGGACGGCATAAACTGGCCGTAGCCCATCGCGCCGGCAAATGACCCTTTCAGATCGAGCGGATCGTCCTGCTCGTTGCGCGCCATCAGCAGGAAGGTTTCCAGCTCGGAAGAGAAATACTCCGCGCGGCGCGGGTAGTTAAAGGAGAGCGTCGCCAGTGCGTCGAGGATGCGGGTTTTGCCCATCACGCGCCCCCAGCGGGTCTCTACGCCGATAATCCCGACGATGATTTCCGGCGGCACGCCGTAAACCTGCCACGCGCGGTTGAGCGCATCTTCATACTGGTTCCAGAACACCACGCCGTTTTGCACGTTGTCCGGGGTAATAAACTGTTTGCGGTAGCGCAGCCATGCGCCGTTCGGCCCGCTCGGCACCTGGGCGGACGGTGCCTGCCTGTCCATCAGGCGCAGAACGTAGTCCAGACGCTTCGCCTGAGACAAAATTTCATGCAGCTGCTGGCGGTCGAAACCGTGTTTGCTCACCATTTTATCAATGAACTGCTCGGCCGCCGGGTTATTCGCGAAGTCGCCTCCCATCTGCATCATATTGTGCTGCGGCTCCAGCAGGAATCCCCCGGAAGGCGCGCCCGCCGTTTGCTGAACGGCTTCGGTCTTAGGTTTGCTGCTACAGGCAGACAGCAGGATAAGCGCAGGCAACAGCGCTGCATAACGACGCTTGAACATGAGACATCCATTTAACGGGTTCGATAAGAACCCAGTATGGTAAAGCATCCGCAACACCTCAAGGAAGCGGTACGCGCCTCCACAACGCAAATCCGCGCTTTTTTCCACCGAAAATTATTCACCCCATCAATTAACTTTCAAAATAATACATTTTTCTTTCATTGTGAGATCTAACTAACACTTTAAAACCTTTCAAAGTGATTATTATTAGCCGCAGTTATACAAAAACAAAAAAGCCCCACAGGAGAGAAGAATGATAGAAACCATTACCCACGGCGCCGAGTGGTTCATCGGGCTGTTTCAGAAAGGCGGAGAAGTGTTCACCGGCATGGTGACCGGGATCCTGCCCCTGCTGATCAGCCTGCTGGTGATCATGAACGCGCTGATCAACTTTATCGGCCAGCAGCGCATCGAACGCTTTGCCCAGCGCTGCGCCGGTAACCCGCTGTCCCGCTACCTGATATTGCCATTCATCGGCACCTTTGTTTTCTGTAACCCGATGACCTTAAGCCTCGGCCGCTTTATGCCGGAAAAGTACAAGCCGAGCTACTACGCCGCCGCCTCCTACAGCTGCCACTCGATGAACGGCCTGTTCCCGCACATCAACCCCGGAGAGCTGTTTGTCTATCTCGGGATCGCCAGCGGCCTGACCACGCTTGGCCTGCCGCTCGGCCCGCTGGCGGTTAGCTACCTGCTGGTTGGCCTGGTGACCAACTTCTTCCGCGGCTGGGTGACCGACCTCACCACCGCTATTTTCGAGAAAAAAATGGGCATCCAGCTTGAACAGAAGGTCCATCTTTCAGGAGCGACAGCATGAACCGGATCCGCATTGAGAAAGGCACGGGCGGCTGGGGCGGCCCGCTGGAGTTCGACGCCACCGAAGGCAAAAAGATCGTCTACATCACCGCGGGCACGCGCCCGGCGATTGTTGACAAGCTGCGCGAGCTGACCGGATGGGAAGCGGTTGACGGCTTTAAAGAGGGCGAGCCGCCGGAAGCGGACATCGGCGTGGCGGTGATTGACTGCGGCGGCACGCTGCGCTGCGGCATCTATCCGAAGCGCCGCATTCCGACGGTGAATATTCACTCCACCGGGAAATCCGGTCCGCTGGCGCAGTACATCCTTGAGGACATTTATGTCTCGGGCGTGAAGGAGGACAACATCACTCTGATGAATGGCACTGCCGCGCCGCAAAAAGCAGCCCCGCGCGAGTACGACACCAGCAAGAAGATCACCGAGCAGAGCGACGGCCTGCTGGCGAAGGTCGGGATGGGGATGGGCTCCGCCGTGGCGGTGCTGTTCCAGTCCGGGCGCGACACTATCGACACGGTGCTGAAAACGATTCTGCCGTTTATGGCGTTCGTCTCGGCGCTGATCGGCATCATCATGGCGTCCGGTCTGGGCGACTGGATTGCCCATGGCCTCGCCCCGCTCGCCAGTCACCCGCTCGGGCTGGTGACGCTGGCACTGATCTGCTCCTTCCCGCTGCTGTCGCCGTTCCTCGGCCCGGGCGCGGTGATTGCCCAGGTCATCGGCGTGCTGATAGGGGTGCAGATTGGTCTGGGCAACATTCCCCCGCACCTCGCCCTGCCCGCCCTGTTTGCCATTAACGCCCAGGCGGCGTGCGACTTCATCCCCGTGGGGCTGTCGCTGGCCGAAGCGCGCCAGGACACCGTGCGCGTGGGCGTACCGTCCGTGCTGGTGAGCCGCTTCCTGACGGGCGCGCCGACGGTGCTGATTGCCTGGTTTGTCTCCGGCTTTATCTATCAATAAGAGGTTCCTGCAATGAACGTCATTTACCAGACCACCATTACCCGCATCGGCCAGAGCGCAGCGGACGCGCTGAGCGACCAGATGCTGATCACCTTCCGCGAAGGCGCTCCGGCGGATATCGAAGAGTTTTGCTTTATCCACTGCCACGGCGAACTGAACGGCGAGCTGAAGGCCGGAAGCCAGCTGGAGCTGGGCGAGGCGCGCTATGCCGTCACCGCCGTCGGCGACGTGGCCGAGCAAAACCTGCGCGAGCTCGGCCACATCACCCTGCGCTTCGACGGCCAGCCGCAGGCGGAATACCCCGGTACGGTTCACGTGGATGGCCCGGTTCCGCAGGCTGTCACCCCAGGCTGCACGTTAAAATTTGTTGCGTAATTAAGGAGAATCTCATGAGTCAGGTTGCCGTTGTCATTGGTGGGGGACAAACCTTAGGCGAGTTCCTCTGCCGTGGGCTTGCCGCAGAGGGCTACCGCGTGGCGGTAGTGGACATTCAGAGTGAAAAAGCCGCCCGCGTGGCGGACACCATTAACACCGAGTTTGGCGAAGGGATGGCGTACGGGTTTGGTGCCGACGCCACCAGCGAGCAGAGCGTGATGGCGCTAGCTCGCGGCGTGGACGAGATTTTTGGGCGCACCGACCTGCTGGTCTACAGCGCGGGGATTGCGAAAGCGGCGTTTATCAGCGATTTCGAGCTGGGGGATTTTGACCGTTCGCTGCAGGTGAATCTGGTGGGCTATTTCCTTTGCGCCCGCGAGTTTTCCCGCCTGATGATCCGCGACGGGATTCAGGGGCGCATCATTCAGATCAACTCAAAATCCGGGAAAGTGGGCAGCAAGCACAACTCCGGGTACAGCGCGGCGAAGTTTGGCGGCGTGGGGCTGACGCAGTCCCTGGCGTTGGATCTGGCCGAATACGGGATTACCGTGCACTCGCTGATGCTGGGCAACCTGCTGAAATCGCCGATGTTCCAGTCCCTGCTGCCGCAGTACGCCACCAAGCTCGGCATCAAGGCTGAGGAAGTGGAGCAGTACTACATCGATAAAGTGCCGCTGAAGCGCGGGTGTGACTATCAGGACGTGCTGAACATGCTGCTGTTTTACGCCAGTCCGAAAGCGTCGTACTGCACCGGGCAGTCGATTAACGTGACCGGTGGGCAGGTGATGTTCTGATCGAGCGGCCTGATGCCCTCACCCTAACCCTCTCCCACCGGGAGAGGGAACAAAACAAGGAGTCGATATGGTAACCGCACTCATCACCGTCGCCGCCCTCGCCTGGCTGTGCCAGATGGCGTTTGGCGGCTGGCAGATCCACCAGTTTAACCGCGCGTTTGATGCGCTGTGTCAGAAGGGCCGCGTCGGCGTCGGGCGTTCCGGCGGACGCTTTAAACCGCGCGTGGTCGTCGCTGTAGCGCTGGACGAGCACGACCGGGTGTGCGATTCCCTCCTCATGCGTGGCATGACGGTATTTGCCCGTCCGGCCAAAATCCAGGCAATCAACGGCCTCTTGTTACAGGAATTGCAGCCTGATGTGATCTTTCCCCATGATTCACTCTGTCAGAATGCACTATCATTAGCGCTCAATCTGAAACATGGATAATTTCGTTGTGAAAGTTATAGACTTGCGAAATTATCATTTCGCAACCTAAGGAACAAAGCGCCTATGAAACCACGTCAGCGGCAGGCGGCCATTCTCGAGCATCTGCAAAAGCAGGGAAAATGCTCGGTAGAGGATCTGGCCCACTACTTTGACACCACCGGCACGACAATACGCAAGGACCTGGTATTGCTCGAAAACTCTGGCGCCGTTATTCGCACCTATGGCGGCGTGGTGCTCAACAAGGACGAAGCGGACCCGCCAATCGATCACAAAACGCTGATCAATACCCACCAGAAAGCGCTGATTGCCGAAGCCGCCGTCAAATTTATCCAGGACGGCGATTCCATCATCCTCGACGCAGGCAGTACCGTCCTGCAGATGATCCCCCTGCTCAGCCGCTTCAACAACATCACGGTGATGACCAACAGCCTGCACATCGTCAACGCGCTGTCGGAGTTCGACAGCGAGCAGACCATCCTGATGCCCGGCGGCACCTTCCGCAAAAAATCGGCGTCCTTTCACGGCCAGCTGGCGGAGAACGCTTTCGACCACTTTAGCTTCGATAAACTGTTTATGGGCACCGACGGCATCGACCTGAACGCAGGCGTCACGACGTTTAACGAGGTGTTCAGCGTCAGCAAAGCCATGTGTAACGCCGCGCGGGAGGTGATTTTAATGGCCGACTCGTCGAAGTTTGGCCGCAAAAGCCCCAATATTGTCTGTAGCCTCGAAAGCGTTGATAAGCTGATTACCGACGCGGGTATCGATCCGGCGTTCAAAAAAGCGCTGGAAGAGAAAGGGATCGACGTGATCGTAACCGGAGAAAGAGATGAGTGATTTTCTGTTAGAAACGGGCCGCCAGACGCTGATGCTGGAGCTGCAGGAAGCCAGCCGCCTGCCGGAACGTCTGGGCGAGGATTTTGTCCGCGCCGCCAACACCATTATCCACTGCGAAGGCAAAGTGATTGTGGCGGGTATCGGTAAATCCGGCCATATCGGCAAGAAGATTGCCGCGACGCTCGCCAGCACCGGTACCCCGGCGTTCTTCGTGCATCCGGCAGAGGCACTGCATGGCGATCTCGGGATGATCGAAAGCCGCGACGTGATGCTGTTTATCTCCTACTCCGGTTCGGCCAAAGAGCTGGATCTGATTATTCCGCGCCTGCAGGAAAAATCGGTCGCCCTGCTGGCGATGACCGGGAAACCCCGCTCGCCGCTGGCGCTGGCCGCCAAAGCGACGCTGGATATTTCCGTTGAGCGTGAAGCCTGCCCGATGCACCTCGCCCCGACCTCCAGCACCGTTAACACCCTGATGATGGGCGACGCGCTGGCGATGGCGGTAATGCAGGCGCGCGGATTCAATGAGGAAGATTTTGCCCGTTCGCATCCGGCAGGTGCGCTCGGCGCGCGACTGCTCAATAAGGTTCACCATCTGATGCGCACTGACGATGCCATTCCGCAGGTCAAACTCGATACCAGCGTGATGGACGCGATGCTGGAGCTGAGCCGCACCGGTCTGGGGCTGGTGGCGGTATGCGATGACGGCGGAAACGTGAAGGGCGTGTTCACCGACGGCGACCTGCGCCGCTGGCTGGTGGGCGGCGGCAGGCTGGAAACAAACGTGTCTGACGCCATGACCAAAGGCGGGCTGACGCTCAACGCCGACAGCCGTGCCATTGAAGCCAAAGAGGTGCTGATGAAGCGCAAAATCACCGCCGCACCGGTGGTGGACGAGCACGGCAGGCTGTGCGGCGCTATCAACCTGCAGGACTTCTACCAGGCCGGGATTATTTAACCCTTCAGCCCAAGTCGCTTCGCCAGCCGGTGCAGGTTGGCGACGTCCATCTCCAGCGCCCGCGCGCACGCCGCCCAGCTGCGGTTATTCAGCTCCAGCGCGCGGGTAATCATCTGACGCTGAAACTCTTCCGTCGCTTCGCGCAGGTTTTCGATTGCGCTCTCAGGCACAGCAGGCTTCACGGTCGGGGCATTTTCCTCATGCAGCGCAAAATGGCGCGCATGAATCACCACTTCATCCCCCGAGCGCGTCGCCCTCGCCAGCACCACCGCGCGGTGAATCGCATGCTCCAGCTCGCGCACGTTGCCCGGCCAGCCGTAGCTGAGCAGATGCGCTCTCGCCCCCGGGCTAAGCACCACGCGGGACAGCCCCATTTTGAGACGGCACTGTTCGCAGAAATAACCCGCCAGCAGCACCACGTCGTCTCCGCGCTCGCGCAGCGGCGGCACGGACAGCGGGAACACGCTCAGGCGATGGAACAGGTCGGTGCGGAACTGCCCGGCCAGCACCGCTTCGCGCAGATCCCGGTTGGTCGCAGCAAGGACCCGCACGTCCACCCGCAGGCTGCGGTCATCCCCCACGCGCTGGATGTCGCCGTACTGCAATACGCGCAGCAGCTTGGCCTGAAGTGAAAGGGAAAGCTCGCCAATCTCATCAAGAAACAGCGTGCCGTTATCGGCCATTTCAAACTTGCCGCTGCGGTTGCTGATGGCCCCGGTAAACGCCCCTTTGACGTGACCGAACAGCTCGCTCTCCGCCACGCTTTCCGGCAGCGCGGCGCAGTTGAGGTACACCAGCGGGTTGACCGCGCGCGGCGAAGCTTCATGGATGGACTTCGCCACCAGCTCCTTACCGGTACCAGTCTCTCCGAAGATCAGCACGTTCAGATCGGACGCGGCGACAATCTCAATCTCTTTTTTGAGCTGCGCCATGCCCGGTGAAAGGCCGATCATCTCGGTGTGCGCCACCGGCTCAAACGCCGTCGGGCTACCGGGAAGAAAATTCTGGCTCTCCAGCTGCTCTATCAGCAGCGCATTATTCAGCGCCCCGGCGGCCAGCGCCGCAATCAGGCGCAGCTCTTCGTCGCTGAAGGTGTCGAACTGATCCGGCGACATGCCGTCGAGGGTTAATGCGCCAATCAGATTCTGCCCGGCGAACAGCGGCAGGCCAATACAGGCGTGCACCTTCAGGCTCTCCTGCCCCGGAATCAGACCGTCGTACGGATCGGGCAGATCGCTGTCTGCCGGGAAACGCACCACGTCGCCCGCGCGGGCGATGGTTTCCAGACGCGGATGGCCCTCCAGCGTAAAGCGCCGCCCGAGTACGTCCTTCGCCAGGCCGTCGATAGCCAGCGGAATAAACTGCCGCCCTTCGTAACGCAGCAGCGCCGACGCATCGCAATCCAGCACGTGGCGCAGCGTGGAGATCAGGCGCTGAAAGCGGTCCTGATGGCCGATACCGGTTTGCAGCTCAATGGCGATCTTCGCCAGGACGTCTACGGAAAAGCTCATGACTGCCTCACTGTCATTTTGACAATGAATAATGTCATATTGACTCTTTTTAGGATAGTCATAATGACTACTCATTACGGGGCATTAAATCACAACCCATTGAATATTAATAGTTTAAAAAGTTGGCATGCAACTTGATATAAGCAAACCATCTTATTTGAAAACGCTGTATTAAGTTGAGGTTGCTATGTCTATTCTGGTTAAAAATAACATTCATTGGGTGGGTCAACGTGACTGGGAAGTGCGCGATTTCCACGGGACGGAATACAAAACGCTGCGCGGCAGCAGCTACAACAGCTATCTCATCCGCGAAGGTAAAAACGTTCTGATCGATACCGTCGATCACAAATTCAGCCGTGAGTTCGTGCAGAACCTGCGCGGTGAAATCGACCTGAATGACATCGACTACATCATCATCAACCATGCGGAAGAGGACCACGCCGGGGCGCTGACCGAACTGATGTCCCACATTCCGGATACCCCAATCTACTGCACCACCAACGCCATTGATTCAATTAACGGCCACCACCATCATCCAGAGTGGAACTTCCACACTGTAAAAACCGGCGACACGCTGGATATCGGCAACGGCAAGCAGCTGATCTTCGTCGAAACCCCGATGCTGCACTGGCCGGACAGCATGATGACCTACATGACCGGCGACGCGGTGCTGTTCAGCAACGACGCCTTCGGCCAGCACTACTGCGACGAACGCCTGTTTAATGATGAAGTGGATCAGACCGAGCTGTTCGAACAGTGTCAGCGCTACTACGCCAACATCCTGACCCCGTTCAGCCGCCTGGTGACGCCTAAAATTACCGAGATCCTCGGCTTCAACCTGCCGGTGGAGATGATTGCCACCTCCCACGGCGTGGTGTGGCGTGAAAACCCCACCCAGATCGTCGAGCTGTATCTGAAGTGGGCCGCGGATTACCAGGAAGACCGCATCACTATCTTCTACGACACCATGTCCAACAACACCCGCATGATGGCGGACGCGATTGCCCAGGGGATCAATGAAGTTGACCCGAACGTGGCGGTGAAAATCTTCAACGTGGCGCGCAGCGATAAGAACGAGGTATTGACCAACGTCTTCCGCTCCAAGGGCGTGCTGGTGGGAACCTCCACCATGAATAACGTGATGATGCCGAAGATTGCCGGCCTGGTGGAAGAGATGACCGGCCTGCGCTTTCGTAACAAACGCGCCAGCGCCTTTGGTTCACACGGCTGGAGCGGCGGCGCGGTAGACCGTCTTTCCACCCGTTTACAGGATGCAGGTTTTGAGATGTCCATGAGCCTGAAGGCGAAATGGCGTCCGGATATCGACGCCCTGGAAATCTGCCGCCAGCATGGCCGCGACATCGCCCGTCAGTGGGCGCTCGCCCCGCTGCCGGAAACCGCCCCCGCCGCGGCGGTTCCGCCGGAAGCCGAAGCGGAAGCCGTCGCTGCCGACCTCGGGCCTTGCATGCAGTGCAGCGTATGCCAGTGGATTTACGACCCGGAACGGGGCGAGCCGCTGCAGGATGTTGCCCCGGGCACGCCGTGGAGCGAGGTGCCGGACAACTTCCTCTGCCCGGAATGCTCCCTCGGCAAAGACGTCTTTGATGAACTGGCAACGGAGGCAAAATGAGCCACGGCATCGTTATCATCGGCTCGGGCTTTGCTGCCCGCCAGCTGGTGAAAAATATCCGCAAACAGGATGCAAACGTGCCGTTGACGCTGATCGCCGCCGACAGCATGGACGAGTACAACAAGCCTGATTTAAGCCACGTCATCAGCCAGAATCAGCGCGCCGACGAACTCACCCGCCAGACGGCGGGGGAGTTCGCAGAGCAGTTCAACCTGCGCCTGTTTCCGTACACCTGGGTTACGGATATTGACGCCGACGCCCATGTGGTGAAAGCGAAAGATCATACCTGGCAGTACGACAGGCTGGTGCTGGCGACCGGGGCATCTGCGTTTGTGCCGCCGGTTGAGGGCCGCGAGCTGATGATTACCCTCAACAGCCAGCAGGAGTATCAGGGCAGCGAAACCCTGTTACGCGATGCGCAACGGGTGATGATTGTCGGCGGCGGGCTGATCGGCACCGAGCTGGCGATGGACTTCTGTCGGGCGGGAAAATCCGTGACCCTGGTTGACCACGCAGCGAGCATTCTGTCGGCGCTGATGCCGGCAGAAGTAAGCAGTCGCTTACAGCATCGTCTGACTTATATGGGCGTGCATCTGATGTTGAAATCGCAGCTACAAAGCCTGAGCAAAACCGAAGGCGGTATCCGTGCCACGCTCGACCGAAGCCGCAGCCTAGAAGTGGATGCGGTGGTTGCCGCGACGGGTCTGCGCCCGGAAACCGCGCTGGCGCATCGCGCAGGGGCTGAAATAAACCGCGGCGTGAAGGTAAATAGCTACCTGCAAACCACGCGGCCGGATATTTATGCCCTGGGCGACTGCGCGGAAATTAACGGCCAGGTGCTGCCCTTCCTGCAGCCGATACAATTAAGCGCCATGTATCTGGCAAAAAACCTGCTCGGCGGCAGCGCGCCGCTGAAATTACCCGCCATGCTGGTAAAGGTCAAAACGCCGGAATTGCCGCTGCATCTTGCAGGTGAAACGCAGCGTCAGGATCTGAACTGGCAAATTACCCTCGAACCACAGGGAATGGTGGCGCGCGGCACCGATGCAGACGGTCAGATGCGCGCCTTTGTCGTCAGCGAAGACCGGATGAAGGAGGCCTTCGCCCTGCTGAAATCGCTGCCTGCTTAACCCTCGTATTGCCGGGTAGCGCTCCGCTTACCCGGCCTACATGCAGACCCGCGCAAGCGTAGCGCCGCCGGGTAAAACAGGGTGGGGAGTTCAGGAGCGCACCACCAGCGCGTCGTAGCCGCGCCAGCGATAGTTGGCCATGGAGATGAGCCAGCAGGCAACAAACAGCCCGACAACCACAAATCCGGCGTTGCCCAGGTTGTCATTTACCGCGCCGATCAGATCCCAGATGCCGCCACTGAGGGCAAATTTATCCATCAGCAGGCCCAGCGCTTCCAGCCCGCCGATAAACAGCGCAACCACCACAGAGGTGCCGGTGATGGTCATGTTGTAGTAGAGCTTGCGCTGCGGTTTATCAAACGCCCAGCCGTAGGCACCGACCATCAGCAGGTTATCGAGCGTATCCACCAGCGCCATGCCGCTGGCGAAGAGCGCCGGGAAGATCATGATTGACCACACGGACATCCCGCTGGAGGCGCTGGCGGCGGAGATCCCCAGCACGCCAATTTCGGTGGCCGTGTCGAAGCCGAGGCCAAACAGGAAACCCACCAGATACATCTGCCAGCTTTTATTGACGAGGCGGAAGGTTTTACCGAACAGCCAGTTCATAACGCCCCCCTGGGCAGGCAGAGTGACGTCACCCTGCACCGTCTGGCCCTTTTTCAGCGCCTGGAAACTGCGCCAGACGCCGCGCAGGATCACCATATTCACCAGCGCCATCGCCAGCAGGAAAGTAGCGGATACCGCAGTGCCAATCAGGCTGCCGGTTTCGTGGAACCATTCCATGTTTTTCTGAAACGCCGTGGCGGTGGCGGCGATGGCAATGGAGGCCAGCACCACGATGGTGGAGTGCCCCAGCGAGAACCACGCCCCCACCCCGCACGGGCGTTTGCCCTGCTGCATCATCTTACGCGTCACGGTATCAATGGCCGCGATGTGGTCGGCATCCACCGCATGGCGCAGCCCGTAGCACCACGCCAGCAGGCTGGCGGCCATCAGCGCCGTGCTGCCGCTAAAAGAGTGCCATGCCCATCCCCAGGCCAGCAGGTTTGCCATTACCAGAGCCAGCAGCAGAAGCGCGGCGCGAGGTTCGTTGCGTAACAGTCGTAACATTTTAAATCCTTTTTGAACATGACCGGGCAGCGGCAACCACCGCCTGCCCGAAGGAGATCGCTCCGTCACCTGCGGGCAGGCGCGAAGGAAAAAGAAGCGTAAAGTCAGAGAGATGATGACGCAGGCGCGCGCGCAGCAGGCGGTTGTGCAACACGCCGCCGCTGAAGCAGATTGTCGAAATCGATAAGCGTCGGGCATGGCGCGCGGCGAGCTGAGCCAGCCCTTTTGCCAGCGCGTCGTGAAACGCCCACGCGCGCTCGCAGGGCTCCGCCTGCCAGTTCAGCCACTGCTGCCAGAACAGCGCAAGGTTATTCGCTTTCAGAATCACCGGATGGTCAACGCCCGCGCACTGCGATGCCAGCGCCTCCAGCCTGCACGCTGCCTCGCCTTCGTAGCGCTGCGTGTCAATGCCCAGCGCGCAGGCGACCGCGTCAAACAAACGACCGCAGGACGACGCCTGCGGCGCGTTGATGCCACGCTGGATCGCCGTTGCCAGCAGCGGCCAGCTGTGGCGCTGAACCGCTCGCGTTTCCGGGTAGCGTTGCCAGTCCGGGACAAACGCCAGGCAGTGGGCGAGCAGATTACGCCACGGCTGCTTTGCCGCCAGATCGCCGCCCGGCAGCGCCACGGCAGGCAGGCCGCCGAGCCGTTCGCAGTCGAGATAGTTCACCCGCAGGCACTCTCCGCCCCACAGCGCGCCGTTCTCGCCCATGCCGATCCCGTCCAGCGTCAGAGCGATAGCGTCTCCGCCGCCGAGCGGCCAGCCGTTCTCCGCCAGGCACGCCGCCGCGTGAGCGTGATGATGCAGCACGGTTTCGACGGGCAGCGCCTGCTCCTGCGCCCACCGGCGCGCGCGATACCCCGGATGGGCATCGCACACCAGCTTATCAGGCTGGAAAGCGTAGATGCCCTGCATCGTCGAGAGCGCGCTGCGCCACTGCGCCTCTACGCCCTCGTCGCTCAGATCGCCAAAGTGCTGGCTCAGCACCGCCTGGTTGCCGCGCACCAGGCAGAAGGTATTTTTCATCTCTGCACCGGTGCACAGCATGGCGGGGATATTCTCAAAACCCGCGGGCAACGTGACGGCATCGGGCACAAAACCCCGGGCACGACGCAGGATAGCGCCATCCCGATCCATCACCGAATCATCCATGCGCTGCAGGATGTCGCGGTTGTGCAGCAGGAAGCCGTCCGCGATGCCGCTGAGATCCTCCAGCGCCTGCGCGTTGGTGACGGCAGGCGGCCTGCCGCAGAGGTTGCCGGAGGTCATCACCAGCGGGCGCCGGCAGTCCATCAGCAAAAGATGCTGGAGCGGGTTCGCGGGCAGCATCACGCCAACGCAGTCGAGCCCTGGGGCAATTTCCTCGGGAAACGCGGGAAGCGAAGCTTTCGGCGTCAGCACGATCGGTGCCGCGGGCGAGCGTAACAGCGTCTGTATCGTCTCCGGCAGATCGTCCGCATCCGGTAGCATCACCGCCAGCGGCTTCGTCGGGCGCTGCTTGCGCATTCGCAGTTTCTGTATCGCCTGCGGATCCAGCGCGTCGCAAACGAGGTGGAAACCGCCCAGCCCTTTCACCGCGACAATGCCGCCGCCTTTCAGCATCGACACCGCCGCGCGTAAAGCCGACTCGCGTATGGCAACAGCATCTCCGGCTCGCCATTCCAGCTGCGGCCCGCAGTCCGGGCAGGCCACCGGCTGGGCGTGGAAGCGGCGGTCGGCCGGGTTGCGGTACTCGGTTTCGCACGGCGCGCAGAGCGGGAATGCGGCCATCGACGTGGCCGGACGGTCGTACGGCATGGCGCGGATAATGGTAAACCGAGGCCCGCAGTGGGTGCAGTTGATAAACGGGTAACGATAGCGGCGCTCGCGGGGATCGCGCATTTCAGCCAGACACGCCGGGCAGGTGGCGGCATCCGGTACGATTTGCGTATCCATCGCCCCGCGATCGCTGTGGCGGATGGTAAAGTCCTCAGGCATGTCCGCCCAGGTGAACGGCTGCGTTTCAACGCGATCGATGCGTGCCAGCGGTGGGCAGTCCTGATGCAGCCTCGCGGTAAAGTCCCCCCCATTACCCGCGAGACGCACCAGGACACCCTCTCCGTCGTTGCAGACATCGCCCACAAGCTTCAGCCGGTGCGCCAGCTGCCAGACGAAGGGCCGAAACCCCACGCCCTGCACTTTGCCGCGCACCCGAAGCAGTACGCCGTTAACGCTCATCGCAGCTTAAAACAGCAGCGATGACGAGGTGTCGAACGCCGCGCGACGGCGTTTTTCTGCGCTCATCTGCTCAAGCTTGTCACGATCCACGCAGACCAGCGCGTGCGTCGGGCAGGCCTCCATACAGGCCGGGCCGGCTTCGCGGTGATAGCAAAGATCGCATTTATTGGCTTCGGCTTTCTCTGCCCGCACGCTCAGCCCCATGCCGCTGTTGCGCACCACCGGGCGGACAACCACCTCCATCGCGCCATACGGACAGGCCACCACGCAGGTTTTGCAGCCGATGCAGCGCTCCTGCATCACGTGCACAAAGCCCTTCTCGCGCTTAATCGCCCCGTTCGGGCAGACGTTCGCGCACGGCGCATCTTCGCACTGGCGACAGATGGCGGCGGTGGAAATATTCACACCTTTAATGACGTGAATGCGCGGCAGGAAGGTATCGGGAGTGAGAGAGGCGCAATCCTGCTCCGCCTGGTGGGAAACCACGCACGCCACTTCACAGGTACGGCAACCAATGCACTTGCTGGCATCGGCCATAATAAAACGGTTCATCTGCTTCTCCGGCATAACTGTTATGCGCGAAGCTATTCACAAACCGTGCCAATATTTAACCCACTGATTTTTAACAATAATGAAAACGCAGCGTTTCTGTCATCGTCATTAGTGACGATGACAGATGTCGACGTCAGCGGTGCGGACCATCGGTAACGGAGTCGCGCAGGACAAGCTCGCCAGAAAAGGTTTGCTGATATTTGAACTCTCCGCCGTCGAGCATAAAAATCAGGCGACTGACGATCTCCTGGATCATCGCCGTCACCGGAATACGCACGCTGGAGAGCGACGGCACGATGTAGGGCGCAATCGCCACGTCGTCAAAGCCGATAACGGACACCGCGTCCGGGGTGGCGACGCCGCTGTCGTGCAGCTGCTTAATGGCGCCGATCGCCATATCGTCGTTGCTCGCCACCAGCGCGGTAAACGGTTCGCCGCGGGAGAGGAGTTGAGTGACCGCCGCCGCGCCGCTGGCCGGGTTCCACTTCCCTTCGGCGATTAGCGCGTCACGCGCTGCAATACCGTGCTGCGCCAGCGCATCCCTGTAACCGGAAAGACGCTCAACCCCGGTGGGGGAATCCAGCGAACCGGTGATAAAGGCAATCTCCCGGTGCCCTTTCGCAATCAGCTGCGACACCGCGTCCTGACACGAGGCTTTATGATCGGACCAGACGCTGTGGCTGCTGTTTTTCCGCAGGCGGCGGTTAAGCACCATAATCGGCTGCTCGCATTTCTCGACGAGCTCGTCCAGCTCTTCCACGCTCAGAAAACGCGGGTAGATAATTACCGCATCGCAGCGCATATCCAGCAGATACTGGATCGCCTCGCGCTCTTCTTCGGCGCTGTGCTTGCCGTCGGCGAGGATCAGCTGCCGCCCTTTTTCTTCCGTCATCCGCGCGGCGTTAAACAGCAGCTCGCTAAAGTAGACGCCGTGATACAGGGTGTTGGTCACTACCAGCCCAAGCGTCTGGGTGCGTTTGGTCGCCAGGTTTCGCGCCAGCAAGTTCGGGCGATAGCCGCTCTCTTCAATGGCCTGAAAAACCCGGTCTTTGGTCTCCTGGCTAACGTAGCCGTTGCCCGACAACACCCGGGAAACCGTCGCTTTCGACACGCCTGCCCGCTTCGCCACTTCCAGCATCGTGGTCATATTGTTCTTCCATCCGAAACTCATGCGGGCAGTGTACTGCACCGCGAAAAAATTGTCGCAGCGACGGCGTCACGCTTTCTACACCCCACTGCGATCTTCATCACGAAAAGAAAAAATGTCCAAAAAGCGGTCTTGTTTCAACAAAAGAAACTCATGATGATTATGTGGAACCGGTTTCCTACATTTCACACAACGATAACAGGAACAGATCCGATGGCCAAAAACTACGCTGCGCTGGCAAACGACGTTATCAGCGCGCTGGGCGGCAAAGAGAACATCGTCGCCGTCACCCACTGCATGACGCGCCTGCGTTTCGTTCTGAAAGACGAAAATCTTACCGACGTTGCGCGCCTGAAAAGCGTCAGCGGCGTGCTTGGCGTGGTGCGTAACGACAACCAGTGCCAGGTGATTATTGGCAACACGGTTTCACAGGCGTACCGCGAAGTAGTGAGCCTGCTGCCCGTTGACCTGCAGCCCGTGGTACCGGAAGGCCCGCAGAAGCTGACGTTACGCCGCATTGGTGCCGGGATCCTCGACGCGCTGATCGGCACCATGTCGCCGCTGATCCCGGCGATCATCGGCGGTTCGATGGTCAAGCTGCTGGCGATGATCCTCGAAATGACTGGCGTGCTGGAAAAAGGCGCGCCGACGCTCACCATTTTAACCGTCATCGGCGACGGGGCGTTCTTCTTCCTGCCGCTGATGGTGGCGGCCTCGGCGGCGGTGAAGTTTAAAACCAACATGTCGCTGGCGATTGCCATCGCGGGCGTGCTGGTGCACCCGAGCTTCATCGAGCTAATGGCGAAAGCCGCGCAGGGCGAGCACGTTGAGTTCGCCTTTATTCCGGTGACGGCGGTGAAATACACCTATACCGTCATCCCGGCGCTGGTCATGACCTGGTGCCTGTCGTATATCGAACGCTGGGTGGATCGCATCACCCCGGCGGTGACCAAAAATTTCCTCAAGCCGATGCTGATCGTGCTGATTGCCGCCCCGCTCGCCATCGTGCTGATTGGCCCGCTGGGGATCTGGATCGGTAGCGCCATCTCCGCGCTGGTTTACACCATTCACGGCTACCTGGGCTGGCTCTCCGTCGCCATCATGGGCGCACTGTGGCCGCTGCTGGTGATGACCGGGATGCACCGCGTGTTTACGCCGACCATCATTCAGACCATTGCCGAAACGGGCAAAGAAGGAATGGTGATGCCGTCAGAAATCGGCGCCAACCTGTCGCTCGGCGGCTCGTCGCTGGCGGTGGCATGGAAAACGAAAAACCCGGAACTGCGCCAGACGGCGCTGGCCGCGGCGGCCTCCGCCATCATGGCGGGGATCTCTGAACCGGCCCTGTACGGCGTAGCGGTACGCCTGAAGCGTCCGCTGATTGCGAGCCTGATCAGCGGTTTTATCTGCGGCGCGGTGGCGGGTATGGCAGGCCTTGCCAGCCACTCGATGGCGGCGCCGGGGCTGTTTACCAGCGTGCAGTTCTTCGACCCGGCCAACCCGATGACCATCATCTGGGTGTTTGGCGTAATGGGGCTGGCCGTGGTGCTGTCATTTGTTCTGACCCTGCTGTTAGGGTTTGAGGATATCCCGGTCGAAGACGAGGCTGAAAAAGCGCGCGCCCTGCAGACCGCACCGGTACAGAACAACGCAGCAAAAGCATAAATTGAAAGCGAGGTAAGAATGTCTGTTTTTCCACAAGGATTTTTATGGGGCGGCGCGCTTGCCGCCAACCAGAGTGAAGGTGCTTACCGTGAAGGCGGCAAAGGACTGACGACGGTCGATATGATCCCCCACGGCGCGAACCGCCTGGCGGTGAAGCTGGGTAAGGAAAAGCGTTTTTCGCTGCGTGACGATGAGTTTTACCCGAGCCACGAGGCGATTGATTTTTACCATCGCTATAAAGAGGACATCGCCCTGATGGCGGAGATGGGCTTTACGGTGTTCCGCACCTCGATTGCCTGGAGCCGCCTCTACCCGAACGGCGACGAGCCGCTGCCAAATAAAGAGGGCATCGCCTTCTACCGCGCGGTGTTCGAGGAGTGCAAAAAGTACAACATTGAGCCGCTGGTAACGCTTTGCCACTTCGACGTGCCGATGCACCTGGTGACGGAGTACGGCTCCTGGCGCAACCGTAAGATGGTCGATTTCTTCGCCCGCTACGCCCGCACCTGCTTCGAGGAATTTAACGGGCTGGTGAAATACTGGCTGACCTTCAACGAAATCAACATCATGCTGCACAGCCCGTTTTCCGGCGCGGGGCTGGTGTTTGAGGAAGGTGAAAACGAGGATCAGGTGAAATACCAGGCCGCGCATCACGAGCTGGTGGCGAGCGCGCTGGCGACAAAAATCGCTCACGAGGTGAACCCGGAAAACCAGGTCGGCTGCATGCTGGCTGGCGGTAACTTCTACCCGTACTCCTGCAAGCCGGAAGACGTGTGGATGGCGCTGGAGAAAGACCGAGAGAACCTGTTCTTTATCGACGTGCAGGCGCGCGGCAGCTATCCGGCCTACTCCGCCCGCGTGTTCCGCGAAAAAGGCGTTGTGATTGTGAAAGATCCCGGCGACGACGAACTGCTGAAAAACACCGTCGACTTTGTCTCGTTCAGCTATTACGCCTCGCGCTGCGCGTCGGCGGACATGAACGCGGGCAACACCAGCGCGGCAAACATCGTGAAGTCCCTGCGTAACCCGCATATTCAGGTAAGCGAGTGGGGCTGGGGCATCGATCCGCTCGGCCTGCGTATCACCATGAACATGATGTACGACCGCTACCAGAAGCCGCTGTTCCTGGTGGAAAACGGCCTGGGAGCGAAGGACGTCATTGATGAAAACGGCGAGATCAACGACGACTACCGCATCAGCTATCTGCGCGAGCATATCCGCGCGATGGGCGATGCGATTGAGGACGGCGTGCCGCTGATGGGCTACACCACCTGGGGCTGCATCGACCTGGTGTCGGCCTCAACGGGGGAGATGAGCAAGCGCTACGGGTTTGTGTACGTTGACCGCGACGACGCCGGGAACGGCACGCTGGACCGCAAGCGCAAGAAATCGTTCTGGTGGTATAAGAAGGTGATTGCGAGTAACGGGGCGGATCTGGCGTAGCCTGTTGCCCGGTGGCGCTGCGCTTACCGGGCCTACGGTTTTGTAGGCCGGGTAAGGCGTAGCCGCCACCCGGCACTGCTCAGAGCGGAGAAAACCCTCCATCCCCAACCCACCCCGCCAGCCGCGAATACACCTCCTCCACCGCCGCCTTCACCGGCGGCGTCATCGGGTAATAAAACCCGACAATGTCCGGCTGGATCCCCAAAAACAGCACCTCGCCCACGTCGTCTTTAATCTGATCGACCAGGTAGTTCAGCGGCATATTGTGGGTGGTCATCATAAACATCTCGGCGATGTCGTCCGGGTCAATCAGGCGGATCTCGCCCGGGTTGAGCCCCATATCGGTGGCATCGACAATCAACAGCCTTTCCGGACGCAGCTCGCGAATGGCGACCACATCGTTTTCCGGCGCGCTACCGCCGTCGATTACCACCCAATCGCCCTGCGGGTTCGCGGCGCACATCTCCGCCAGCAGCGGGCCCGCGCCGTCGTCGCCCATCATGCTGTTGCCGACACACAGTAAAACGTCAGTCACGTAATCTCCTCACCATCAGGTAGATGGCGCTCTCCTGATGAATATCGTGCAGCATGCCGAGCAGCGTTTTGCTCCACGCCTGCTGCGCCGGGGTTTGCCTGCCGAGCGCCGCGTCAAAGGCATTAGCGAGCATCGTGATATGGTTGGCGTCGATGACGATCTCGCCATACTTCGGCACGCCCTCCATCTTGCGCCGCGCGGTGCTGCCCTCCTCCAGCGTGGCGATCCACGCCAGGTATTCCGTCCACGGGCAGGTTAGCGCCGCCTCCAGACAGTCGATCACCCCGAGGTGGTGCCCAATCGCCAGGCTGTAATAGACCACCTGCTGCGCCGCATCCGGCGTGGCATCGTTCTCATCAATAAACTTACGGCTCAGCTGGCTGAACACCACCGTTTCACTCATCGGATACGCGCCTCATCCACAATGCTGTTCAGGTTTGCCACGATCTCATTGAGACGCGGATCGTTTTCCGCCTCCAGCCAGCGCGCCACCTGATGGTCGCCCTGGCTCAGCAGGCGCAGGTAATCGTCGGCAATCTGACGCCCATAACGATAGCCCGCCAGCCTGCGCGCCGTGCGGTCCACCTTCACGCGCAGCGGCTGGACCATGTCCGGATGCAGAATGGCCGCGGGCTGGTTGTCGATCTCGCCAGGTGCGCGGGCGTGGATCTTCTGCTCCAGCAGGCCGAGCGCCATCGCAAAGCCGTACAGCGTGGCGGCAGGCGTCGGCGGGCAGCCCGGAATATAGACATCCACCGGCACGATTTTATCGGTGCCGCCCCAGACGCAATAAAGATCGTGGAAGATGCCGCCGCTGTTGCCGCAGGCGCCGTAGGAGATGCAGATTTTCGGATCCGGCGCGGACTGCCAGGCGCGCAGCGCGGGCGATCGCATGGCGCGGGTCACCGCCCCGGTAAACAGCAGAATGTCCGCATGGCGCGGGGACGGCACCACTTTGATGCCGAAGCGCTCGGCGTCAAACAGCGGCGACAGGGTGGCGAAGATCTCGATCTCACAGCCGTTGCAGCCGCCGCAGTCCACGCGGTAAACGTAGGCCGAGCGTTTGATTTTTTTCAGTAGCGACGCCTTCATGCTGGCGATGGACTCCTCCACCGTCAGCGGCACCGGAATGCCGTTATCGTCGCGCGGGCCGAGTAAGTTTTCCATCAGCTGGCCTCTCTCATATGGCGGGTAATATCAATGCGGTCAGACGGCAACAGGCATTTCTGGCGCTTACACTCCGGGCAGGTTTCGAAGCTTTCGCGGTGATGCTCTGCGCGGGCGTCGCCGTTGTGCTGCAGCAGCGCGATGGCGTAGTCGATCTCTTTTTGCACGGCGAACGGACGCTTGCAGACGCGGCAATTGCACAGCGCGAAGCGCGACTGCTGGAGAAAATCCTCTTTTTTCCACACCGCCAGTTCGTACTCCTGAGAAAGTCGAATGGCGACCGTCGGGCAAACCTCCTCGCAGCGGCCGCAGAAGATGCAGCGCCCGAGGTTAAACTGCCAGGCCAGCTCGCCGGTTTTAAGATCCGTTTCCACCGTTAAGGCGTTCGACGGGCAGGCGTTGACGCAGGCCGCGCAGCCGATGCACTGCTGCGGGTTGTGCACCGGCTTGCCGCGAAAGTTTTTATCCACCGGGATCGGCTCCAGCGGATAGCTGCTGGTCTGCGCGCCGGTTTTGATTACTTTTTTGATAAAGGTAAACATGGCGTGTCCTTATTTCAGCGGCGAGTTCTTGCGCTCGATGCTGTAGCGCTCAAGCTCTTTGTACGGCACCACCTGGCTTTTCTTCTTGCGCACGTCCACCACCGTCATGCGGTCGGTGCAGGAGTAGCACGGATCGAGGCTGCCGATGATCAGCGGCGCGTCGGAAACCGTGTTGCCGCGCAGCATGTAGCGCAGGGTTGGCCAGTTGGCGTAGGTCGCCGCGCGGCAGCGCCAGCGGTAAAGCTTCTGATTGTCGCCGGTCATGCTCCAGTGGATGTCGTCCCCGCGCGGCGCTTCGGCAAAGCCGAGGGCAAAGCGGTTCGGGATGTAGGTGAAGCCCTCCACCATCAGCGGGCCGCCCGGCAGGTTGTCCAGACCAAAGTCGATCATGTTCAGGGCGGTGTAGACCTCGTTGATACGCACCTTGAGGCGAGAAATAACGTCGCAGCCCTGTTCGCTGTGGACGGTCATCGGCAGCAGGCCGTAGCCGACGAACGGGTGATCGGCGCGGGTGTCGCGGGCGTGGCCGCTGGCGCGCACCATCGGGCCGACATTGCTGAAGTCGCGGGCAATTTCCGGATCGAGGCGACCAATCCCGACGGTGCGCTGCTCGATGTTTGGCGTGCTGAGCAGCATGTCCACCAGATCCTGCACGTCCCGGCGCATCTGCTGCGCCAGCTGGCGGGTCTTGATCATGTCGTCTTTCAGCAGGTCGCGGCGGATCCCGCCGATCAGATTCAGGCCGTAAGTTTTACGCGCCCCGGTGAGGATCTCCGCCATCTTCATCGACGCTTCGCGCACGCGGAAGAACTGCATAAACCCGGAGTCAAAGCCGACGAAGTGGCAGGCCAGGCCGAGGTTCAGCAGGTGCGAGTGCAGGCGCTCCACCTCCAGCAGAATGGCGCGGATCATCTGCGCGCGCTCCGGCACCACGATCCCCATGCCGTTTTCCACCGAGGTGGTGTAGGCGGTGCTGTGGGCGAAGCCGCAGATGCCGCACACGCGGTCTGAGAGGAACGTGACCTCGTTGTAGCCCATGCGGGTTTCCGCCAGCTTCTCCATGCCGCGGTGGACGTAGAACAGGCGGTAGTCGGCATCGATGATATTTTCGCCGTCGACGAACAGGCGGAAGTGGCCCGGTTCGTCGGAGGTGACGTGCAGCGGGCCGATCGGCACCACGTTGTTCTTCTTGCTGCCCAGCTCGTTGATGAACTCGTAGGTTTCGCTGTCGGTGGTCGGGGCCGGACGCTGGCGGTAATCCATGCTGTCCTTGCGCAGCGGATAGAGTTCATCCGGCCAGTCGTCCGGCAGCACCAGACGACGCTCGTCCGGCAGGCCGACCGGCACCAGGCCGTACATGTCGCGCACCTCGCGCTCACCCCAGACGGCGGCAGGAACGCGCGGCGTCACGGACGGGTATTCCGGCTTATTCGGGTCGACTTCGACGCGCACGGTGAGCCAGCACTTCTCGCCCTGCTCCATCGACATCACGTAGTACACCGCGTAGTTACCGCACAGCTGGCGCTCGTCGTTGCCGAACAGCACCGACAGCCAGCCGCCCTGCTGGTAATAGAGAAACTCCACCACTTCCGGCAGGTAGTTCACCTTCACGGTAATGGTGATCTGATCTTTGGTTTGCCAGGACTCCTCCAGCACCACGCCGGGGAAAGCCTGATGCAACGCGGCGAGATACTGCTGACCTTTCTTTTCTTCAGACATAAACACTCTCTTTAATCACGCCACCAGCAAGGAGACGAACGCTAAAAATGCAAAACCAAAACCGGCCCAGGTGATGCGCGAGGTTGCCGCAAAACGCAGGCGCGCCATGCTGTTTTCAAACAGGGCGATGACCAGCACGCCGACCAGCAGCTTGAGGGCGGCAACCACCACGGCCAGCAGCAGGCCGCCTGCAGAGAAGTGCGTCATCTGCCCCCACGGGAAGAAAACGCCCACAAACATCTGCAACACCACCAATTGCTTAAGGCTGATGCCCCACTTCAGCACCGCGAAGCCGTAGCCGCTGTACTCGGTGAGCGGCCCCTCCTGCAGCTCCTGCTCCGCTTCCGCGAGATCGAACGGCAGCTTGCCCATCTCAATAAACGTGGCGAACGCGCAGGCGCAGAGTGCCAGCACGAGCGGGATGGAGCGGGCCACCGGCCAGTGGTAAACGGTGTCGGTGATAAAACTGATGTGGGTCGAACCTGCAACCTGCGCGGCCACCCACAGCCCCAGCAGCAGGATCGGCTCAACCAGCACGCCGAGCATCGCCTCGCGGCTGGCGCCGATGCCGGTAAACGGGCTCCCGGTATCCAGCCCGGCAATCGCAAAGAAGAAGCGCGCGATAGCGAAGAGGTAGATGAGCGTAATCAGATCGCCGAGCACCGGCAGCGGCGAGCCTACCGTGACCACCGGCAGCGCGGTGGCGATGGTGAGCATCACGCCGACCATCACGAACGGCGTCAGGCGGAACACCCAGCCTGCGGCATCCGGCGCGACGCTCTGGCGGGAGAGCAGCTTGAAGAGATCGCGGTACTCCTGGAGCACGCCAGGCCCGCGACGGTTGTGCATTCGGGCGCGCGCCACGCGCGTGATGCCCGACAGCAGCGGCGCGGCGGCGAACAGCACCAGCGCCTGAAGAATTGCCAGTAAAAGATTCATGTCAGGCTCCTCGTGAAATCACAATCACTACCAGCACCGCCAGCTCGATCAGCGCCAGTCGGCGGAACAGCACGGGCACGGCAGCACTCTGCCAGCCCGGCACCCAGCCCTGCGGGTTAAGCCACTGGCGCAGCTTCAGCACGGCGGCAAAGTTCTCCTTCACCGGCATGGCAAAACCGTGGGCGGTGATAACCATTGACGGCTCGTGTTCGTAACCGCAGACCCACGCCGCGCCGCGAGAGCGGGAGGCGAGACGGTCGCGTCTGAAGAACAGCATCAGCACGAACGGCAGGAGCGTCCCGGCGATCAGCAGCAGCGCCATCATCGGCTGGGAGGCAACGGTATGCGCCGTCGACAGCGGCAGCGGAACGGCGTGGCCCAGCAGCGGCAGCAGCCACGGCGCGGCAATTCCGCCCGCAATGCAGCACAGCGCCAGCGCGACCACGCTGGTGGCCATCAGTACCGGGGCGCAGCAGGCGTTTTCCGCTTCGCGGGTACGCGGCGCGCCGAGGAAGGTGACGCCATAGACTTTCGCCATGCACATCACCGCCAGCGCCCCGGTAATCGCCAGGCCCACCGCCAGCAGCGGGCCGAGCAGCCGCGCGATAAACGCGTCGCTCTGGCCGAGCGCGAAGAAGGACTGATAGATCACCCACTCCCCGGCAAAGCCGTTCAGCGGCGGCAGCGCGGCCATCGCCATCAGCCCCACCAGCATGGCGAGTGAAATCATCGGCATCTTTTTGCCAATCCCACCGAGCTTTTCGATATCGCGATGGCCGGTGCGGAACCAGACGCTGCCCGCGCCGAGGAACAGAGTGGTTTTAAACAGGCTATGGTTGACAAGGTGATACAGACCGCCGACAAACCCGGCGGCAATCAGCGCCGGTTGGTTGAGCGCCAGCCCGGTGACGCCCGCGCCCATGCCGAGCAGGATAATCCCGATATTTTCCAGGGTGTGGTACGCCAGCAGACGCTGGATGTTGTGCTCCATCAGGGCGTACAGCCCGCCGACAAAGGCGGTGATCATTCCCGCAATCAGCAGCGCTACACCCCACCACAGCGGCGGCTGACCGCCCGTCAGGGTAATCGTCAAAATGCCGAACAGACCGACCTTCATTACCACCGTCGAAAACAGCGCGGCGGCGGGCGCAGAGGCATTCGCGTGCGCCTGCGGGACCCAACCGTGCAGCGGGATAATCCCGGCCAGCAGGCCAAAGCCGACTGCGCCCAGCAGCCAGACGTCGTTCCCCAGCGGCTGGCCGTTAAGCGCGGCAAAGTCCAGGGTGCCGAAACGCTGCCACACCAGCCAGCAGGCCAGCGCCAGCAGCAGCGTGCCGAGGCGTCCGAGCGCAAACCATAGCTTGCCGGAGGCGCTGCAGCCGGTCAGGAACACGCCACACAGCGCCATGATCTCCGCCATCACCACCAGCGCGCCGAGGTTGCTGGCGATAACCGTGCAGACCGCGGCGGCCATCAGCAGATTGACCAGCAGGCCGTTGGCTTTGGTCTGCTGATGGCGGTGCCAGTCAATATTGAACAGGCTGATAAACAGCCCGCACAGGCCAAAGGTCACCAGCCAGATGGCGTTCAGCGGCGTAATCGCCACGGTATGGCGAATCATCGGCATGAGTGTTTCCACGGATTGTCCGCCGAGCAGGACGACACCGCCCGCCGCCAGCGTCATCAGGCTGCCGACCGCCCCGCCGATACCGGCTATCCAGCCGCTCAGGGTTTTATGGAAAGAGAACACCAGCGCCAGCGCGGCGGCAGCGGCAAAGTACGCCACGGCGCTGTTAATCATAAATATCGCGTTCATTTCGCCCCCTCGTTAAGCGCCTGCAGAAGCGAAAGATCGCCGACGTCGGTATTAATGGTCAGCTCGCGCTTGCGCCTGCTGGTGCGGGCGATATCGCGGATGTTAACCAGGATCAGCGCTTTGGTCGGGCAGGTCCGCACGCAGGCCGGGCCCTGTTCGTCAAAGCTGCACAGGTCGCACTTCACCGCAATAGCGCGGATGCCGGGCACCCAGTCCAGCAGCGTGCTCACGCGTGCCGGAGCCGGTGGCGCAGGCGGCGCTTTCGGGGTATTGGCGTTCGCCGGGATATGCAGCGGGCGGCTGCCGGAGAATTCAATGGCACCGAACGGGCAGGCGATGCCGCACAGCTTGCAGCTCACGCACAGGCTTTCGTTCAGCTGGACCGCGCCATCGACGCGGGTGATGGCATTGACGGGACAGACGCCCGCGCACGGGGCATCTTCACAGTGGTGGCAGAGCTGCGGGGCAGACTCTTTCTCATTACGCATGACGCGCAGGCGCGGCATGGACTGCAGCCCGTGCAGGCGGTGCGTTTCCGAACACGCCGCCTCACAGGTCCGACAGCCAATACAGACCGTCGAGTCAGCAATTACAAAACGGTTCACCGGGCAATCCTCTGGTGATGGTCATTTTTGACGACGAAAAACTGTCTCATCGACACTTTTCGACATTCGGTTATCAGGCAAGATTTGCGGGGGCCTTTCCCGCGACGAGCTGTTTCAGGTCGACCGGCAAGTCGTGCTCAACCGCGGCGTAGAGACCGTTGTAAACCGGCGCGATTTTCTCCAGATAGTGCTCAAGCACCTGCTGGCGATCGCGGTTGCTGACGTAGCCGTCAACCATGCCGTCGGCCATCAGCTGCGCCTGCGCAATACATTGTTTTTCACCCTCTTTATTCTCAACGTAGTACTCGATGGTGTGGCTGTTAAAGCTGTCTGCCAGGGTCACAAAGACCGTGAAATGACCGAACAGGACAAAGCGCATATCCCCCTGCGCCGCACAGCTCATCGCATGGTGCAGTCGGGCTTTTGACAGGGTGATCCCCTGAACCAGAGAGTTACAGTAGAGGTGCCACTGATCCTGAAGCTGCTGGTGGCGCTGCGCGATGTAATCCGCTTTTTCGCTAATTTCCCAAATAGTCATAGAAGGTATCCGGTTAATGGAGATAGCGGCTGTTAAGCAGATTCCGTGCCAGTTTTCAATGTGTTGATTTGAATGATTTTTATCAAAAAACACACTGTCAACGCCGCCGTGTCGACGTGTCATTTCGACAGCGCTGACATCGTCACGCCGTAACGCAAATCAAGCTGGCACCGTTATTGCATTTACTGGCGCAAATCATTGAGGAGGCGTCATGCACGAAATCACCCTCTGCCAGCGGGCTCTGGAACTTATCGAACAGCAGGCAGTGCAAAACCACGCGAAACGCGTCACCGGCGTCTGGCTGAAGGTCGGGGCGTTTTCCTGCGTCGAGACCAGCGCCCTGAACTTTTGTTTTGAGCTGGTGTGTCGCGGCACGCTGGCGGAAGGCTGCGCGCTGCATATCAACGAGCAGCAGGCGGAGTGCTGGTGCGAGCAGTGCCAGCAGTACGTCACCCTGCTCTCATCAAAGGTTCAGCGCTGCCCGCAGTGTCAGAGCACGGGTCTTCGCATCGTGGCGGATGACGGTATGCAGATCCAACGCCTCGAAATCGAGAAGGAGTAATGTATGTGTAGCACCTGCGGTTGCGCTGAAGGCAACCTGTATATAGAAGGGGATGAACACCATCCCCACTCCGCGTTTCGCTCCGCGCCCTTTTCCCCCGCCCCGCGTCCTGCGGCGGCCCTGACCGGCATCACTTTTGCGCCGCAGCGTTCCGACGCGGGCGACCTGCATTACGGCCACGGCGAAGCGGGGACCCACGCGCCGGGCATAAGCCAGCGCCAGATGCTGGAGGTGGAGATCGACGTGCTGGACAAAAATAACCAGATCGCCGCCCTCAACCGCGCCCGCTTTGCCGCGCGTCAACTGCTGGTGCTGAACCTGGTCTCCAGCCCCGGCTCCGGTAAAACCACCCTGCTGACCGAAACCCTCAAACGGCTGAACCAACGCATCTCCTGCGCGGTGATCGAAGGCGATCAGCAAACCGTTAACGACGCAGCGCGCATCCGCGAAACCGGGACGCCCGCCATTCAGGTTAACACCGGCAAGGGCTGCCACCTGGATGCGCAGATGATTGCCGACGCCGCCCCTCGCCTGCCGCTGGCGGATAACGGCATCCTGTTTATCGAAAACGTCGGTAACCTGGTATGCCCGGCAAGCTTCGACCTCGGCGAACGGCATAAAGTGGCTGTGCTCTCCGTGACCGAAGGGGAGGACAAGCCGCTGAAGTACCCGCAAATGTTCGCCGCCGCCTCCCTCATGCTGCTGAACAAAGTTGACCTGCTGCCGTACCTGAACTTCGACGTGGATAAGTGCCTTGCCTATGCCCGCGAGGTGAACCCGGACATTCACATCCTGCTGGTTTCCGCCACGCGCGGCGACGGCATGGACGCCTGGCTGGACTGGCTGGAGAGCGAACGATGTGCATAGGCGTACCGGGACAAATCCATTCCCTCGACGGCAATCAGGCTAAAGTGGAGGTTTGCGGCATCCTGCGCGACGTCGACCTGACGCTGGTGGGCAGCACCGATGAGACGGGCGCGTCGCGCCTCGGCCAGTGGGTGCTGGTCCACGTGGGGTTTGCGATGAGCGTGATTAACGAAGCGGAAGCCCGCGACACGCTGGACGCGCTGCAAAACATGTTTGACGTGGAGCCGGACGTGGGCGCGCTCCTGTACGGCGAGGAGCGCTAGCCTATGCGTTACGTTGATGAATACCGCGCGCCAGAACAGGTGATGCAGCTTATCGGACATCTGAAAACGCGCGCGGCGCTGCTGGACTACACGAACAAAAGGCCGCTGCGGATCATGGAGGTGTGCGGCGGGCACACGCACGCCATCTTCAAGTTTGGCCTCGACCAGCTGCTGCCGGAGAACATCGAGTTTATTCACGGCCCCGGCTGCCCGGTGTGCGTTTTGCCGATGGGGCGTATCGACAGCTGCATCGAAATTGCCGGCCAGCCCCACGTCATTTTCTGCACCTTTGGCGACGCGATGCGCGTGCCGGGGAAAAACGGCTCGCTGCTGCAGGCGAAGGCGCGCGGCGCGGACGTGCGGATCGTTTACTCGCCGATGGATGCTCTGACGCTGGCAGAGGCTAACCCTGAGCGCAAGGTCGTCTTTTTCGGGCTGGGTTTTGAAACCACCATGCCCGCTACGGCCATCACGCTGCAGCAGGCGAAAGCGCGCAACGTCACTAACTTTTTCTTTTTCTGCCAGCATATTACGCTCATTCCCACGCTGCGCAGCCTGCTCGAAGAGCCAGACAACGGCATCGATGCGTTTCTGGCGCCGGGCCACGTCAGCATGGTAATTGGCACAGACGCCTACGGTTTTATCGCTGAGCAGTACAATCGTCCGTTAGTGGTGGCTGGTTTCGAACCGCTTGATCTACTGCAAGGCGTAGCCATGCTGGTTGAGCAGAAAATAGCGTCCCTGAGCGCGGTCGAAAACCAGTACCGCCGCGTGGTGCCCGATGCGGGAAATGAACGAGCACAGCAGGCGATAGCCGACGTGTTTAGCGTTGAGGGCGACAGCGAGTGGCGCGGGCTGGGGCTGATTGCGGAATCCGGCGTGCGCCTGACGCCTGCCTATCGCGAATTTGATGCCGAAGCGCACTTCCGCCCGCAGCCGCAGCAGGTGTGCGACGATCCCCGGTCCCGCTGCGGCGAGGTGCTTACCGGCAAATGCAAACCTCATCACTGCCCGCTATTTGGCAACACCTGTAACCCGCAAACCGCGTTTGGCGCGCTGATGGTCTCCTCTGAAGGGGCATGCGCCGCGTGGTATCAGTATCGCAACCAGGAGTGTGAAGCATGAACACGGTGGAAATGGCGCACGGAAGCGGTGGGCAGGCGATGCAGCAGCTGATTAACCGGCTGTTCATGGAGGCCTTTAATAACCCCTGGCTCGCCGAGCAGGAGGATCAGGCGCGCATCGCGCTCTCAACCCTCACCGCACACGGCGACCGGCTGGCGTTCTCCACCGACAGCTACGTGATTGACCCGCTATTCTTCCCGGGCGGCGATATTGGCAAGCTCGCCGTCTGCGGTACGGCCAACGACGTGGCCGTCAGCGGCGCCATTCCGCGCTACCTCTCCTGCGGATTTATCCTCGAAGAAGGATTACCGATGGAGACGCTTGCGGCAGTGGTCAACAGCATGGCGCACACCGCCCGCGAGGCGGGGATCGCTATCGTCACCGGGGATACCAAAGTGGTCCAGCGCGGCGCGGCGGATAAGCTCTTCATCAACACCGCCGGAATGGGGGCGATCCCCGCCGACGTTCACTGGGGCGCGCAGCAGCTTTCGGTGGGCGACGTGCTGATTGTCAGCGGAACGCTGGGCTGCCACGGGGCAACCATCCTGAACCTGCGCGAAGGCCTGGGGCTGGACGGCGAGCTTCGCAGCGACTGCGCGGTGCTCACCCCGCTTATCCAGACGCTGCGCGACATACCTGGCGTCAAAGCCCTGCGCGACGCCACCCGGGGCGGGGTGAATGCCGTTGTCCACGAGTTCGCCGCAAGCAGCGGGTGCGGGATTGAACTGAGCGAGCGCGACCTGCCCGTTAAGCCTGCCGTGCGGGGGCTGTGTGAGCTTTTAGGGCTTGACCCGCTAAACTTTGCCAACGAGGGCAAGCTGGCGATCGGCGTGGAACGTTCGGCGGCGGAAGCCGTACTTGAACAGCTTAGAGCGCATCCCTTAGGGAAAGACGCGGCCATCATTGGCGACGTGGTTGAGCGCAAAGGGGTGCGCCTGACCGGACTTTACGGCGTGAAGCACACGCTGGATCTGCCGCACGCTGAGCCGTTACCCCGAATTTGCTAGAACCGCGCCATAAGCGGTCAGCAGTGAAGTCTCTTTTTTGCCAGTTTCTATTGGAAAGCAATAATGCCGTATACACCGATGAGCGATCTTGGACAGCAGGGCCTGTTTGACATCACGCGCACACTTTTACAACAGCCCGATCTCGGCGCGCTGAGCGATGCCCTGACACGGCTGGTCAGGCAATCAGCGCTGGCGGACAGCGCGGCGATTGTGCTCTGGCATAGTGGAACGCACCGCGCGAGCTACTATTCCACGCGCGAGAATGGCAAAACGTTTGAATATGAAGACGAAACGTACCTCGCGCACGGCCCGGTGCGCCGCATTCTCTCCCGGCCTGAAGTGCTGCACTGCAATTTTGAAGAGTTTCGGATGGCATGGCCGCGGCTGGCAGAGAGCAATCTCTATCAGCCTTTCGGTCATTACGGCATGCTGCCGCTGGCGGCGGAGGGCCATATTTTTGGCGGCTGCGAGTTTATCCGCAATACCGACCAGCCCTGGAGCGAGGCGGAGTACGAGCGGTTGCATACCTTCACGCAGATTGTGGCCGTCGTCGCGGAGCAGATCCAAAGCCGCGTCACCAATAACGTGGATTACGACCTGCTGAGCCGCGAGCGCGATAACTTCCGCATTCTGGTCGCCATCACCAACGCCGTACTCTCAAGGCTCGACATGGACGAGCTGGTCAGCGAAGTCGCCAAGGAGATCCACCACTATTTCAGGATCGACGCCATCAGCATCGCGCTACGCGGGAACCGCAAAGGCAAGCTGAACATCTACTCCACCCACTATCTTGATGAGGCCAACCCGGCGCACGAGCAGAGCGAGGTGGACGAAGCGGGCACCCTTTCTGAGCGGGTATTTAAAAGCAAAGAGATCCTGCTGCTGAATCTCAGCGAGCAGGACCCGGTGGCGCCGTACGAGCGGATGCTGTTTAACACCTGGGGCAACAAAATTCAGACCCTGTGCCTGCTGCCGCTGATGTCCGGCAGCACCATGCTTGGGGTGCTCAAACTGGCGCAGTGCGATGAAGCCGTGTTTACCACCGCCAACCTGAAGCTGCTGCGCCAGATCGCCGAGCGTATTTCTATCGCGCTGGATAACGCCCTCGCCTATCAGGAGATCCACCGCCTGAAAGAGCGGCTGGTGGACGAAAACCTGGCCCTGACCGAACAGCTCAACAACGTGGACAGCGAGTTTGGCGAAATCATCGGGCGCAGCGATGCCATGTACAGCCTCCTCAAGCAGGTGGAAATGGTGGCCCAGAGCGACAGCACGGTGCTGATCCTCGGTGAAACCGGCACCGGTAAAGAGCTGATAGCCCGCGCCATTCATAACCTGAGCAACCGCAACAGCCGGCGGATGGTGAAGATGAACTGCGCGGCGATGCCCGCGGGTCTGCTGGAAAGTGACCTCTTCGGCCACGAGCGCGGCGCGTTTACCGGGGCCAGCAGCCAGCGGCTGGGCCGTTTTGAACTGGCGGATAAAAGCTCGCTGTTCCTCGACGAAGTGGGCGATATGCCGCTGGAGCTGCAGCCCAAGCTGCTGCGCGTTTTGCAGGAGCAGGAGTTTGAGCGCCTCGGCAGCAACAAGCTGATCCAGACCGACGTGCGGCTGATTGCCGCCACCAACCGCGACCTGAAAAAAATGGTCGCCGACCGCGAGTTTCGTAGCGATCTCTACTATCGCCTGAACGTCTTTCCGATCTGCCTGCCGCCGCTGCGCGAGCGCCCGGAAGATATTCCGCTGCTGGTTAAAGCCTTTACCGCCAAGATCGCGCGCCGGATGGGGCGAAACATCGACAGCATTCCCGCCGAGACGCTGCGCACCCTCTCGGCGATGGAGTGGCCCGGCAACGTGCGCGAGCTGGAAAACGTCATTGAACGCGCGGTGCTGCTGACGCGCGGGAACGTGCTGCAGCTCTCTTTGCCTGAAGTCTCCCTTCAGGAAGCCCCCACGCTTTCGGCAGAAGTCGCGCAGGAAGGCGAAGATGAATATCAGCTCATTATGCGCGTACTGAAAGAGACCAACGGCGTGGTAGCCGGACCGAAGGGCGCAGCTCAGCGGCTGGGGCTGAAACGCACTACCCTGCTCTCTCGCATGAAGCGTCTGGGAATCGATAAAGAGAGCCTGCTTTAACCCGTCATTCCGGCGCCGCTTATGGCGCCGCTTTTCGTCACCCTGCGCAATTGTCCCTCATTGACACAATATATTTTCCTCTGTATAAAATTCCGCCTTAATAATGCGTTTCATTTGCATCAAAAATAATATTAATGAAGGGTAGCGTTTCATGAAGAAGGTCATCTGCGCGTTAGGCCTGGCGATTGCGTCGGTCAGTTCTGCTCTGGCAACCACATATCCTCTGACGATTGAAAACTGTGGCTATAAAGAGACATTCACTAAAGCGCCGGAACGCGTCGTGGCCCTCGGTCAGAACACCTTGGAAATTTTGCTCCTGCTGGGGCTGGAAGATAAGGTCAAAGCCAGTGCCTTCTGGCCGACCAAGGTGCTGCCGCAGCTGGCTGAGCAGAATGCAAAAATCAAAACCCTGACCGTCGAAATTCCGACTCTTGAATCCATCCTTGCGCAAAACCCCGATTTTGTTCCTGCCCAGCTGCCGCTGCTGCTTGGGCCGGAAAGTAAGGTCGCAAAACGTGAAGATCTGGCTACCGTCGGCGTGAACAGCTATTTATCTCCAGGCATGTGCGCCACCAAAAAAGCGGCAGGCGATATGTACGGCAGCCGCCAGACGCTGTGGGATATGACGTACCTTTATAAAGAGATTGAAGATTTCGCGAAGATTTTCAACGTTGAAGCGCGCGGCCAGGCCGTTATCGCTGATTTCAAAAAACGTGAGGCCGACCTGCGTCAGGAATTTGGTAAAAACAAAAAAGATCTCTCGTTTGTTTTCTGGTTCTCAAGCGCCTCGCCTTCGGCAGACGCCTATGTCGGCGGGAAAAACAGCGCCTCCGGTTTTATTGCTAACGTGCTGGGTGGCCATAACGCCATTACCGCTGAGACCGAATGGCCGACCGTCGGCTGGGAAAGTATTATTGCCGCGAACCCTGATGTGATTGTCGTCTCCAGTCTGGACCGCAACCGCTGGGCGCTGGATAACGCGGATGAGAAAATCAAATTCCTGAAAAGCGATCCTGCCGTGAGCCAGCTTGATGCCGTCAAAAAAGGCCATATCGTGGTGATGGACGGTCAGGCGATGAACCCGACGATTCGTACGATTTACGGTGCTGAACAGGTGGGTGAACAGCTCAGAAAACTGGGGCTGAACTGATGACGGTAGCCGTACTTCAGGCCCGCCAGGGCCTGATCCTGACCACATCCGCTCTGCTTGCCGTTGTCCTGCTGTTTTTAGTGATTGCTCTTGGTGTCAGCGTCGGCGAGCTGTCGATTCCGCTGTCCAACGTCTTTTACGCTATTGGTAATAAGCTGGGGCTGACCGACGTTCCGCTCAACCGCATCTATGAGAGCGTGATCTGGGACTTTCGCCTGAGCCGCGCGCTGGTGGCGGCCTGCTGCGGGGCCGGTTTAGCCATCTGCGGTGCCGTGCTGCAAAGCCTGCTGAAGAACGCGCTGGCGGAACCTTACGTGCTCGGCGTGTCGGCGGGTGCCTCAACCGGGGCGGTGTCGGTCGTCGTCCTGGGCATCGGCACCGGCGCGGTATCGCTCTCTGCGGGGGCGTTTGCCGGGGCGTTCGCCGCCTTTGCGTTTGTCGCCTTTCTGACGAACGGCGCGCGCGGCGGCAATGAACGCACCATTCTGGCAGGCGTTGCTGCATCTCAGCTTTTCAACGCCATTACCGCCTACACCATCAGCACCTCCGCCAGCGCGCAGCAGGCGCGCGACGTGATGTTCTGGCTGCTGGGCAGCTTTAGCGGCGTGCGTTGGCCGGAATTCCAGCTGGCGCTGGTTGTCGTGCTGGCGGGCCTTGCCGTCTGCCTCTACTATTCCCGGGCGCTGGACGCCTTTACCTTTGGTGATGACGCGGCAGCCTCCTTAGGCATTGCCGTGCCCTGGGTGCGTCTTGCCCTGTTTACCACCACGGCACTGATCACCGCGACCATCGTCAGTATGGCGGGCTCAATCGGCTTTGTAGGGCTGGTGGTGCCGCACGTCATGCGCTTCCTGTTCGGGCCGCTGCACCGCACGCTGCTGATTGCCAGCGCGCTGGCGGGGGCGATCCTGATGGTGCTGGCCGATATCGCCTCGCGGATGCTGATTGCGCCGCAAAGCCTGCCCGTCGGCGTGGTCACCGCGCTGGTGGGCGTACCTTTCTTTGCCGTGATTATCTACCGCTCAAGGAATAAGTGATGAGTATCTGCGCTGAAAATATTACCTGGAAGGTAGGCAAAAAAGTTATCGTCAATGGTGTCTCGCTGAAGGTTTCACGCGGCGAAACGGTGGGTTTGCTTGGTCCTAACGGCTGCGGCAAATCGTCCCTTTTGCGTATCCTGGCAGGCCTGCGTCGCCCGGATTCGGGCAGCGTGACCCTGGACGGGCAGGACATTTCCCGCATCGCCAAAAAGCAGCTTGCCCGCCGGGTGGCGTTCGTTGAGCAGCACGGGATGACCGACGCCAATATGCGCGTGCGCGACGTGGTTAAACTTGGACGTATTCCGCACCACTCCCCTTTTTCTAACTGGAGCGCGCAGGATGACGACACCGTCACCGCGGCTCTGCAGCGTGTCGGTATGCTGGACCGCAGCGAGCAGGGCTGGCTGAGCCTGTCCGGCGGCGAGCGTCAGCGGGTGCATATTGCCCGCGCGCTGGCGCAAACGCCAACCGAAATCCTGCTGGATGAACCGACCAACCACCTGGATATCCATCATCAGATGCAACTGATGCAGTTGATCAGCCAATTACCCGTTACCAGTATCGTCGCCATCCACGATCTCAACCACGCTTCAATGTTCTGCGACTCGCTGATTGTGATGCAGAAAGGGCAAATTGTGGCGACCGGAACGCCGCAGGACATCTTATCCGAGTCGTTGCTCTGGGATGTCTTCCGGGTCAAAACCAAAATTGAGATCTCGCCGTTTCATGGCAAAAAGCACATTCACTTTATCGTTTAGGGACGAGTGATCGACAATGTCCCTTCGCCCCGCCACCACGCTCTGGCCGCCCGTTTTACTGGGTAGCCAGTTTGTTTTTAACATTGGTTTTTACGCCGTCGTTCCCTTCCTGGCGATATTTCTGCGTGACGACATGCTGCTCTCCGGCGGGCTCATCGGGCTGATCCTGGGCCTGCGCACGTTCTCGCAGCAGGGGATGTTTATCGTTGGCGGTGCGCTCTCGGACCGATTTGGCGCGAAGGTCATCATCCTCAGCGGCTGTATAGTTCGTGTTTCAGGCTATCTGCTGCTGGCCTTCGGGGGATCGCTGTGGCCGATTATTTTGGGCGCGTGTTTGACGGGCGTCGGCGGCGCGCTATTTTCTCCCTCAATTGAGGCTCTGCTGGCGAAAGCGGGTACCCACAGCGAGGCGAAAGGGAAACGAAGCCGGGCGGAGTGGTTTGCGCTCTTTGCCGTCTGCGGGGAGCTCGGCGCGGTACTGGGCCCGGTTGCTGGCGCTCTGCTAACGGGGCTTGGCTTCCGCCAGGTAGCGCTGGCGGGGGCAGGCGTCTTTATCATTGCGCTAGTGGTGCTTTACTTCTGTCTGCCTGCTGCCGGGCAACGTTCACAGAAGATAAAAATAGTGCCCTGGTGGACGACGTTCCGCCAGCCGCGCTTTGTCGCCTTTATCATTGCCTACAGCTCCTGGCTGTTAAGCTATAACCAGCTCTATCTGNNATGCTGGCCTCCGTTCTGATCATTACCTTACAGCTTCCGCTGGCGCGTTTCGCCCGACGCGTGGGCGCGGTGAACATTCTTCCGGTGGGCTTTTTGCTGCTTTCCGCCGCCTTTGCGAGCGTGGCAATGTTTGCGGCAACAGAACCGCCTGAGGGCTGGCTGCGGCTTCTGCCCTCGGTCTCGTTTGTCACGCTGCTGACGCTGGGGCAGATGCTGCTGGTGCCGTCGGCAAAAGATCTCATTCCGCGGTTCGCCGATGAATCCACGCTGGGCGCGCACTATGGCGCACTCTCCACCGCCGGAGGCATTGCGGTACTGGCTGGAAACTTGTTATTTGGCAGCCTGCTGGATCGCGCACTGGTGCCTTCAACGCAGGCGATTTACCCGTGGCTGCTGCTGGCGCTCTTTCCACTCTGCAGCGCGCTGGCCCTGAACGTGATTTGCCGCCCGCTACGAAGCTGATCGGTTCACTTTTTCGGGCGATACTTCTCCGGCAGTTCCGGCACCGGACGACGGTCATCCATCAGATGGCGGACGGTCAGAATGGGGTGACGCCATAACATACGCGGGCCTGCCCAGCGCATAATCTGCTTCATCTCTTCACGTCTGGCAGGCTGGTAGCAGTGCACCGGGCATTGTTTACAGGCGGGCTTTTCTTCACCAAAAACGCACTTATCCAGGCGCTTATCAGCATACGCGTTGAGCGCCTGATAATGCCCCGCTTCCTGAGAAGCCTGTGGACACTGCTTTGCGTACAACGCGATCATTTTCGCGATGGTCTCTTTTTCACGTGATATGCGTTTACCGGTCATAGCGACTTACCAAATAATAAGATGCATCAATAATACACTTTAAAACTGTGGATTTCAGGTGTTGCATTCCGTTTTCTGAAGCCTGATTCCACTATTAACCCTGCACCTCCTGAAAATCACTGGTATTTTATACAGGCATCAGGAATGACCGTTGTCCGTATAGTCTGGAGACCCTATGAAAGAGATCGCGATCGGCAAACCCTACCGCCATTTAAAAGTGGGATATTTCAGAAAACGTCACGAGGATCGAAAAACGAAGATACCAAAGCGATACAGCGTGCATGCGGCGCTGAGCTTAAAAGGAGACTGGCTTGAAAAGGCGGGCTTTACCACCAACTCCCAGGTCAGGGTGGGCGTTGAGCATGGAAAAATCGTCATTGAGTTAATGTCTGAAGGCGCCTCGTAAAGCCGCCACATTTTTCTGCGCCGTACCTTTTTTTCATGCGACAATAGAACGAACAAACGGCCACTGAGCCGCTCAAAACGGTTTATTTTCAAAGAAATGGACATCATAACTCCATGAGCACAATCGACAATTTCGACGCACATACGCCGATGATGCAGCAGTACCTGAAGCTGAAGGCACAGCATCCGGAAATCCTGCTGTTTTACCGCATGGGCGATTTTTACGAGCTGTTTTATGACGATGCTAAACGTGCGTCGCAGTTGCTCGACATCTCGCTAACCAAACGTGGCGCATCCGCAGGCGAGCCCATCCCGATGGCCGGTATCCCGCACCACGCGGTTGAAAACTACTTGGCCAAGCTGGTGAATCAGGGTGAGTCCGTTGCCATCTGCGAACAAATCGGCGATCCGGCAACCTCGAAAGGCCCGGTTGAGCGCAAAGTCGTGCGCATCGTCACGCCAGGCACCATCAGTGATGAAGCCCTGCTTCAGGAGCGCCAGGATAACCTGCTGGCAGCGCTGTGGCAGGACGGCAAAGGGTTTGGCTACGCCACGCTGGACATCAGCTCCGGGCGTTTTCGCCTGAGTGAGCCGGCTGACCGCGAAACGATGGCTGCCGAACTGCAGCGCACCAACCCGGCAGAATTGCTCTACGCCGAAGACTTCGCCGAAATGGCGCTGATTGAAGGCCGTCGCGGATTGCGCCGTCGCCCGCTGTGGGAATTTGAAATTGATACCGCGCGCCAGCAGCTGAACCTGCAGTTCGGTACCCGCGATCTGATTGGCTTTGGCGTGGAAAATGCTCCGCGCGGGCTGTGTGCCGCTGGTTGCCTGCTGCAGTACGTGAAAGACACCCAGCGCACCGCCCTGCCGCATATCCGTTCTATCACCATGGAGCGCCAGCAGGACAGCATCATCATGGATGCCGCCACGCGCCGTAACCTGGAGATCACCCAGAACCTGGCAGGTGGCGTTGAAAACACGCTCGCGTCGGTGCTCGACAGCACGGTGACGCCAATGGGCAGCCGCATGCTGAAGCGCTGGCTGCATATGCCGATTCGCGATACCGATACGCTTGTCTGCCGTCAGCAGACCATTGCCGCCCTGCAGGATCGCTATACCGAGCTGCAGCCGGTCCTGCGCCAGGTGGGCGATCTGGAACGTATTCTTGCCCGTCTGGCATTGCGCACCGCGCGACCACGCGACCTCGCGCGGATGCGACATGCTTTCCAGCAGCTGCCGGAGCTGCGTGCGCAGCTGAGCGACGTTGACAGCGCGCCGGTACAGAAACTCCGTGAAACGATGGGCGAATTCACCGAGCTTCGCGAGCTGCTGGAGCGCGCCATTATTGATGCCCCTCCGGTTCTGGTGCGCGACGGCGGCGTGATTGCCCCAGGCTACAACGAGGAGCTGGATGAATGGCGCGCGCTGGCTGATGGTGCGACGGACTACCTGGATAAGCTGGAAATCCGCGAGCGCGAGCGTCTTGGGCTCGACACGCTGAAAGTGGGGTATAACGCGGTACACGGTTACTACATTCAGATCAGCCGCGGGCAAAGCCATCTGGCGCCGATTCACTACGTACGTCGTCAGACCTTAAAAAACGCCGAGCGTTACATCATTCCCGAGCTGAAAGAGTACGAGGACAAAGTACTCACCTCGAAAGGTAAAGCCCTGGCGCTGGAAAAACAGCTGTATGACGAGCTGTTTGACATGCTGATGCCACACCTGGCTGACCTGCAGCTCAGCGCCAGCGCGCTGGCGGAGCTGGACGTGCTGGTGAACCTGGCAGAACGGGCTGAAACGCTGAACTATACCTGCCCGACCTTTACCGACAAGCCCGGCATTCGCATTACGGAAGGCCGTCACCCGGTCGTTGAGCAGGTGCTGAACGAACCGTTCATCGCCAACCCGCTGAGCCTGTCGCCGCAGAGAAGAATGCTGATCATTACCGGCCCGAACATGGGCGGTAAGAGTACCTACATGCGCCAGACGGCGCTGATTGCTTTGCTCGCGTATATCGGCAGCTACGTCCCGGCGCAAAAAGTGGAGATTGGCCCCATCGATCGTATCTTCACCCGCGTTGGGGCAGCGGACGATCTGGCGAGCGGTCGCTCAACCTTCATGGTCGAGATGACCGAAACGGCTAATATTCTGCATAACGCGACGGAGCACAGCCTGGTGCTGATGGACGAAGTGGGACGCGGAACCTCAACCTATGACGGCCTGTCGCTGGCCTGGGCCTGTGCTGAAAGCCTCGCGAATAAAATCAAGGCCATGACGCTGTTCGCCACCCACTACTTCGAGCTGACGCAGCTGCCGGAGAAAATGGAAGGCGTGGCTAACGTTCATCTTGATGCGCTGGAGCACGGCGATACCATTGCCTTTATGCACACGGTGCAGGATGGCGCGGCGAGCAAGAGCTATGGCCTGGCCGTTGCGGCGCTGGCAGGTGTACCAAAAGAGGTGATCAAGCGCGCTCGCCAGAAGCTGCGTGAGCTGGAAAGCCTCTCGCCGAATGCGGCGGCGACGCAGATTGATGGCACCCAGATGTCGCTGTTGGCACCAGCTGAAGAAACGTCGCCTGCGGTGGAAGCGCTGGAGAACCTCGACCCGGATTCACTGACGCCGCGTCAGGCGCTGGAGTGGATTTATCGTTTGAAGAGTCTGGTTTAGTTTTCTGCGGTCTGTTTTGTCGGGTGGCGGCTTCGCCTTACCCGACCTACAAAACCTTTAGGCCCGGTAAGCGCAGCGCCACCGGGCTTATTTTTACAACAGCGGCGGGATCGTCGGCACCTGCGGTGCTTCATCAATATCCTTCTGCGTCATGCGGAACGCTTCCGGGTAATGCTCGCGGCTGGTACGACGCAGCGGTTCGGTATCGCGCCAGGTATAAAGACAATGCTGGCACTGGTAAACGGTCCAGACCCCTTTCACCGGTGACGTCGCCATCACTTCAATATGCTCATCGGCACAACGTGGACAAATCATCTTTTCCTCCTTATTGGCGTGCTGCCAGCATCGCGGTCAGTTTTTCAGCCCAGGCTTTAGTTTCAGGCAGATCCTGTACCGGCTGGCTGTAGTGGCCACGGGTGTCCGGTGCAACAGGCGTGGTGGCATCAATAATCAGTTTGTCGGTAATGCCCGCCGGGCTGGAGCCAGGGTCAAGTTCAAGCACTGACATGTTCGGCAGCTGCACCAGATCCCCTGCAGGATTGACCTTCGATGAGAGCGCCCACATCACCTGCGGGAGGTTGAACGGATCGACATCCTCATCCACCATAATCACCATCTTCACGTAGCCCAGACCGTGCGGCGTGGTCATGGCGCGTAAACCGACCGCGCGGGCAAAACCACCGTAGCGTTTTTTGGTGGAGATAATTGCCAGCAGACCGTGGGTGTACATCGCGTTCACCGCCTGCACTTCCGGGAATTCCGCCTTCAGCTGCTGGTAAAGCGGCACGCAGGTGGCTGGTCCCATCAGATAGTCAATCTCGGTCCACGGCATGCCGAGGTAAAGGGATTCGAAGATCGGTTTGGTGCGGTAAGAAACTTTGTCGATACGGACCACCGTCATATTACGGCCACCGGAATAGTGTCCGGTAAACTCGCCGAACGGCCCTTCGATTTCACGTTTGCGGCCTTCAATCACCCCTTCCAGGATCACTTCAGACCCCCACGGCACGTCGAAGCCGGTCAGCGGCGCGGTGGCAATCGGGTACGGGCTTTCGCGCAGCGCGCCGGCCATTTCATACTCAGACTGATCGTATTTCAGCGGCGTGGCGCCCATCAGGGTGATGATCGGGTCGTTGCCGAGAGTAATCGCGATCGGCAGATCTTGTCCGCGCTCTTCCGCTTTGTGCAGATGGAGGGCGATATCGTGCATCGGTACCGGCTGCAGGCCGAGCTTGCGCTTGCCCTTGACCTCCATGCGGTAGATCCCGACGTTCTGCTTGCCGAAATGGTCCGGGTCGAGCGGATCGCGCGAGACAACGCACGCTTTATCGAGATAAAAACCGCCGTCACCGTCGTTCAGGCGAAACAGCGGCAGGATATCGAACAGGTTAATGTCTTCACCGTCGACCGTATTTTGCGCCCAGGCCGGGTTAGCGCGGCGCTCCGGCGTAACGGGGAATTTATCCCAGCGGCGAATAAACTCGTCGATCTGATTTTTTACCGGGGTATACGCTGGCAGCCCCATCGATATGGCGTGGTTTTGCCACGAGCCGATGGTGTTCATCACCACGCGGGCATCGGTAAAGCCACGAATATTGTCGAACCACAGCGCGGGCGCGCCGTCGCCAATACGGCCTGTGGCGTTGGCTGCCGCCGCCAGATCCGGCTCCGCATTCACCTCTTCCTCAATTTTCAGCAGTTGCCCTTGCTCATCGAGCGCCTGCAGGAAGCTTCTCAAATCATCAAATGCCATCTTTGTTCTCCTGTGAAAAATGTTTCGCCTCCCGCAACCCGTTCCATCGGCGCGCCTTTTTGTGCTCCAGACCAAACTGGTCGAGCACACGGGTGACGATATGCTGGGTGATGTCATCGGCGGTTTGCGGGTGGTTGTAATACGCAGGCATGGGCGGCACCATCGCCACGCCCATGCGGGAAAGCGCCAGCATGTTCTCCAGATGAATGGTGCTGAGCGGCGTTTCGCGGGGAACGAGCACCAGCTTGCGGCCCTCTTTCAGCACCACATCTGCCGCACGGCCCACCAGCCCTTCGGCGTAGCCCGCGCGGATCCCCGCCAGCGTTTTCATGCTGCAGGGAATGACGATCATGCCGTCGGTGCGAAACGAGCCGGAGGAGATGGTGGCGGCCTGGTCAGCCGGGCTGTGAACAACGTCAGCCAGCGCAGCAACGTCCTGCACGCTGTAAGGCGTTTCCAGCTCAATGGTTGTTTTTGCCCACTTCGACATGACCAGATGGGTCTCTACCTCCGGCATTTCCCTCAGCGCCAGCAGCAGCGCCACGCCCAGCGGAGCCCCCGTTGCTCCTGTCATTCCCACGATCAATCTCATTCATCACCTCAATCAATTTGTTCGTGTACGAACATTTAAAGATAAACTACTCCCGGATCGCTCTACTGACAAGATCGTTCGCACACGATCACATTAATTGCTAAAAAATCCCGCGTTATCATCCCGGGCTTTAGCGGCTATCATAGGGGGTGATTTTTTCTGTCGGAGTGTTCATGGAACTAAGACAAGAGGCGTTCCACCTGTTACGTCAGCTTTTTCAACAGCATACAGCTAAGTGGCAACATTCCCTGCCGGAACTGACCAAGCCGCAGTATGCGGTTATGCGCTCCATTGCCGAGCACCCGGGCATTGAGCAGGTGGCATTGACCGAAGTGGCGGTCAGCACGAAGGCGACGCTGGCGGAGATGCTCAGCCGAATGGAGGCGCGCGGGCTGGTCAAACGCGAGCACGATCCCGCAGACAAGCGCCGCCGGTTTGTCTTCCTGACGCCGGAAGGCGAAGCCCTGCTTGCAGACTGCCAGCCGGTCGGCAACGAGGTGGATGAGGCGTTTTTAGGGCGTCTTAATAAGGCCGAACGGGAGCAGTTCTCTGCGCTCATCAAAAAGATGATGCACGATTAATTCACGCTGGCGCGCATAAAATCAATAAAGGTGCGCACTTTCGCAGGCACGTGCCGGGCATCCGGATAAACCGCGTGGATGCCCTGCCGCGCGAAGGTATATTCCGGTAAAACCGGGACCAGTTTTCCCGCATCAAGCGTATCGCGCACCAGCCATTCCGGCAGTAACGCCACGCCACTTCCCGCAAGCGCAAAAGCCATAAGCGCCTGCGCGCTGTCGGCAAACAGGCGCGGCGCTTTTTTTATCTCAAGCATTTCAGACGCACCGCTGGCATCTTTTACCTGCCAGCGCAGCGGCGACGCTAAGCGCTCGTGAATAATCCAGTCGGCTTGCGCCAGCTGCGCAAGCGATTCAACCGGATGATTCATCCGCCATTCCGGCGTCGCGACGGGCAGGATGGAAAAATGTGAAATCAATGCGGCGTGGTAGCGCGAGTCGGTAAGCGTTCCCAACCGAATAGCCACGTCAAAGCGCTCTGAGATCAGGTCGGCATGGAGTGAAGACGAAACATGACGCACGCGAAGCTCCGGGTGCAGCAGGCTAAACCTTGCCAGCAACGGTACCACGACCCGCGAACCATACTCAGGCGTGGTGGTGATCCGCAATTCCCCCGTGAGTCCTGCATGATTCGCGCGAACATCATCCTGCAGCCGTTCTGCGTCCTTCAGAAGCGCCACGCTGCGCTGATGAAAAAGCGCTCCCGCCTCGGTTAACGTCAGGCGGCGGGTGGAGCGCAGCAGCAGCGTCACCCCCAGCTCGGCTTCGAGCTGGCGAATATTGAAGCTGACCACGGCTTTTGTCAGGCCCAGCGCATCGGCTGCGGCAGTAAAGCTGCCGGTATCGGCCACCGCAACAAACATCTGCGTCCGCTGTAGGTTAATCATCATTACGCCTTTTACCGTCAAAATTTTTTTGACAGTATATCGCGCTTTGTCAGGTTTATCCGTGCTTCCGGGGTCGATACGATACGCCACCTCACGGGAGGATCCACCATGACGTATCGCAGCAAAGTCGCCGCTGTCTATCTGCTGGGCTTTTTTCTTGATTTGATCAACATGTTTATTGCCAGCGTCGCTTTTCCGGCGATGGCGCAAGCTCTTAACGCCACGCCTTCAGCGCTTGCCTGGGTCAGTAACGGGTACATTGCCGGCCTGACGCTGGCGATCCCGTTTAGCAGCATGCTCACGCGCCGCTTCGGACCAAAGCGGGTCATCCTGATCTCGCTTTTTCTGTTCAGCGCGGCTTCTGCTGCGGCAGGCTTGTCTGCAACGCTGGAAAGTCTGATCGCCTGGCGCGTGCTGCAGGGCGTGGGCGGTGGCTTACTGATCCCCGTCGGACAGGCGCTGACCTGGCAACTGTTTCAGCCTCACGAGCGAGCCAGACTCTCCTCGGCGGTCATGCTGGTCGCGCTGCTTGCTCCCGCCTGCTCCCCCGCTATCGGGGGCCTGCTGGTCCAGATGCTAAGCTGGCGGTGGATATTTTTCGCGACGCTTCCGGTGGCCATCGTGACCTTTTTGTTGGCCTGCCTGTGGCTTAAACATGAAATACCCGCGATGAAAGCGGCCAGGCTGCTCAACCTGCGGTTGCTCGCGGACCCGCTTTTGCGTTTTGCCATGCTTGTCTATGTATGCGTTCCTGGCGTATTTATCGGGGTGAACGTTACGGGCATGTTTTATCTTCAGCACGAGGCGAACATGAGCCCAGCCGCAACGGGTATGCTCATGCTGCCGTGGTCCGTGGCATCGTTTATCGCCATCACGGCGACGGGACGCTATTTTAATCGTATCGGCCCACAGCCGCTGATTGTTATCGGCTGCCTGCTGCAGGCGACGGGCATTCTGCTTTTGCTTAACGTCAGTTCGGCTACGCTGCTTCCTGTCGTTGCGTTTACGCTGATGGGCGCGGGGGGAAGCCTGTGCAGCAGTACCGCTCAGAGCAGCGCTTTTCTGACAACGCGCCGGGAAGAGATGCCGGATGCCAGCGCGCTGTGGAATCTCAATCGTCAGTTGAGCTTTTTTGCCGGAGCCCTGCTGCTGGCAGAGGTGCTGAGTCTGGCGCAGAGTTATCTGGCGCCGCTTGCCGCATGGCACGGAATGTTTCTTTTTGCCGCAGGCATGACCCTATTGCCTGTACTGTACGTTTTCCGACTTAACAATACGCAGGTGCTCGCCCAGCTGCGACAGGAGAATTCATGACGCCTTTTGAACACGACATTATCGACCTCCACATTGCGCTTGAAAACTGGTTAGGCAAAGGCGAAGGCGACTCCGACGCCCTGCTCGCCCGTTTCCGGCCAGATTTTCTGATGATCCCACCGGGTGGCGTTCATATCGACTATCACGGCCTTGTGGACTTTCTGCACAGTCAGCGAGGAAGCCGCCCCGGACTGAAGATCGTCATTGACGAATTATCCACGATCGAGCGCTGGGATCGTGGCGCGCTACTGCACTACCGGGAGACGCAAACCCGGCCGGACCTGCCCGTCAACGTGCGCTGGTCAACCGCGGTGCTTAATCAGGAAGGCGGCGGGATTACATGGCGTCTGCTGCACGAAACGGCCCAGCCGTAGCACAAAAGAAAAAGGCCCGTCTCACGACGGGCCTTTTTTGACGAAAGGATGCTTATTCGCGGAACAGCGCTTCGATATTCAGACCTTGCCCCTGCAGGATTTCACGCAGGCGGCGCAGACCTTCTACCTGAATCTGACGAACACGTTCACGGGTCAGGCCAATTTCGCGGCCGACGTCTTCCAGTGTCGCAGCTTCATACCCCAGTAAACCGAAACGACGTGCCAGCACTTCACGCTGTTTGGCGTTCAGTTCGAACAGCCATTTGACGATGCTCTGCTTCATGTCATCGTCCTGCGTGGTGTCTTCCGGGCCGTTGTCTTTTTCATCGGCCAGGATGTCCAGCAGCGCTTTTTCGGAATCGCCACCCAGCGGGGTGTCAACCGAGGTAATGCGCTCGTTGAGACGCAGCATACGGCTTACGTCATCAACCGGTTTGTCGAGTTGTTCGGCAATTTCTTCTGCGCTTGGCTCGTGGTCCAGTTTATGGGACAACTCGCGCGCGGTACGCAGATAGACGTTCAACTCTTTGACGATGTGAATCGGCAGTCGGATCGTACGGGTCTGGTTCATAATAGCCCGTTCGATGGTCTGACGAATCCACCAGGTCGCGTAGGTTGAGAAACGGAACCCGCGTTCCGGGTCAAACTTCTCAACTGCGCGGATGAGACCTAAGTTGCCCTCTTCAATCAGATCCAGCAGAGCCAGACCACGATTGCCGTAACGGCGGGCAATTTTCACGACCAGTCGCAGGTTACTTTCGATCATGCGACGACGCGAGGCAACATCACCACGCAAAGCACGACGTGCGAAATAGACTTCTTCTTCGGCCGTTAGCAGTGGAGAGTAACCAATCTCCCCAAGGTAAAGCTGAGTCGCGTCCAGTACACGCTGTGTGGCGCCCTGCGATAACAGCTCTTCTTCAGCCAAATCGTTATCACTGGGTTCCTCTTCTACTAAGGCTTTTTCGTCAAAAGCCTCTGCTCCGTTCTCATCAAATTCCGCGTCTTCATTTAAATCATGAACTTTCAGCGTATTCTGACTCATAAGGTGGCTCCTACCCGTGATCCCTGAACGAGACACCCTGGCTGGCATGCCCCGTCAATTTATCGCTGCGGCAAGTACTGCAGCGGGTTTACGGATTTCCCCTTGTAACGAATTTCAAAATGCAAGCGTGTAGAACTGGTTCCGGTGCTACCCATGGTAGCGATTTTTTGCCCCGCCTTAACTTCTTGTTGTTCCCGGACCAGCATTGTGTCGTTATGGGCGTAGGCACTCAGGTAATCATCGTTATGTTTGATGATAATCAGATTACCGTAACCGCGCAGCGCGTTACCGGCATACACAACGCGTCCGTCTGCGGTCGCGATGATAGCCTGTCCTTTACTGCCTGCGATATCGATCCCTTTGTTCCCACCCTCAGAGGTTGCGAAGTTCTCGATAATCTTGCCGTCGGTTGGCCAGCGCCATGCGGTGATGGACGAACTGGCATTCTGACTGCTTGCAGTCGGTTCAGTAGAGCTAACCACAGGTGCCGTGGTCGGTGCTGTGACAACAGTCGCAGTCCCTTTATTATTCGGCAACATTTTGTTAGCAGTCTGATCACCTGAATCCTCAGAATACGTAATTACAGGTTGTGAAGCAACCACCGTGGTGGATTTTTGTGCAGGCTTAACGCTGTTATTTTGAGCCGTCACATCGGCCGCTGAAACCGTATTGCCAGGCGTCAGTGGCGTACCCGTTGCGTTGCCCACCTGGAGCGTTTGGCCAACTTCCAGAGCATACGGGGCCTGGACGTTATTGCGCTGCGCGAGGTCACGGAAATCGTTCCCGGTGATCCAGGCAATGTAGAACAGCGTATCGCCGCGCTTCACGGTATAGGTGCTGCCGCCGGTATAGCTGCCTTTCGGAATGTTCCCATACTGACGGTTATAGACTATGCGGCCATTTTGGGTCTGAACAGGCTGTTCAACTGGCTGAATCTGCGTTGGCTGTGTAACAGGATGTTGCACAGGCTGAATTTGTGGTGTTTGCTGCGGCGCAGCAGTACCCATTTTAGGCGGAGGCGTGATTAACATTCCGCTGGACGTGTTACCGGAGCCGCTGTTTCCCCCGACGGAACTGACGGGCGCAGGCGCGTTATTGGAACTTGTACAGCCTGCCAGCCAGAGCGAAACCAGTGATAATGCCGCAACACGGCTGATGGTGAATTTAGGGCTTCCCGCGCTCATTTATCCCCCAGGAATGTGTTAACTACCAGTGACTTAAAATTTACCGTGATGACACGAATCTTTCGCGCCACACCATACGCTGAATTTGCCTTAATAACCCTGGATAAATCCGAGTCTCAGGCCAACTCCCCCTTTACCAGAGGCACAAAGCGCACGGCTTCCACGGTGTCGATAATATACTCGCCGCCGCGCCGACGAACGCGCTTTAATAGCTGCTGCTCGTCCCCGACGGGCAGAACAAGAATGCCCCCCTCATCCAGCTGCGACAAGAGCGCAGCGGGAATTTCAGGCGGAGCCGCCGTCACGATGATAGCGTCAAACGGGGCGCGAGCCTGCCAACCCTGCCATCCATCACCGTGTCGTGTCGAAACATTATGTAAATCAAGTTGTTTCAGGCGACGACGCGCCTGCCATTGCAAACCTTTGATCCGCTCTACGGAACAGACATGGTGTACCAGATGCGCCAGGATGGCGGTCTGATACCCCGACCCGGTGCCAATCTCCAGCACGCGTGAGTCGGGCGTGAGCTCCAGCAGCTCCGTCATCCGCGCCACCATATAAGGCTGCGAAATCGTCTGGCCTTGCCCGATGGGCAGCGCTACGTTTTCCCACGCTTTGTGTTCAAACGCCTCGTCTACAAATTTCTCACGCGGGACCTGAGCGAGCGCTTCAAGCACGTGCTCGTCGCGGATCCCCTGTGCGCGAAGTTGTTCCAGAAGAGTTTGTACACGTTTGCTTACCATTGCGCGTTCACTCCTGCGCGATCCAGCCAGCCCGACACCACATCATGCGCGCTATACGCGGTTAAATCTACGTGCAGCGGAGTGACCGAGACATAGCCTTCATCCACGGCAGCAAAGTCGGTGTCCGGACCCGCATCGCACTTATCGCCAGGTGGCCCGATCCAGTAAAGCGTGTTGCCGCGAGGATCCTGCTGCGGGATCACCTGATCGGCCGGATGCCGGCTTCCGCAGCGCGTAACGCGAATGCCCTTAATTTCATTGAGAGGAAGATCCGGCACGTTGATGTTCAGAATGCGCCCGGTACGCAGCGGCTCGCGGCCGAGCGCCCGCAGGATCGAGCAGGTCACCGCGGCGGCGGTATCGTAGTGCGTGTGGCCGTTTAACGAGACCGCCAGCGCCGGGAACCCCAGATGGCGCCCTTCCATTGCCGCCGCTACCGTTCCGGAGTAAATCACGTCATCGCCGAGGTTCGGCCCGGCGTTAATGCCGGAGACGACGATATCCGGACGCGGGCGCATCAGCGCGTTCACGCCCAGAAACACGCAGTCCGTCGGCGTGCCCATCTGCACGGCAATATCGCCATTTTCAAAGGTAAAGGTGCGAAGCGACGACTCCAGCGTCAGTGAGTTAGACGCTCCACTGCGGTTACGATCGGGGGCCACGACCTGCACATCCGCAAATTCACGGAGGTGCTTCGCCAGGGTCTGAATGCCCGGCGCGTGGATCCCGTCATCGTTACTCAGCAATATTCGCATAATCACCTGAGGTGTTGATTAGTTCCCTGACAACACTGGTGGCAAAGCTACCTGCCGGCAGCCAGAAGCGTAACTCGACGGTCACGTCATCCCACCAGTTCCAGCTTAACTGCTGCGGATAGAGCAGCATCGCGCGGCGCGCTGCTTCGACTTTTTCCCGCACCAGCAAGGATTGTAATTCCGGCGCATCCGCCACGGCGGACTGCTCAGCGCTCAACGCGTCGCCCTGGGTGCCCCAGTCGCCTGAGCCCGGCAAAGCTGCGGTAATCATCAGCGCTTTGGCATCCACGCGCGACTGCACATCGGCCATTTCTTCGGCCGTTGCCACAAACCAGCTTCCGCGTCCCGCTAATTGTAGCGCATCGCCAACAACAACTTGATTCGCGTCCGGTTTTTTCAGCCTTTCGCTCACAATCTGATTAAACAACGCGCTGCGGGCCGCCGACAACCAAAAACTGCGTTTATTCCTGTCGCGCACCGGCGCATCGCTTTGCGCCCAGCGCAGCGCGCCCTGCAGGTTGCTGCCGCCAATGCCAAAGCGCTGCGCGCCAAAGTAGTTCGGAACGCCGCGTTCATTAATGGCGTTGAGACGTTTTTCAACGTCTTCACGGTTAGTCACTTCGCGCAGCACCAGCGTAAATGCGTTGCCTTTCAACGCCCCCAGGCGCAGCTTGCGCTTGTGGCGGGCGTACTCCAGCACCTTACAGCCTTCAAGCTCAAATTTGCTTAAATCAGGCATCGCATTGCCGGGCACGCGGGCGCAGAGCCACTGCTCGGTGACAGCGTGTTTATCTTTCTGCCCGGCAAAGCTCACTTCCCGGGCGTGAATTTTGAGGAATTTTGCCAGCGCGTCGGCCACAAAGCGGGTGTTGCAGCCGTTTTTCAGAATACGCACCAGGATATGTTCGCCTTCGCCATCGGGCTCAAAGCCCAGATCCTCAACCACGAGGAAATCTTCCGGGCTGGCTTTCAGCACCCCGTTCCCCTGCGGCTTGCCGTGCAGGTATGTCAGGTTATCGAAGTCCGTCATTTTGCCGCCTTCACCAGCAGCGCCACGGCTTCACAGGCAATCCCTTCGCCACGACCGGTAAAGCCCAGCTTCTCCGTGGTGGTGGCTTTGACGTTGACGTCGTCCATATGGCAGCCCAGATCTTCAGCGATAAATACGCGCATCTGCGGAATGTGCGGCAGCATTTTCGGGGCCTGGGCAATAATCGTCACGTCGACGTTGCCGAGTGTGTAACCTTTCGCCTGAATACGGCGCCACGCTTCGCGCAGCAGTTCGCGGCTGTCCGCCCCTTTAAAGGCCGGGTCGGTGTCCGGGAACAGCTTGCCGATATCACCCAGCGCGGCAGCGCCGAGCAGCGCGTCGGTCAGCGCATGCAGCGCCACGTCGCCATCAGAATGCGCCAGCAGCCCTTTTTCGTAAGGAATACGTACGCCGCCAATGATAATTGGGCCTTCTCCGCCAAAGGCGTGTACATCAAAACCGTGTCCAATTCGCATTATGCCTTCTCCTGATGGGTCGAACGGGTAAGATAAAATTCCGCGAGCTGTAAATCTTCCGGGCGCGTCACTTTTATATTATCAGCGCGCCCTTCAACAAGCGTGGGGTGAAAACCGCAATACTCCAGCGCGGAGGCTTCGTCCGTGATGGTCGCGCCTTCATTAAGGGCACGCGTTAAGCAGTCGTGGAGCAGTTCGCGGGGGAAAAATTGCGGCGTCAGCGCGTGCCATAAGTCGACGCGCTCAACGGTGTGGGCGATGGCACGCTTGCCCGGCTCGGCACGCTTCATGGTATCGCGCACCGGCGCGGCCAGAATGCCGCCCACTTTACTGGTTTCGCTCAGCGCCAGCAGGCGTGCCAGGTCGTCCTGATGCAGGCACGGACGTGCCGCGTCATGGACCAGCACCCACTGGGCGCTTCCGGCAGCCTGAATGCCCGCCAGCACGGAATCGGCGCGCTCGGCGCCGCCATCAACGACGGTAATCTGTGGGTGGTTTGCCAGCGGCAGCTGCGCAAAGCGGGCATCGCCGGGACTGATGGCGATGACCACGTGCGTCACCCGCGGGTGCGCCAGCAGCGCCGCCACGGCGTGCTCAAGGATCGTTTTATCGCCAATTGAGAGGTACTGCTTGGGACATTCTGTCTGCATGCGCCGGCCAAAACCTGCGGCCGGCACCACGGCACATACGTCCGAAAAAGTTGCTGCCATGTCGTAATCCTGGGCCTGATTATCGATTGTTTTGTGCTGAGCCCTGATTGCGTTTAGACGCATCCGGAACCAGACGATAAAAGGTTTCGCCCGGCTTAGTCATACTGAGTTCATTGCGTGCGCGCTCCTCAATCGCCTCCTGGCCGCCATTGAGGTCATCAATTTCAGCAAAGAGTTGATCGTTACGCGCCTTAAGTTTGGCATTTGTTGCCTGCTGAGCCGCGACGTCATCGCTCACCCGGCTGTAGTCGTGCAGCCCGTTCTTACCGAACCACAACGAATATTGCAGCCAGACCAGCAAAGCCAGCAACAGCAGCGTTAGTTTACCCATCCTGCCCCCTGAAAAAACGGCATCATCATCCCATAACTTTCCGTTCGACTCTACTGCGGGGTTTTAATTATGTCGCAAGTTAGCCCATCAGCCATAAAAACAGCAGGCCAAAGATGACGACAACGGTGGCAATCGTGATAACCGTACTGTACAGGAGCTTGCCGTTGAAAAGGGAGTGCAGCGCAACCCCGACAACGACCGCAACGGGCATCAGCGCCAGAAAGAAGGGCCAGGTGTAGAGAAAGAAGAAAAGGGTGTTACCACCGTAGATCAAAAACGGGATACCCAGCGCCAGTAACCACGACGCAAAGCCGACTATCGCCCCAGGGAAGGACCAGGTCGTCTCATTGTCGGTGGTTAACGGTTCCGACCCGGTGGTGATAATGTAGTTTTCACTGTTGCGCATAGCTAATCCTGTGACCGTGACTCATCGTTCGGGAAGACAGCTCCCGAACGATACCGCCTCAGGATCTGATAATATCGTCCCGTCTGAGCAGGTCTAATAATTGGCTTACTAAATTTGTTACCAATTGTTGACCTTCCAGGTGAATCTCAGGCGATTCAGGCGCTTCGTAAACCGAGTCAATTCCGGTGAAGTTTCGCAGCTCGCCGGCACGCGCTTTTTTGTACAGCCCTTTCGGATCGCGCGCTTCGCAGATCTCCAGCGGCGTATCGACAAACACTTCGATAAAGCGATCCTGACCCACGCGCTCGCGCACCATCTGGCGCTCGGCGCGGTGCGGTGAGATAAACGCCGTCAGCACCACCAGCCCGGCGTCAGCCATCAGGCTGGCGACTTCACCTACCCGGCGAATGTTCTCTTTGCGGTCGTCGTCGCTGAACCCCAAATCGCTACACAGGCCGTGACGCACGTTGTCGCCATCCAGCAGGTAGGTACTTACTCCCTGCTGATGCAGCGCCTCTTCCAGCGCGCCCGCCACCGTGGATTTACCGGAGCCAGACAGCCCGGTAAACCACAGCACCACCCCACGGTGGCCGTGAAGCTGTTCGCGCTGGGCGACGGTGACCGGATGAGGATGCCAGACGACGTTCTCATCATGGGCGGCCATTACTTGCCTCCCAGCAGATCGCGGGCGCCCCAGTGCGGGAAGTGCTTACGCACCAGCGCGTTCAGCTCCAGCTCAAACGCGCTGAACTCAGAGGTCACGCTCGCCTGCGCGTTAGGCTCGCGCACCATGCCCGCGCCGACGGTAACGTTGGTCAGGCGGTCAATAAAGATCAGCCCGCCCGTCACCGGGTTCTGCTGATACGGATCCAGCACCAGCGGCTCGTCGAAGGTCAGATCCACCAGGCCAATACCATTCAGCGGCAGCTCGCTCACATCACGGTGGGTCAGGTTGTTGATGTCCACCTGGAACTGAATGCCGTCCACGCGGGCACGGGTTTTCTTCCCGGCAATTTTGATGTCGTAGCTCTGGCCTGCGGTCAGCGGCTGTTCGGCCATCCACACCACGTCCACGGAAGCGCCCTGCACCGCCGCCAGCGTCTCCTGCGCGTCGACCAGCAGGTCACCGCGGCTGATATCAATTTCGTCTTTCAACACCAGCGTGACCGCTTCCCCTGCCCCGGCTTCCTGCAGGTCGCCGTCGAAGGTCACGATACGCGCAATTGCTGACTCCACGCCGGATGGCAGCACCTTCACGCGCTGCCCCACCTTCACGGAACCGGAAGCAATAGTGCCGGAGAAGCCGCGGAAATCGAGGTTTGGACGGTTCACGTACTGCACCGGGAAGCGCATTGGCTGAGTGTCGACCACGCGCTGAATTTCAACGGTTTCGAGCACTTCCAGCAGCGTCGGGCCGCTGTACCACGGCATGTTCGCGCTCTGGGAGGCGACGTTATCCCCTTCCAGCGCCGAGAGCGGCACAAAGCGAATATCCAGGTTGCCCGGCAGCTGTTCGGCAAAGGTCAGGTAGCTCTGGCGGATCTCCTCGAATTTTTCTTCGCTGAAGTTCACCAGATCCATCTTGTTGACCGCCACCACCAGGTGCTTGATCCCCAGCAAAGTGGAGATAAAGCTGTGGCGACGGGTTTGATCCAGCACGCCTTTACGGGCGTCCATCAGCAGGATCGCCAGATCGCAGGTGGATGCGCCGGTCGCCATATTGCGGGTGTACTGCTCGTGCCCCGGGGTGTCGGCGATAATAAACTTGCGCTTCTCGGTGGAGAAATAGCGATAGGCCACGTCAATAGTGATGCCCTGCTCGCGCTCCGCCTGCAGGCCGTCCACCAGCAGCGCCAGGTCAAGTTTTTCGCCCTGGGTGCCGTGACGCTTGCTGTCGTTATGCAGGGAAGAGAGCTGATCTTCATAAATCTGGCGCGTGTCGTGCAGCAGGCGGCCAATCAGGGTACTTTTCCCGTCATCCACGCTGCCGCAGGTCAGAAAGCGCAGCAGGCTTTTATGTTGTTGGGCGTGCAGATACGCTTCCACGCCGCCTTCGTTGGCAATTTGTTGAGCAATAGTGGTGTTCATGGCGGCTCCTTAGAAATAACCCTGACGTTTCTTCAGCTCCATGGAGCCTGCCTGGTCGCGGTCAATCACGCGCCCCTGTCGCTCGCTGGTGGTGGACACCAGCATCTCTTCGATGATCTCCGGCAGCGTCTGCGCGTTCGATTCCACCGCGCCGGTCAGCGGCCAGCAGCCGAGGGTACGGAAACGGACCATCTGTTTTTTGATCACTTCACCCGGCTGCAGGTCGATACGATCGTCGTCAATCATCATCAGCATGCCGTCGCGCTCCAGCACCGGGCGCTCGGCGGCCAGGTACAGCGGAACAATCTCGATGTTTTCCAGATAGATGTACTGCCAGATATCCAGCTCGGTCCAGTTAGAGAGCGGGAAGACGCGAATGCTTTCGCCCTTGTTGATCTGGCCGTTGTAGTTGTGCCACAGCTCCGGGCGCTGGTTTTTCGGATCCCAGCGATGGAAGCGGTCGCGGAAGGAGTAGATACGCTCTTTGGCACGGGACTTTTCTTCGTCACGCCGCGCGCCGCCGAAGGCCGCGTCAAAACCGTACTTGTTCAGCGCCTGCTTCAGCCCTTCGGTTTTCATGATGTCGGTATGCTTGGCGCTGCCGTGGACGAACGGGTTAATGCCCATCGCCACCCCTTCCGGATTTTTGTGCACCAGCAGCTCGCAGCCGTAGGCTTTGGCGGTACGGTCGCGGAATTCGTACATTTCGCGGAATTTCCAGCCGGTATCCACGTGCAGCAGCGGGAACGGCAGCGTGCCCGGATAAAACGCTTTACGCGCCAGGTGCAGCATGACGCTGGAATCTTTACCGATGGAGTACATCATCACCGGGTTAGAGAACTCGGCGGCCACTTCGCGGATAATATGGATACTTTCCGCTTCGAGCTGCCGCAGGTGAGTAAGTCGTTTTTGATCCATAACCGTTCCTTAAGCCAAATTTACAACAGAAGAACCAAAGCCTTCTGTATCGGTTGTGTGTTGGAACCAGGCGAGGGTGCTGTGCAGCTGCACCACCTCTCCCACCACGATCAGGGCAGGCATCGGGGCGTCTTTCGCCAGGGTTGCAAGGTCTTGTAATGTGCCGATAGCAACATGCTGATCGACGCGCGTACCGCGAGAAATGACGGCAACGGGCGTCGTCGCCTCGCGACCGTGCTGAATAAGCTGTTCGCTGATGTCTGCGGCCTTCATCGTGCCCATGTATATCGCCAGCGTTTGTCGGCTCTGGGCGAGGTGCGACCAGTCGAACGGCGTGCTGTCGGCCTTGTAGTGCCCGGTCACAAAGGTGACGCTCTGGGCGTAATCGCGATGGGTCAGCGGAATGCCGGCGTAGGCCGTCACGGCTGACGCCGCCGTGATGCCGGGCACCACCTGGAACGGTACGCCCGCCTCGGCTGCCGCCTGCAGTTCTTCACCGCCGCGACCGAAAATGAACGGGTCGCCCCCTTTCAGGCGCACCACGGTTTTGCCCGCTTTCGCGGCGTCAATCAGCATCTGGTTGGTATCGTGCTGCGGCACGGAGTGTTCCCCTGCCCGTTTGCCGACGCAGATTTGCTCCGCATCGCGACGGATCAGCTCGCGCACGCCATCGGTGACCAGGTGGTCGTAGAACACCACGTCCGCATCCTGCAGAACCTGCAGGCCGCGCAGCGTCAGCAAACCGGCATCCCCCGGCCCGGCTCCCACCAGAATAATTTCCCCGCCCGTACTGCCGGGGTTATCCAGTTCGTCTTCGAGAATTTTCTGCGCCGCCGTCTCATTGCCCGCCTGCATCAGGCTGGCAAAGCGGCCGCGAAATACGCGCTCCCAGAAGCGACGGCGTTCCGTCACGCTGGTCAGGCGGTTTTTCAGATGGTTGCGCCAGTAGCTGGCTTTCTCCGCCATGCGCCCGAGGCTGGTCGGCAGCAGCGCTTCGATCTTTTCCCGCAGCACGCGCGCCAGCACCGGCGCGGTGCCGCCGGAGGAGATCGCCACCAGCAGCGGCGAGCGGTCAACGATCGACGGGAAGATAAACGAGCATAAAGGCTGGTCGTCCACCACGTTCACCAGACGGTAACGGGCCTGGGCCGCGTCGGAGACCCGCCGGTTAAGTTCCCGATTTTCAGTCGCCGCAATCACCAGCACCACGCTGTCGATCTGTGACTCGTCGAAATCCGCCTCTTCAACAACCCGCACCTGTGCCCCTGCGCGCTGCAAAAACGCGATTTTGCGATCGGCAATTTCTCCCGTGCCGACAACCAGTACCGGTCGGTCTTTTAAGGCGGCAAAAAGGGGCAGATAGTCCACAGGCAACAACTCACTAACAACGAGGAATAGAGGGACTATAGGGGGCGGCTTAGATCGAATGAAATTACGAATTGGAATGAGTAGTTACTCAATGGAATAACGCCGTGAAAAAGCAAATACCAAAAAATGCTTAACACGCGAAATTTCGGGCATTTAAGAGCAATTCAAATTGTGTATGGACGATCACAGTTTCATACTATGCACGTTATTATTTTGCTCTGTTTTTAAGGACTCACTATGTTTTCCGCAACGCGCCACCGTATTGCTGCCCTGGCGCTCGGCGTTTGCTTTATCCTTCCGGCTCAGGCAAAAAATCAACCTTATGGTGAAATCGCCACTATGCAGGCGCGACATATTGCGACGGTTTTCCCTGGCCGCATGACCGGTTCACCCGCGGAGATGCTCTCCGCCGACTATATTCGCCAGCAGTTTGCACAGATGGGCTACCAGAGTGACATACGCTCGTTTCACAGCCGCTACATCTATACCTCACGCAATAAAACGCAAAACTGGCATAACGTGACCGGCAGCACGGTGATTGCGGCGCATGAGGGGAAAGCGGCTGAGCAGATTATTATCATGGCGCACCTGGATACCTATGCGCCAATGAGCGACGCCGATATTGATAATAACCTCGGGGGACTGACGCTGCAGGGCATGGACGATAACGCAGCGGGTCTCGGTGTGATGCTTGAACTGGCTGAACGCCTTAAAAATATTCCGACGAAATACGGTATTCGCTTTGTGGCGACCAGCGGCGAAGAAGAAGGAAAACTCGGCGCTGAGAATCTCCTTAAACGGATGAGCGCTGAGGAGAAGAAAAATACGCTGCTGGTGATTAACCTCGATAACCTGATCGTGGGCGATAAGCTCTATTTTAATAGTGGACAGAGCACGCCGAGCAGCGTGCGTAAACTCACCCGCGACCGTGCGCTGGCGCTTGCCCGTACGCATGGCGTCTATGCCGCAACAAACCCAGGCGGTAACCCGGATTATCCAAAAGGCACTGGCTGTTGTAACGACGGGGAAGTGTTTGATAAGGCAGGCATTCCGGTGCTGTACGTCGAGGCGACGAACTGGGCGCTGGGCAAAAAGGATGGCTATCAGCAGCGCGCTAAATCGAAAGCGTTCCCGGACGGGACCAGCTGGCATGATGTGCGGCTGGATAATCAGCAGCACATTGATAAAACGCTGCCGCAGCGGATTGAGCACCGCAGCCGCGACGTGGTGAAAGTGATGCTGCCGCTGGTGAAGGAGCTGGCGAAAGCGGGCAAAGCCTGATGTCGTTAAGCCCGGTAAGCGCAGCGCCACCGGGCGAAAAAACATTACCCTTCGTGCAGCCCGCACTCGCGCTTCAGCCCGAAGAATCGCGTCTCTTCTTCCGCCATTCCCGGCTCCCATTTGCGCGTGGTGTGGGTGTCGCCCACGGACAGGTAGCCCTGGTCCCACAGCGGATGGTACTTCAGCCCGTGTTTTTGCAGGTACTGATACACCGTGCGGTTATCCCAGTCGATAATCGGCAGCACTTTGAATACGCCGCGCTGTACCGCCAGTACCGGTAAGGTTGCGCGGCTCCCGGACTGCTCGCGGCGCAGGCCGGCAAACCACGTCTGGGCGTTCAGCTCTTTCAGCGCCCGGTTCATCGGCTCAACTTTGTTGATCTCATTGTATTTCTCAATGCCCTCAACGCCCTGCTCCCACAGCTTGCCGTAGCGCGCCTCCTGCCAGGCCGCGCTTTCCGTTGCGCGGTAGACTTTGAGGTTCAGCCTGAGCTTGTCCGTCAGCTCGTCGATAAACTGGTAGGTTTCCGGGAACAGGTAGCCGGTATCGGTGAGGATCACCGGTATGTCCGGACGGATCTGATTCACCAGATGCAAACTGACCGCCGCCTGAATACCAAAGCTTGATGAGAGCACATACTCTCCCGGCAGGTTTTCCAGCGCCCACGCTACGCGCCCTTCGGCGTCCAGCTTTTCAAGGTGAGCGTTAGTTTCTGCCAGGGCCAGAATGCGTTCGACTTTTGGCAGGTCATTAAGGGCGTTTAGATCGAGTACGGACATAATTACCTCTCGTGGTTACTCCCAGAAATCCCTTGCGGGATCGAGCACCGGGCGAATGATGCCCGCACGCACCGTAAAGTCGCCAAAGCCTTCACCCGCTTCGCGCTCTTTCGCCCAGCGCCCGACAAGCTCGTCGATAGAATCAAGAATTTCCGGCTCGGTGATGTTCTCGCGGAACATACGTGGAATACGCGTGCCGATACGGTTACCGCCCAGGTGCAGGTTGTAGCGACCCGGCGCTTTCCCCACCAGCCCCAGCTCGGCCAGCATCGCGCGACCGCAGCCGTTCGGGCAGCCCGTCACGCGCATAACAATATGCTCGTCCGGAATACCGTGTTTTTCCAGAATCGCTTCCACTTTGTCAGTAAATGACGGGAGGAAACGCTCGGCTTCGGCCATCGCCAGCGGACAGGTCGGGAACGACACGCAGGCCATCGAGTTTTCACGCTGTGGCTTCACCGCATTCATCAACCCGTGCTCGCGCGCCAGTTCCTCAATTTTCGCCTTTTCGCTTTCCGGCACGCTGGCGACGATCAGGTTCTGGTTAGCGGTGATACGGAACTCGCCTTTGTGGATCTTCGCGATTTCCAGCAGACCGGTTTTCAGCGGGCGGCCCGGATAATCCAGAATACGGCCATTTTCAATGAACAGCGTCAGGTGCCAGTTATTGTCGATGCCTTTCACCCAGCCGATGCGATCGCCGCGACCGGTGAATTCGTAAGGGCGGATCGGCTCAAATTTGATCCCCGCACGACGCTCCACTTCCTCTTTGAACGTTTCAACGCCCACGCGCTCCAGAGTGTACTTGGTTTTCGCGTTTTTACGGTCGGTACGGTTGCCCCAGTCGCGCTGGGTGGTCACTACCGCTTCCGCCACGGCCAGCGTGTGCTCCAGCGGCAGGAAGCCGAACTCGCTCGCGGTGCGGGCGTAGGTTTTCTTGTTACCGTGCTCAATAGACAGGCCGCCGCCCACCAGCAGGTTAAAGCCAATCAGCTTGCCGTTTTCGGCAATCGCCACGAAGTTCATGTCGTTGGCGTGAAGATCGATGTCGTTCTGCGGCGGGATCACCACCGTGGTTTTGAACTTACGCGGCAGGTAGGTCTGACCGAGGATCGGTTCTTCGTCGGTGGTGGCGACTTTCTCCTGATCGAGCCAGATCTCCGCATAGGCGCGGGTACGCGGCAGCAGGTGCTCGGAAATTTTCTTCGCCCACTCATACGCTTCGGCGTGCAGCTCGGACTCGTACGGGTTCGAGGTGCAGAGCACGTTACGGTTCATGTCGTTGGCGGTCGCCAGCGCGTCTAGCCCAACGGAGTGCAGCATCTGGTGCACCGGCTTGACGTTCTTCTTCAGAATGCCGTGGAACTGGAAGGTCTGACGGTTGGTCAGACGGATGCTGCCGTAGATCGTATTTTCACCCGCAAATTTGTCGATCGCCTGCCACTGTTTGGTGGTGATCACTCCACCCGGCAGGCGGCAGCGCAGCAGCATCGCGTGGCGCGGCTCCAGCTTCTGTTCTGCGCGCTCGGCGCGGATATCGCGGTCGTCCTGCTGATACATGCCGTGGAAACGGATCAGCAGGAAGTTGTCGCCTTTGAAACCGCCGGTCAGGCCGTCATTCAGATCTTCAGCAATGGTGCCGCGCAGATAGTTGCTTTCCAGCTTCATGCGCTCGGCGTCTGTCAGTTTACCTTCGACCACCAGTGGCCCTGGATGTTTTTCGCTCATTAGTAGACATCTCGCTGATAACGGCGCTCAACGCGCAGCTCACTTAAAAATTCATCCGCCGCTTCGGCATCCATACCGCCGAATTCGGCAATCACTTCCAGCAGTGCCTGCTCAACGTCTTTCGCCATGCGATTGGCGTCGCCGCAGACATAAATGTGGGCACCGTCATTGATCCAGCGCCACAGCTCTGCGCCCTGTTCGCGCAGTTTGTCTTGTACGTATACTTTTTCTTTCTGATCGCGGGACCAGGCCAGATCGATGCGGGTCAGTACGCCCTCTTTGACGTAGCGCTGCCACTCAACCTGGTAGAGGAAATCTTCGGTAAAGTGCGGGTTGCCGAAGAACAACCAGTTTTTACCCGGCGCGTCGTCCGCGGCACGCTGCTGCATAAAGGCGCGGAACGGCGCGATGCCGGTGCCCGGGCCAATCATGATTACCGGGGTCTCCGGGTTCGCCGGCAGGCGGAAGTTGTCGTTGTGCTCAATAAAGACGCGCACCTCGCCCTCTTCTTCCACGCGGTCCGCCAGGAAGCTTGATGCCCCACCCGCGCGGGCGCGGCCTTCGATATCGTAACGCACCACGCCGACGGTGATGTGGACTTCGCTTTCCACTTCAGCCTGAGAGGAGGCGATGGAGTAAAGGCGCGGCGTCAGCGGACGCAGCAGGCCAATCAGCGCGTCGGCATCCAGCTGTGCCGGGGAGAAACGTACCATATCGACAATCGGGGTTGTCGCGGCGTAATGCTGTAACTTCGCCTTATCCCCCACCAGCGGCAGGAGGGACTCGCTGCGCGTTAAGGTGGCGTAGTTTTCCACGATGTTGGCGGTATTGACCGTCAGTTCGAAATGCCACTGGAGCGCCTCGGAAAGCGGCAGCGTTTTGCCTTCTACGGAGACCGGCTCGGTGCCTTTCAGCCACAGCAGTTCGACGAGCTCTTTCACCAGCGCCGGATCGTTCTGATACCAGACGCCCAGCGCATCGCCAGGCTGATAGCGCAGGCCGGAGTCGCCAAGATCGATTTCAATATGGCGCACGTCTTTTTCCGAGTCGCGGCCCGTAATTTTCTGGTTCACCGACAGGCTCGCCGTCAGCGGCGACTCTTTGGTATACGGGCTGGTGTGGATCTCATTGACGGTGCCCGCAGCGGTCACCGCGGCCTGTGCTGGCGTCTCTTTCGGGACGCGGGCTTTCAATACCTCAACGATGCGCGCACGCCATTCAGCGGCGGCAGTCTGGTATTCCACATCCGCGTCCACGCGGTCCAGCAGGCGCTCCGCGCCCAGCTCCGCCAGCTTGCTGTCGAAGTCTTTACCGGACTGGCAGAAGAATTCATAGGAGGTATCGCCCAGGCCAAAGACGGCAAACGCCGTGCCGTTCAGCTTCGGCGCTTTTTTCGAGAACAGGAACTTGTGCAGCGCCACCGCTTCTTCAGCGGGTTCACCTTCCCCCTGGGTCGAGGCGACCATCACCAGCAGTTTTTCTGACGCGATTTGTTTGAATTTATAATCCCCGGCGTTGACCAGGTTTACGTTCAGTTTGGCGGCCAGCAGATCATCACGCAGCGCTTCGGCCACGCGGCGGGCGTTGCCCGTCTGCGAGGCGCTAATCAGCGTAATGGCAGGAATTTCCACGGCCGTTGCCGGTGCGCCAGCCACTGCGCCAGGCTGCTGGTTGAGCATTCCCCAGAAATAACCGGAGACCCAGGCAAGCTGAGTGGGAGAAAAATCAGAGGTGGCAGCCTGAAGGCGCGCCAGTTGCTCCGGGTTAAGGGGAAGCAAATTTGAAGGTGGGGCCTGTGTTGTCATGCGTCGTTATGTTCCAGTAGCCAAGCGGACTTTAAGCGAATAAATCCAAACTGAAGATAAGGTTAACGGCGTGGATAATAACAATTAAAGAAGGGATGGAAATAATAAATAACCAAATGGACTAACCTGTTTTAGTTATCGTTCTTAGCGATAAAAACGATTGAATAACCATCTGAAATAAAAGAATAAAAACCAATAATCACCCTGAATACCGGGCGTTCACCGTTCAGAGCCGTTTTAGTTAATGCTAAAAATTGTGCTTTCCGGTACTATGCGGCGGTTTTTTCCGCATTACTGAGAGCGATCATGTCCACCACACTGTTTAAAGATTTCACCTTCGAAGCCGCCCACCACCTTCCCCACGTTCCTGCAGGACATAAATGCGGCCGCCTGCACGGGCATTCGTTTATGGTGCGTCTTGAGATCACCGGTGAAGTTGATCCGCATACCGGTTGGATCATGGACTTTGCCGAGCTGAAGGCCGCGTTTAAGCCGACCTACGATCGTCTGGATCACTACTATCTCAACGATATTCCGGGTCTGGAAAACCCGACCAGCGAAGTGCTGGCAAAATGGATCTGGGATCAGATGAAGCCGCTGGTACCGCTGCTGAGCGCGGTGATGATCAAAGAAACCTGCACGGCAGGCTGCGTGTATCGCGGAGAGTAAAAAAAGCCCGGCAAAACCGGGCTTTTTTCTAGGCAATATTCAGATACTTGTGCGTCTGCATCGACAGGCGCCAGTTGCGCGCAATGCAGGTTTCAATGCACAGGCGCGTCGCATCCTCTTTCTGGCTGATCGGCTGCAGGGCGATTACCCGCTGCTTCTCATCCGTCAGCGTTGCCAGCAGTTCATCCAGCGCTTCGATATCACGTACGCGTCCTACCGGATGCTTAATTTCATCCGCGCGCTCCAGCGCCTGAGACAGCACGTCATACCCGCCACGCATATTCACTTTTGGCGATACCGTCACCCAGGTGGTGTGTGAACAGCGCACTTCATGGGTGCCGCTGGTCTCAATCTGGCAGCTGTAGCCGTTCTTTTCGAGCAGCTCGGTCAGCGGCGTCAGATCGTGAATGCAGGGTTCGCCGCCGGTGATGACGACGTGGCGAGCCGTCCAGCCCTGGCGACCAATTATGGCCAGCAGGTCTTCTGCACTGCCCGCGCCCCACTTATCGCTCTCTTTGGTTTTCGCCAGAATGCTAAACAGCGACACTTCCCGATCTGCGAGCTTATCCCACGTATGTTTGGTATCACACCAGGCACAGCCAACCGGGCAACCCTGTAAACGAATAAAGATAGCGGGAACGCCGGTAAAGTAACCCTCGCCTTGCAGGGTCTGGAACATCTCGTTAATCGGGTACTGCATAGTCATCTCAGTAAAGGGGATAAACGATAAGTATCGCAGATCCCCGTCGGATGGTCATGCTCCATCGGTGCTTTGCGCGCTAATCGCCGCCATAAAGCGCGCGGTAATTTGCTGTGGGCGGGTGATCGCCCCACCGACAACGACCGTATGCGCGCCCAGCGCCAGACACCGGGCCGCGCGCTCGGGCGTATCCACGTTGCCTTCGGCAACCACGGGGACCGTCACGACCGCCAGCACCGCTTTCAGGAACGCACAGTCATTCTCCGGAAGCGTATGGCCTGCCGTTTCCGCCGTATAGCCGTACAGCGTGGTACCGACGCAGTCAAAGCCAAGCGTCTGCGCCGTCACGGCTTCGTCTACGGTGGAAATATCTGCCATCAGCAGTACCGAGGGGTAACGTGAGCGGATGGCCGTGACCAGTGTTTCCAGGGATTCACCGCCAGGACGTTCCCGCGCCGTCGCATCAAGGGCAATGATTTCCGGAGAGACGGCCATGAGCTCATCCACCTCTCTCATCGTAGCGGTGATAAATACTTCGCTCCCTGGATAGTCCCGTTTGATGATGCCGATAACCGGTAAAGACACCTGTTGCTTAATGGCCCCGATATCCACCACGCTGTTGGCGCGAATGGCGAAGGCTCCGCCCTGTGCCGCCGCCAGCGCCATTCGCGACATGATAAACGGGCTGTGCAGCGGTTCGTTTTCCAGCGCCTGACAGGAGACGACCAGTTTTCCCTTCAGGTTATCCAGTACATTTTTCATTACGATAAGATCTCTTCCACTTCGTTTTTGATAATCGTGACGTGCGGGCCATAAATGACCTGTACACCGTTACCGCGCACGATAACGCCGCGCGCGCCGGTGGCTTTCAGCGCCGCGTCATTCACTTTGCTGCCGTCTTTGACCGTCACGCGAAGCCGCGTGGCGCAGCAGTCCACCTCTTCCAGATTGTCTTTTCCGCCTAACCCGGCGATCACCGCCGCAGCGCGCTCGCTTTGCGGCAGGCTGACGTCATCAACCATCGCCTCCTTTTCACGGCCCGGCGTGGCGAAATCAAAGCGGTTAATCAGGTAGCGGAAAGTGAAGTAGTAGAGGAAGAACCACGGCACGCCGACCAGCGGAACGAACATCCAGTTGGTTTTGGCCTCCCCCTGCAAAATGCCGAACAGCACGAAGTCAATAAAACCGCCGGAGAAGGTCTGCCCGATGGTGATGTGCAGCATGTGCGCGAGCATAAACGCCAGCCCGTCAAACAGCGCGTGAATGACGTAGAGCACCGGGGCAATGAACAGGAAGGAGAACTCGATGGGCTCGGTAATTCCCGTCAGGAATGAGGTTAACGCCGCGGAGAGCAGCAGCCCGGCAACGCGCTTTTTGTTCTCCGGTTTCGCCGTGTGATACATCGCCAGGCAGGCACCAAGCAGGCCAAATATCATCGTGATAAAGCGCCCGGACATGAAGCGTGACGTGCCCTCATAGAAATGCTGCGTGTTCGGGTCGGCGAGCTGAGCGAAGAAGATCCGCTGCGTGCCCTCAACCAGGTGGCCGTTGACGATCTCGCTGCCGCCGAGCGCGGTGGTCCAGAACGGCAGATAAAAGATGTGGTGCAGACCAAACGGGCCAAGCATGCGCAAAATAAAGCCGTACAGCAGCGTGCCAAGATAACCGGTGGCATCCACCAGCCCGCCCAGACCAAAAATAAGCTTCTGGAAATGCGGCCAGACCACGGTCACGATCGCGCCAACGAGTATCGCCGCCAGCGAGCTGATAATCGGGACAAAGCGCGAGCCGCCAAAAAAGCCCAGGAACTGCGGAAGCGCTATCTTATTAAACCGATGATGCAGCGCACATGTCACGAGACCAATCACCACGCCGCCAAACACCCCGGTTTCCAGCGTCTGAATACCCAGCGTCATGCCCTGCCCTACAGCGCCCGGGTTCTCGTGCGCCAGTTTGCCGGTGAGGATCAGCAGCGCGTTGATGGTGGCATTCATCACCAGAAACGCGAGTAGCGCTGCCAGCCCCGCCGTGCCCTTATCGTTTTTTGCCAGCCCGACGGCCACCCCAACCGCAAACAGCACCGAGAGGTTCGCAAACACAATCGAACCCGCACTGCTCATAATGGTGAAAATGGCCTGCAGCCAGCCCACATCTAAAAACGGATAGGCCGCCAGCGTATTAGGGTTCGATAACGCCCCGCCGATACCGAGCAGCAGACCCGCCGCGGGCAATAAGGCGATAGGCAACATAAAGGATTTGCCAAAGCGCTGCGCTTTTTCAAACCATCCACCCGACGAAGCGCCACTGAATATTTGCATCATTTTTTCATCCCCCCATTAAAAGATGAAAATTTTTACCATATAAATATTTCATAGCGAAAATTATCATCACAAACCAGGAGGCCGATCATACTTTTTTAAAATGACTGGCATCTTTCCCCCGCTTTCCGCCACACTAGTCGCAGTGAAACACATTAAGGACGTGGCATGTCGGACCATGAAAACCTGCTGCTGAAGCTCCGCCAGGAGGCTTCCGGGTACAGCCCAACGCAACAAAAACTCGGTGAGTTTGTCCTCAGCGACCCTGCCCGGGTGCTCTACCTGACCATCACCGAACTGGCGCGAGAGAGCCACACCAGCGAGGCCAGCGTGACGCGTCTTTGCCGGACGCTGGGGTGCAAGGGGTATAACGAATTCAAAATGGCGCTGGCGCTGGATATTCAGCAGGGCCAGCCCGCTCGTCAGGCGGGGGATGAGATAGACAGCGTGGTGGATGAATCGGTGCAGGCTTTGCAGGATACCGCGAGACTCCTTGACCGCGCGCTGCTTGAAAAAGCCGCACTGGCGCTGCATCAGGCGCAGTCCGTGCAGATTTATGGCGTCGCGGCCAGCGCGATCCTCGGGGAGTATCTGCATTACAAGTTATTAAGGCTGGGTAAATCCGCACAGCTGTTTAGCGATATGCACCGCGCAGCCATGAATGCGACCACGCTTTCGGCAGAGACGCTGGTGGTGGCGATCTCCAGTTCCGGTTCAACGCGAGATTTACTTCACGTGGTGAAACTTGCCCGCAAGCGCGGGGTGAAGGTTCTGGCGCTCAGCAACACGCCCCGCAGCCCGCTGGCGTCTCTTAGCGATATGCTGCTGGTGGCCGCCAAGCCAGAAGGCCCTCTTAGCGCGGGCGCGCTCAATGCCAAAGTTGGGGTGATGCTGCTGGTCGAATTACTTACGACATCCATGATTGCGCTGGATGGTCATTACGCTGACGTCAGCCAGCAAACGGCCAGCGCCACGCTTCCTCTTCTGCTCTGAAAACCCTTCGCAGGCTAAATAAAATAGCCTGCGTTTTATTTTGCTCAATTTTACTTAAGCAGGGCTCAATTCATTTATATGATAAATGTTTGGTGTAACAAATTATTTTGTTTATTACAGTTTGAATTATTTCCATCGCGCTACCCAAGAGACAAAAACAGATTAAAATCATTAAGTTAAAATAAAAACATGAATAAATTGAATTTTTCCGCCTTCTGCAATGTCCAATATTTTCACCTGATTTCCTTTCCTTAAAATAAGCTTAAGACGCTGTCGGTCCCGGCGTTTTATTATTTAAACGCCGTTTACTTTTGCGCGCCTACAATCCGCCTCATCAATCATAATGAGACGGTAATAATGAAGATGTTATTAATTACAGGCGTGACCGGGTTTCTGGGCGGTGCAGTACTTGAAAAAATCCTGACCAGCGATCAATCTGTAAAACTCCTTTTGCTTGCCCGTGCCGGCGATCCGCAAAGCGGGCTGGCGCGCGTGCAGGAGAACATGCGTAAGTTCAAAATTTCAGAGGAGAAACTGGCCTCCCTGAGCGTGGATAATATCCTCATCGGCGACCTCAGCCAGCCGGAAGCCTTTCTGAACGATCCCCGTCTGGACCAGGTTACGCATGTCGTTAACTGCGCGGCAGTTGCGTCATTTGGCAATAACCCGCTGATCTGGAAGGTGAACGTAGAGGGTACGCTAGCGCTGGCGCGCCGCATGGAGCAGGTCGCAGGGCTGCAGCGTTTCCTGCATGTAGGCACCGCAATGTCATGCACGCCGGAGCAGGATTCGCTGGTCGCCGAAAGTGCGGAATTCAGAGAAAACGCTGAGCACCTGGTGGAATATACGTATTCGAAGTCAACCATCGAACAGCTGATGCGCCAGGAATGTCCTAACCTGCCGCTGCTCATCGCCCGTCCGTCCATCGTCGTCGGCCATACCCGCCACGGCTGCACGCCGTCGAGCAGTATCTTTTGGGTCTTCAGCATGGGCCTGATGCTGCAGAAGTTTATGTGCTCGATGGAAGACCGGATCGACGTTGTCCCGGTAGATTATTGTGCCGACGCAATGTTAATGCTGCTGAGCAGCAACGCGCGTCCGGGGGAAGTGGTACACATTTCTGCCGGGGAAGAGAACAGCGTTCGCTTTGCGGATATCGATCGGGCAATGGCGCAGGCGCTGGAGAAAGCGCCCGTTGGCGATAAGTACGCGCAGGTCAGCTACGAAACGCTGGTCAAAATGCGCCGTGAACTGAAAACCATTTTTGGTCCGTGCAACGAACGTCTGATGCTGAGAGCGATGCGCTTATACGGTGCCTTTGCCACGCTGAACGTGCGCTTCAGCAACGATAAGCTGCTCAGCATGGGGATGCCGAAGCCACCTCGTTTTACGGATTATATCGCCCGCTGCGTGCAAACCACCCGGGGACTAACCATTCCCGAGCAGATGGCGGTCGATTTTAAATAACCAAAAAAAATGCCAGTCATTCGACTGGCATTTTCATGTTAAGGCTTAAGCAATTATGCCTGGCCTTTGATCTCTTTACGACCGTTGTAAGGTGCTTTTTCACCCAGCGCTTCTTCGATACGAATCAGCTGGTTGTATTTAGCAACACGGTCAGAACGGCTCATAGAACCGGTTTTGATCTGGCCAGCAGCGGTACCAACAGCCAGGTCAGCAATGGTCGCGTCTTCAGTTTCGCCAGAACGGTGAGAGATAACAGCGGTGTAGCCAGCGTCTTTCGCCATTTTGATCGCAGCCAGCGTTTCGGTCAGAGAACCGATCTGGTTGAATTTGATCAGGATGGAGTTAACGATGCCTTTCTCGATGCCTTCTTTCAGGATCTTGGTGTTGGTTACGAACAGATCGTCACCAACCAGCTGGATTTTGTCGCCCAGTACTTTGGTCTGGTATGCGAAACCATCCCAGTCAGACTCGTCCAGACCGTCTTCGATAGAAACGATTGGGTACTGTTTGGTCAGGTCTTCCAGGAAGTGAGTGAACTCTTCGGAGGTGAACGCTTTGTTGCCTTCGCCAGCCAGAACGTATTTACCGTCTTTGTAGAATTCAGATGCTGCACAGTCCATCGCCAGGGTGATGTCTTTGCCCAGCTCGTAGCCTGCTGCTTTAACCGCTTCAGCAATAACAGCCAGTGCTTCTGCGTTAGAACCCAGGTTTGGCGCGTAGCCACCTTCGTCACCAACAGCAGTGTTCATACCTTTAGCTTTCAGAACTTTAGCCAGGTTGTGGAACACTTCAGAACCCATACGAACCGCTTCTTTCAGGGTTTTCGCGCCAACTGGCTGAATCATGAATTCCTGAATATCAACGTTGTTGTCTGCGTGCTCACCACCGTTGATGATGTTCATCATTGGTACAGGCATAGAGTATTTGCCTGGGGTGCCGTTCAGTTCAGCGATGTGCTCGAACAGTGGCATACCTTTAGCAGCGGCTGCTGCTTTGGCGTTCGCCAGGGAAACGGCCAGGATTGCGTTCGCACCGAAGTTAGATTTGTTTTCAGTACCGTCCAGATCGATCATGATCTTGTCGATGCCAGCCTGATCTTTGGCATCTTTGCCAACGATAGCCTGAGCAATAGGACCGTTAACAGCGCCAACCGCTTTCAGTACGCCTTTGCCCATGAAACGGGATTTGTCGCCATCACGCAGTTCCAGCGCTTCACGGGAACCCGTAGAAGCACCTGATGGAGCAGCTGCCATACCGACGAAACCACCTTCCAGATGAACTTCGGCTTCAACGGTCGGGTTACCACGGGAGTCGATGATTTCACGACCGATGACTTTAACGATTTTGGACATTAGATTTTCCTCAGTACAAGTTAAACTAAAACTCCAGACAAACAACGCGTACCGTTGGTACGCGTTGCCGTTCTAACTTTTTTACTTCGCCTGACGCTTCTGGTACTCGCTGGCGGCTTTCACGAAGCCTGCAAACAGCGGATGTCCATCACGCGGCGTTGAAGTAAATTCCGGGTGGAACTGGCAGGCAACAAACCACGGATGGTTTGGCACCTCGATGATCTCGACTAACTGATCGTCCCCGGAGCGACCCGCAACACGCAGGCCCGCGGCTTCAATTTGTTTCAACAACATATTGTTGACTTCATAGCGGTGACGATGGCGCTCGGTGATGACCGGCTCGCCGTACAGCTTGCGAACCACGCTATCGTCGGACAGCTGGCAGGCCTGCGCGCCAAGACGCATAGTGCCACCCAGATCGCTCTTCTCGGTACGGACTTCGACGTTACCGTCTTCGTCGCGCCATTCCGTAATCAGCGCCACGACAGGGTACTTACAGTCTGGCACAAATTCCGTAGAGTTCGCGTTTTCCATTCCCGCTACGTTGCGCGCAAATTCGATCAGCGCAACCTGCATACCCAGGCAGATGCCGAGGTATGGAATATTGTTTTCACGCGCATAGCGTGCAGTGGCGATCTTGCCTTCAACACCACGGTAGCCGAAGCCGCCAGGGATGAGGATAGCATCCAGATCTTTCAGAATTTCAACGCCACGTGTTTCAACATCCTGCGAATCAATCAGCTTGATGTTCACGGAGACGCGGTTCTTCAGACCACCGTGCTTCAGCGCTTCGATAACGGACTTATAGGCGTCCGGCAGTTCGATGTACTTGCCGACCATACCGATAGTCACTTCGCCTGCCGGGTTCGCTTCTTCATAAATAACCTGTTCCCATTCAGACAGGTTAGCTTCCGGACAGTTCAAGCTGAATCGTTTACAAATATAATCGTCCAGACCCTGTGATTTCAACAGGCCCGGGATTTTATAAATGGAATCGACATCTTTCATTGAAATAACGGCTTTTTCAGGCACGTTACAGAACAATGCAATTTTCGCACGTTCGTTCGCTGGAATGGCACGATCGGAACGGCAAACCAGGATGTCAGGCTGAATACCGATGGAGAGCAGTTCTTTAACGGAGTGCTGAGTCGGTTTGGTTTTCACTTCACCTGCCGCCGCCATGTAAGGCACCAGCGTCAGGTGCATGAACAGCGCGTGTTCACGACCAATGTCTACCGCCAGCTGACGAATCGCTTCGAGGAACGGCAGGGATTCGATATCACCCACGGTACCGCCGATTTCAACCAGCACAACGTCATGCCCTTCGCCACCGGCAAGGACACGCTCTTTGATGGCGTTAGTGATGTGTGGGATAACCTGCACGGTCGCGCCCAGGTAGTCACCGCGGCGCTCTTTACGCAGAACGTCAGAGTAGATGCGGCCAGTCGTAAAGTTGTTACGACGGGTCATTTTGGTACGAATGAAACGCTCGTAGTGGCCAAGATCCAGATCGGTTTCAGCGCCGTCTTCAGTAACGAACACTTCCCCGTGTTGGGTTGGGCTCATGGTGCCAGGATCGACGTTGATATACGGATCCAGTTTCATCATGGTCACATTGAGGCCACGGGCTTCAAGAATGGCTGCGAGGGAGGCTGCGGCAATGCCTTTACCCAGAGAGGATACGACCCCGCCGGTCACAAAAATATAGTTCGTTGTCATGCTGAACCTGAGAAGTTAGGGTGAAACGATGGAATAACCAGGACGGGAAAGTAGTATACCCGAACACGGCGAGCGCCACAAACTTTCATTCTCCGTCTCCATTCCAGGCCATGACAAACATAAGGAGTGAGAAAATAGCCCCTTTTGGGTAAATGTTTTTGACGCAAATCAAGCGCTTGTCATTTAAAAAATCACACAAATTGCGCTTGATCGCAAAATTCCGTTAGAGATCAGATTCCTGGCGTTTTACTTCCTGCCAGACTTCTTCCATCGCGTCGAGGTCAATTCCGGTCATTTCCAGGCCGCGCGAGGCCACAATCCGCTCGACTTCACGAAAGCGTCGTTCGAATTTCAGGTTGGCTTTTTGCAGGGCGGTTTCCGCTTTTACCCCTAAATGGCGAGAAAGATTGACGGTGGCGAACAGCAGGTCGCCCATCTCTTCCTCCAGCTTTGCTTCATCGACCGCCGCCTGCTGCGCTTCGTGCATCACTTCGTCGATCTCTTCATGCACTTTATCCAGCACGGGTCCCAGGGAATCCCAGTCAAATCCTACCGCCGAGCAGCGCTTTTGAATTTTGTGGGCGCGCATCAGCGCGGGCAGGCTCAGCGGGATGTCGTCCAGCGCAGAGTGTTGGGACTTTTCAGCACGCTCGGCGCTTTTAATCTGTTCCCAGCGGGCCAGCACCTCTGCGCTGTTTCCTGCGGTGGCATCGCCAAAGATATGCGGATGGCGGCGCTCCAGCTTGTCGCTGATAGCGGCACAGATATCGTCAAAGTTAAAGCGCCCTTCCTCCTGCGCCATCTGGGCGTAGAACACTACCTGGAACAGCAGGTCGCCGAGTTCACCGCGCAGGTCATCGAAATCCTCGCGTGAAATGGCGTCCAGCACCTCATAGGTCTCTTCGAGGGTATAGGGTGCGATGGTCGCGAAAGTCTGCTCCTTGTCCCACGGGCAGCCGTTTTCCGGGTCGCGCAGGCGTTTCATGATGCCGAGCAGGCGGTCGATTTGAGTCATAGTTCTGTCCTGATGAAAAAATGCCGGGTGGCGGCGTTGCCTTACCCGGCCTACGGAAAAGGATGTTTAGCCGCCGTGCAGACGACGCGCGTCAATCACATCCGGCACCTGGTTCAGTTTGCCCAGCACGCGGCCGAGCACCTGCAGGTTGTAGATTTCGATAGTCATATCGATGGTGGCAAGCTGCTCGCGGGTATCGCTGCGGCTGGCAACGCCCAGCACGTTGACCTTCTCGTTGGCGAGAATGGTGGTGATGTCGCGCAGCAGCCCGCTGCGATCGTTGGCGGTGACGCGCACAACCAGCGAGTAACCGGCGGAGTAGCTCTCACCCCAGACCGCTTCCACGATACGCTCCGGCGCGTGGGACTGCAGCTCCGCAAGCTGGTCGCAGTCGGAGCGGTGGATCGAGATCCCGCGCCCCTGGGTGATAAAGCCGACGATATCGTCCCCCGGAATCGGCTGGCAGCAGCGGGCAATATGGTGCATCAGGTTGCCCACACCCTCGACCACCACGCGGCCGTTGTCTTTGCTGCGCTGCTGCGGGGCATAGGTTTTCTGCTGCAGCTGCTTCAGCGCTGCCGCGTCCTGCTCTTCCGCGCTAGGCTTGTTGAACTGCGCCTGCAGGAAGTTGACCATCTGATTCAGACGGATATCGCCGCCGCCAATCGCCGCCAGCAGCTCGTCCAGCTCGTTGAAGTTGTAGCGCGGCAGCAGGAATTTCTCTGCTTCTTTCAGGCTGATCCCGATATGCTCCAGCTCGTCGTCAAGGATCTGGCGACCGGCAAGAATGTTTTTGTCACGATCCTGCTTGCGGAACCAGGCGTGAATTTTGGAGCGCCCGCGGCTGGTGGTGACGTAACCGAGGTTCGGGTTAAGCCAGTCGCGGCTCGGGTTTGGCTGCTTCTGGGTAATGATTTCAATCTGGTCGCCCATCTGCAGCTGATAGGTAAACGGCACGATACGTCCGCCGATCTTCGCCCCGATGCAGCGGTGCCCCACGTCGCTGTGGATGTGGTAGGCAAAATCGAGCGGCGTGGAGCCAGCCGGCAGGTCGACAACGTCCCCTTTCGGGGTAAAGACGTAGACACGGTCATCAAAGACCTGGCTGCGCACCTCGTCGAGCATTTCGCCGGAGTCGGCCATCTCCTCCTGCCACGCAATCAGCTTGCGCAGCCAGGCGATGCGGTCTTCGTGGCCGGAGCGTGCCCCGCCAGAAGTGCCCTCTTTGTACTTCCAGTGCGCGGCTACGCCCAGCTCGGCGTCTTCGTGCATCTGTTTGGTGCGGATTTGAATCTCGACCGTTTTGCCGCCGGGGCCAAGCACCACGGTATGTATGGACTGGTAGCCGTTCGGTTTTGGGTTCGCGACATAATCGTCAAATTCATCCGGCAGGTGGCGGAAGTGAGTATGTACTATCCCCAGCGCGGCGTAGCAGTCCTGCAGACGCTCCGCCACGATACGCACGGCGCGCACGTCAAACAGCTCGTCAAAGGCGAGGTGTTTCTTCTGCATTTTGCGCCAGATGCTGTAGATGTGCTTAGGCCGACCGTAAACTTCGGCACGCACATTCTCTTCTTTCATGGCCTGGCGCAGCCCGCTGACAAACTCGTCGATGTAGTGCTCACGATCGATACGGCGCTCATGCAGGAGTTTGGCAATGCGCTTGTATTCTGCCGGATGCAGATAGCGGAAGCAGTAATCTTCCAGCTCCCATTTCAGCTGACCAATACCTAAGCGGTTCGCCAGCGGCGCATAGATGTTCGTACACTCTTTGGCGGCCAGCACTCGCTCGTCTTCCGGCGCATCTTTCACTTCACGCAGGTGGGCAATACGCTCGGCAAGCTTGATGACCACGCAGCGAAAATCATCCACCATGGCCAGCAGCATCCGGCGGACGTTATCAACCTGCTCAGAGGAGACGGAATCGGTATGCGCGGCTTTTAGCTGGCGAATGGCCGCCATATCGCGCACGCCGTGGATCAGCGCAACGACGGATTTGCCGACGCTGTCGCGCAGCACATCCTCGCTGACCACATCCGCATCCGCGAGGGGGAACAGTAGCGCGGCCTGCAGCGTTTCGATGTCCATGTTCAGCATGGACAAGATTTCAACCATCTCCACGCCGCGCCATAAGAGCAGATCGGCATCCGGGTGTCCCTGCGTGGTGCGCAGACAGTAGGCCCAGGTTTCGGTTAAGCGTTCACACGACTGCTGGCTGGAAATTCCCAGACTTGCGATCCATTTTTGTGGGTCAAACTCCCCAGCTTTATTGAGATGTGCACTTCTTACCGCAACCATTGTCCTCTCCTTTAGGGACCAGGGCCTGTCGAAGTCGACAAGCCAAACAAATTAGATGTGCTCGAACAACGCCATCGATTCCAGATGTCCAGTGTGCGGGAACATGTCCAGCATTGCCAGACGCCGAATCTGGTAACCCGCGCTGATTAACGCCTCACTGTCACGGGCAAGCGTTGACGAGTTACAGGAAACATAGACCACGCGCCTGGGCGCGAGTTTAATAACATGCGCCATGACGCCTGGGGCACCTGCACGCGCCGGGTCGAGCAGGATTTTGTCGAAACCCTGCTTTGCCCACGGCTGTTGAGTGACATCTTCCTCAAGATTTTGATGAAAGAATGTCACATTTTGCAAGCCGTTCTGCTCTGCGTTTTCCTGGCCTTTGACCACCAGCGCCTCAACGCCTTCCACCCCGACCACGCTTGCCGCTCTGCGCGCCAGCGGCAGGGTAAAGTTACCCATGCCGCAGAACAGATCGAGCACACGGTCAGTGGGCTGTACGTCAAGCCATTCCAGGGCCTTCGCCACCATTTGCTGGTTTATGCCGTCGTTGACCTGGATAAAATCACGCGGACTGAACGTTAAGCGTAGCCCGTCTGACGCATACCAGGGAGCTTCGCCCGATACCTGTTCAAGTATCTCGCTTTGCGGCGCGAGGAAAAGCGCAAGCTCATGAGAATGCGAAAAGCGTTCCAGTTTTTCGCGATCTTTTTTCGACAGCGGCACGGTGTGGCGCAGCACCATCAGCGGGCCGTTGTTCGCCAGCACCAGTTCAACGTGGCCCAATGAACGCACCCCGTCGAGCGATGCAAGACAGCGGTGCACGTCCGGAAGTAACGCCTCAAGATGGGGCACCAAAATGGGGCACCGCTTCACGTCAACAATATCGCTGGAGGCCGCTTTGCGAAAACCCATCTCCAGCCGCTCCGTTTTGGGCTGATAGCTCAGGCTCAGGCGCGCGCGGCGGCGATAGCCCCAGGGCTCATCGGCGATAATCTCGTCAACTTCGTGTTTAAGAAGGCGCGCCAGCGCGCGGCTTTTACTTTTTTGCTGTAATTCTGTGCTCGCATGCTGTTGCTGGCAGCCTCCGCACACGCCAAAATGGGGACAGCGGGGCTCCACGCGCTCCGGGCTCGCGTTGAGGCGACGCTTCACCTGTCCACGCGAGTACTGACGCTTGTCTTCCGTCAGCGTAATTTCTGCTCGTTCTCCTGGCAGCAAACCTGTTATAAACAGAGTCTTACCGTTGTGACGAGCCACTCCCTGACCAAACGGATCAAGGTCCGTGGCTTCAACAGTAATGATTTGACGCGTCGTCACGCGTCGCTTTGCAGAGTAGAATTGCGCCATCGCCGAGATTTTTCTCACATAAACATAATTATCTTAATTGTCCCATAACGGAACGCCATGACCAACTACAGCCTGCGCGCGCGCATGATGATTTTGATCCTCGCCCCCACCGTTCTCATCGGTTTGCTGCTGAGTATCTTCTTTGTGGTGCACCGCTATAACGATTTGCAGCGACAGCTGGAGGACGCAGGCGCCAGCATTATCGAACCGCTTGCCGTCTCCAGCGAGTACGGCATGAACCTGCAAAACCGCGAATCCATTGGGCAGTTAATCAGCGTGCTCCACCGTCGCCACTCGGATATCGTCCGTGCCATTTCCGTCTACGACGAACATAACCGCCTGTTTGTCACCTCAAACTTTCATCTCGATCCGGCGGCCCTGAAAATCCCGGACGGAACGCCCTTCCCGCGCCACCTCACCGTGTTGCGGCGCGGCGATATCATGATCCTGCGCACGCCGATCGTGTCGGAAAGCTATTCACCCGATGAGTCTGCGCAATCCGATGCCAAATCCAGCAATAACATGCTGGGATATGTAGCGCTTGAGCTGGATCTCAAGTCGGTACGGCTGCAGCAGTACAAAGAAATTTTTATCTCCGGCGTGATGATGCTGTTCTGCATTGGTATTGCGCTGATCTTCGGCTGGCGTCTGATGCGCGACGTCACGGGTCCCATCCGCAACATGGTTAATACCGTTGACCGCATCCGCCGGGGACAGCTCGACAGCCGCGTGGAAGGGTTTATGCTGGGCGAGCTGGATATGCTGAAAAATGGCATTAACTCGATGGCGATGTCGCTGGCGGCCTATCACGAAGAGATGCAGCATAACGTTGACCAGGCCACCTCTGACCTGCGCGAAACGCTGGAGCAGATGGAGATCCAGAACGTTGAGCTAGATCTGGCGAAAAAGCGCGCTCAGGAAGCGGCGCGTATTAAGTCTGAGTTTCTGGCCAATATGTCGCACGAGCTGCGTACGCCGCTGAATGGCGTGATCGGCTTTACCCGCCTGACCCTGAAAAGCGAGCTGAATCCTACTCAGCGGGATCACCTGCACACCATTGAACGTTCGGCCAATAACCTGCTGGCGATCATTAACGACGTGCTGGACTTCTCCAAGCTGGAGGCCGGCAAACTGATTCTGGAGAGCATCCCGTTCCCGCTGCGCAGTACGCTCGATGAAGTAGTGACTCTGCTCGCGCACTCGTCGCACGACAAGGGCCTTGAGCTAACGCTCAATATTAAAAACGACGTGCCGGACAACGTTATTGGCGATCCGCTGCGCCTGCAGCAGGTCATTACCAATCTTGTCGGGAATGCGATTAAATTCACCGAAAGCGGCAACATCGACATCCTGGTAGAAAAACGCGCCATCAGTAATAACAAGGTGCAGATTGAGGTTCAAATCCGCGATACCGGTATCGGCATTCCGGAGCGGGATCAGTCGCGTCTGTTCCAGGCCTTCCGTCAGGCAGACGCCAGCATCTCCCGCCGCCATGGCGGTACTGGATTGGGGCTGGTGATCACGCAGAGGCTGGTAAACGAGATGGGCGGCGATATCTCTTTCCACAGCCAGCCAAACCGCGGCTCAACCTTCTGGTTCCATATTAACCTCGACCTCAATCCGAACGTGCTGACCGACGGCCCGGTGACGGACTGTCTGAAAGGTAAGCGCCTGGCCTACGTCGAGCCTAACGCGGCAGCGGCGCAGTGCGCGCTGGATATTTTAAGCACCACGCCGCTGGAGGTGGTTTACAGTCCAACCTTCTCAGCCCTGGCCGTTGATCATTACGACATTTTGCTGATGGGGATCCCGGTGACCTTCACCGGCGAGCTGACCATGCAGCAGGAGCGGCTGGCGAAAGCCGCGTCGATGACCGACTATCTGCTGCTGGCGCTGCCCTGCCATGCCCAGCTTAATGCGGAAGAGTTGAAAAACGACGGTGCGGCCGCGTGCCTGCTTAAACCACTCACCGCGACCCGCCTGCTGCCCGCCCTTACGGAGTATTGCCGTCTTAGCCAGCACGCACTGCCGTTGATTAACGACGAGCAAAAACTGCCCATGAGCGTGATGGCGGTGGATGATAATCCGGCAAACCTGAAGCTAATCGGCGTATTGCTGGAAGACCAGGTTCAGCATGTTGAGCTGTGTACCAGCGGCGCCCAGGCGGTTGAACTGGCTAAACAGATGCAGTTCGACTTAATTCTGATGGATATTCAGATGCCGGGCATGGATGGCATTCGTGCCTGCGAGCTGATCCACCAGCTCCCGCATCAGCAGCAAACCCCGGTGATTGCGGTCACAGCGCATGCGATGGCCGGTCAGAAAGAGAAGCTACTGAGCGCCGGGATGAATGATTACCTGGCGAAACCTATCGACGAAGAGAAGCTTCATAACCTGCTGTTACGCTATAAGCCGGGGCACATTGGCGGAACATATACGGTTTTCAGCGAGCCGGTTGAGGTAAGCGTTAATCAAAATGCGACCTTTGACTGGCAGCTGGCGCTGCGCCAGGCGGCAGGTAAACCCGATTTAGCGCGAGAGATGCTGCAAATGCTGGTCGCGTTTCTGCCGGAGATCCGAAATAAGGTTGAAGAACAGCTGGTGGGCGAGAACCCGGAAGAGCTGCTGGAAGCGATCCACAAGCTGCACGGCAGCTGCGGCTACAGCGGCGTACCGCGGCTGAAAAACCTCTGCCAGCTGCTGGAGCAGCAGCTGCGCGCGGGTACGCCGGAATCGGAGCTTGAACCGGAGTTCCTGGAACTGCTTGATGAGATGGATAACGTGACGCGGGAAGCGATGAAGGTGTTGGGGAGCTGAGGTAAAAGCCCGGTGGCGCTACGCTTACCGGGCCTACAGGTGCGCTAACGTAGGCCGGGTAAGGCGAAGCCACCACCCGGCAATCACAGTTAAAATGCCTGCCCTACTTTCAGCACCGCCGCGATATTCCTTGCGGCCATCTGTACATTCGCGCTGGCATTTTCCAGCGCGTCCTCCAGCGAGCAGATGGTGTAGATTATGCTAAACACCGCGTCTAAGCCGTGATCGTGTACCACGCCAACATCCGCCGTCAGGCTGCCTGCAATGCCGATAACGGGCTTATTAAAGCGTTTCGCCACTTTCGCCACTCCTACCGGCACTTTGCCATGGATCGTCTGGCTGTCGATGCGGCCTTCCCCGGTGATCACCAGATCCGCATCGGCCACCTGGTCGGCCAGGTTTAGCGCATCGGTCACAATCTCAATGCCCTGGCGCAACTGCGCGCCACAAAAAGCGTACAGCGCTGCGCCCATGCCACCCGCCGCACCGCCGCCAGCAAGGTTGAGCACATCAATGTCCAGATCCCGGGCAATGACTCTCGCATAGTGCGCAAGCGCGTTGTCCAGGGTGACGATCATCTCGGGTGTGGCGCCCTTTTGCGGGCCAAATACCGCTGACGCGCCATCCTTACCGGTGAGCGGATTCGTCACATCGCAGGCGACTTCTATCCGGCACTCCGCCAGACGCTGGTCGAGGCCGCTCAGGTCAATCCGCGCAAGCTTATCCAGCTCGCCCCCGCCCTGCCCCAGCGGCTGTTCATTGTCGTCCAGCAGCTTCGCCCCCAGCGCCTGCACCATCCCGGCGCCGCCGTCATTGGTGGCGCTGCCGCCGATACCGATGATGATATGCTTAACGCCCGCATCCAGCGCGTGGCGGATAAGTTCCCCCGTGCCCCAGGAGGTCGTTTTCAGAGGGTCACGCAGTGAAGGGGCTACCAGTTCCAGACCGCTTGCCGCCGCCATTTCAATAAAGGCGCTCTGCTCGTCACCGGATATCCCATAAAACCCGTCCACGCGCTCGCCCAGCGGACCGGTCACCGGAACGTGCACAATGCGTCCCCGGGTTGCTGCGATCATCGCCTCAACCGTGCCTTCACCGCCATCAGCGACCGGCAGTTTGACGTACTCCGCCTCAGGGAAAATCTCGCGAAAACCGCGCTCGATCGCTGTCGCAACCTCAAGCGCACTCAAACTTTCCTTATACGAGTCCGGTGCGATAACAATTTTCATAAGCCATCCTTACGCATAGTCGTTACGTTAAGCATACACCACGTAGAAAACCGCTCATGGGAGCGGTCCCAATGCGTTTATCGTACCATGCACGGACGTTTATTGTCGAATGTCCAGTCAGGGATCAGGTACTGCATCGCCATCGCGTCGTCGCGCGCGCCCAGACCGTGTTTCTGATACAGCTCGTGTGCTTTCATTACCTGATCCATATCCAGCTCAACGCCCAACCCCGGCGTGGACGGCACCTGCACCATGCCACCTTTGATCTCAAACGGCTCTTTGGTGAGGCGCTGGTTACCCTCCTGCCAAATCCAGTGCGTGTCGATAGCGGTAATAGTGCCCGGCGCGGCGGCGGCAACGTGGGTAAACATCGCCAGCGACACGTCAAAATGGTTGTTGGAGTGCGAACCCCAGGTCAGGCCAAACTCGTGGCACATCTGCGCCACGCGTACCGAGCCCTGCATTGTCCAGAAGTGCGGGTCCGCCAGCGGGATATCCACCGATTGCAGAGAGAGCGTGTGCCCCATCTGACGCCAGTCGGTAGCGATCATATTGGTCGCGGTCGGTAGCCCCGTAGCGCGACGGAATTCCGCCATGACTTCGCGGCCCGAAAAGCCTTGCTCAGCCCCGCACGGATCTTCCGCGTACGCCAGCACGCCTTTCAGCTGCTTGCCAATATCGATCGCTTCATCAAGCGACCACGCGCCGTTCGGATCCAGCGTCACGCGCGCCTGCGGGAAACGTTTTGCCAGCGCGGTAATGGCTTCCGCCTCCTCTTCCCCCGCCAGCACGCCGCCTTTCAGTTTGAAATCATTGAAGCCATATTTTTCATACGCGGCTTCTGCCAGCCACACCACCGCATCCGGGGTCATCGCTTCTTCGTGACGTACGCGGTACCAGTCGCATTGGTCATCCGGCTGGCTCTGATACGGCAGCGGCGTCAGCTTGCGGTCGCCGACAAAGAACAGATAGCCGAGCATCTCCACTTCACTGCGCTGCTGGCCCTCGCCCAGCAGCGACGCGACGTTAACGCCCAGGTGCTGGCCCAGCAGATCCAGCATCGCGGCTTCAATGCCGGTCACCACGTGGATAGTGGTGCGCAAATCGAAGGTTTGCAGGCCGCGGCCGCCGGCATCGCGATCGGCAAAGGTGTTGCGCACGGTGTTGAGGACATTTTTGTACTCACCCAGCGTTTTGCCCACCACCAGCGGAATGGCATCCTCCAGCGTTTTGCGGATCTTCTCCCCGCCCGGAATTTCACCCACGCCGGTATGACCGGCATTGTCTTTGATAATGACAATATTGCGCGTGAAGAACGGCGCATGCGCCCCGCTCAGGTTCATCAGCATGCTGTCATGACCTGCGACCGGAATGATTTGCATGGAGGTGACGACAGGGGTCGTAAAAGTACTCATCGTGTAATCCTTTTATCAGTGACGTCCAAAAACAGGGCGCTTACGGTCAAATGTCCAGCCGGGGATAAGGTACTGCATCGGGCCCGCGTCGTTACGCGCGCCGCCCGGTAGCTTTTTATACGCCTCATGGGCTTGATGAACCTGATCCCAGTCAAGCTCCACGCCCAGCCCCGGCGCATCGGGTACGGCAATTTTACCGTTTTTGATCTCCAGCGGATTTTTCGTCAGGCGAGCTTCGCCTTCCTGCCAAATCCAGTGGGTGTCGATGGCGGTCGGGTTACCCGGCGCCGCCGCGCCAACGTGGGTAAACATTGCCAGCGAGATATCGAAATGGTTGTTGGAGTGGCAGCCCCAGGTCAGGCCCCAGTCATCGCACAGCTGCGCCACGCGCACCGCGCCGGAGAGCGTCCAGAAGTGCGGGTCTGCCAGCGGAATGTCGACGGCGTTCAGCATCACCGCGTGGCCCATTTCGCGCCAGTTGGTGGCGATCATATTGGTCGCAACCGGCAGCCCGGTGGCGCGGCGGAATTCGGCCATCACCTCGCGGCCTGAGAAGCCCTGCTCGGCGCCGCACGGGTCTTCCGCATAGGTCAGCACGTCACCGAGACCTTTACACAGGCTAATCGCCTCATCCAGCAGCCAGGCGCCGTTCGGGTCAACGGTGATGCGCGCCTCCGGGAAGCGTTTTTTCAGCGCCCGGGCCGTTTCAATCTCCTGCTCGCCGGGCAGCACGCCGCCTTTCAGCTTGAAATCCTTAAAGCCGTAGCGATCCTGCGCAGCTTCAGCCAGGCGCACAACCGTCTCGCTGGAGAGCGCTTCCTGATGGCGTAGCTGATACCAGTCGTGGTCACCCGGTGAACGAGCCAGATAGGGGAGATCGGTTTTATTGCGATCGCCAACGTAGAACAGATAGCCCAGCACGGTGACCGCATCGCGCTGTTTGCCTGGCCCCAGCAGTTCACAGACCGGAACGTTAAGGGCTTTACCGAGTAAATCCAGCAGCGCCGCTTCCAGGGCGGCGACCGCATTGACGCGCAGTTCAAACGTCCACGCGCCCTTGCCGAAAGTATCAAAGTCCGCCGACTGATTGCCCTTATGCACCCGCTGAACCACCTTGTTCAGACGAGCCACTTCCTGGCCCACGACCTGTGGAATAGCCTCTACCAGGGTCTGGTAGATCACTTCCCCGCCGGGGGCTTCACCTACCCCGGTGTTGCCTGCGCTATCGGTCAGCACCACGATATTGCGGGTAAACCATGCGTTATGCGCGCCGCCAATATTGAGCAGCATGCTGTCCTGACCGGCCACCGGGATAACTTTCATTTCCGTGACGACAGGGCTTGATTGTGTTGTCATCATCCGCGCTCCACAACAGGTTTAAGTTCGACGCGTTTAATATCGCCCACCAACACCAGGTAACTCAGCACCGCCACCAGGGCATGCACACCAACGTAGATCAGCGCGCCGTTGAAAGACCCCGTGGTGCCGACGATGTAGCCGATAGCGATAGGTGTAACAATCCCGGAAACGTTGCCGAACATATTGAACAGACCGCCGCTCAGGCCGCTGATCTCTTTCGGTGCCGTATCCGCCATCACCGCCCAGCCCAGCGCGCCAATCCCTTTGCCGAAGAAGGCCATCGCCATAAAGCCGATAATCATCCACTCGGCACTGACGTAGTTACAGAACACCATGGTCATGGAAAGCAGCATGCCGAGCACAATCGGCGTTTTACGCGCGATGTTCAGCGAACCCGTGCGGCGCATCAGCCAGTCGGAAATGACCCCGCCAAGCACGCCGCCGATGAAGCCGCAGATTGCCGGGACCGAGGCAACAAACCCCGCTTTGAGGATCGACATGCCGCGCGCCTGCACCAGATAAACCGGGAACCAGGTGATAAAGAAGTAGGTTAAGGCGTTGATACAGTACTGACCGAGATAGATACCGATCATCATGCGCGAGCCGACGAGCTGCTTGATCTGCGCCCATTTCTGGCTGAAGGGGACTTTTGCTTTGTCAGATTTCTGATCCATATTGATCAGCGCCCCGCCCTCAGCAATGTATTCCAGCTCCTTCTTGTTCACGCCAGGGTGCTGATTCGGTTCGTGGATCACTTTCAGCCAGATAAAGCTGATGACGATCCCAAGCCCGCCCATAAAGAAGAAGACGTGCGACCAGCCCACCTCATGCGTCAGCCAGCCCATAATGGGCGCAAAGATCACCGTTGCGAAATACTGGGCGGAGTTAAAAATCGCCACCGCTGTTCCCCTCTCCTGCGCAGGAAACCAGGCCGCGACAATGCGGCTGTTGCCCGGGAAGGAAGGGGCTTCCGCCAGGCCTACCAGAAAGCGCAGCGTAAAGAGCGCCACGATAATGCCAAAGCCGCTGAAGATATCGACGAAACCCTGCAAAAGGGTAAAAGCAGACCAGATAAAGATGGACCAGAAATAGACGCGTTTAGAGCCAAAACGGTCCAGCAGCCAGCCGCCAGGAATTTGGCCGATGACGTAGGCCCACGAGAATGCAGAGAAAACGTAACCCATGCCCACCGGATCAAGGCCGATGTCTTTTGCCATTTCCGAGCCGGCAATCGACAGCGTGGCGCGGTCACCATAGTTAAAGGACGTGACGATAAACAGCATCACCACTATCCAGTAGCGGGCGTTAGTGCGCTTTTCAGCGCTGCTCGCTGCGTGGCTTAATGTACTCATTGTTGCACTCCTGAAACATAGCTTTCGCCTGTTCATTCTGTACAGCACCGGTAGGGTAATCAGAATGAGATAAGTTTTTGTCGTTTTAGTACGGCCTGAAGCCGTTTTATTGTGACCGGAAAAGTATATGAAGGAGTGACAGGTTCGCTCACCGTGCAGAAACACAACATTGAGGAGTGTGGGGAACGTGGTTTGAGGCATAAGCCCAAAGCAGTGGAAGATACTTCACGGAATTGAGGATTTGATGCGGCTTTGTTGCCGGGTGGCGGCTACGCCTTACCCGGCCTACGAAACTATTTAAGAAGCGTTGCCCAGTGTTCAACCCACGGGTTCGACTCGCTTTCGGGTTCAGGATGCTCGCCGGCATCAATCAACAGCATCTCGCCGACGCGCTGGGCGCTCTGTTCCTGAAGAAGCGCATCGAACTGCTTGCCGCCGCCGCAGAAGTTGGCGTAAGAGCTATCGCCGAGGGCAATAATGCCGTAGTGAACGTCCGGCTGGTAGCCAAGCCGATCTTTAATGCCCTGGAAAAGCGGCACGATGCTGTCCGGGAGATCGCCCTGACCGGTGGTGGAGGTCACTACCAGAATGTATTTATCTTTATACTTTTCCCAGTCCGCCAGTTCCGGGTCTTCATAGACCGTGGCTTTATGGCCCTGGCTTGTCAAAATCGCCTCAGCCTCTTCCGCTACCAGCAGCGAGTTGCCGTACATTGTGCCGACAAAAATGCCTACTTCAGCCATGCTTTGCTCCCGTAATTATTGCGCTTACCGTTCATCCTGAACGTTGCCTGATACAAACTCAACCCTTTCATTTTCGGGGAGTTGTCCCCGCCAGCCAAACTGTGACAGCGCCTGCATCCAGACGTCGTCCAGCCCGGCACGAATAATCAGTGGTTCACCGGTAAACGGGTGAATCAGGCTAAGCTCGCTGGCGTGCAGCATCAGTCTGTTACAGCCAAAATGCTCTGCCGCGCTGCGGTTCTGGCGCAGATCGCCGTGCTTGCTGTCGCCAATAATCGGGTGGCGCAGGTGCGCAAGATGACGGCGAAGCTGGTGCTTGCGTCCGGTTTTGGGCAAAAGCTCAACCAGGCTGTAGCGCGTGGTGGGGAATTTGCTGGTTGCTACCGGCATTTCCGTTGTCGCCATGCCGCGATAATCCGTCACCGCGGGCTGCGGGCCTTTGTCATCGCGGGCAAATTTATCGGCGATTTTGTCCAGCTCCTCCACCAGCGGATAGTCCAGCGTGGCGGATTCGGTCAGCCAGCCACGAACGATCGCGTGGTAGCGCTTCTGGATCTGGTGCTGTTCGAACTGCTGCGCCAGCAGGCGGCCCGCCTCGCTGGAAAGCCCCATCAGCAGCACGCCGGAAGTCGGTCTGTCGAGGCGGTGCGCGGTAAACACATGCTGACCAATCTGATCGCGCACGGTTTGCATTACCACCACTTTCTCATCGCGATCCAGCCAGCTGCGGTGCACCAGCCAGCCAGACGGTTTATTCACCGCCACCAGCCACTCGTCCTGATAGAGGATTTCCAGCGTCATGCCTCTTCACCGGCAAACAGGGCGTCCAGTTTTTCCAGCTCAACCAGCATCACATCGCGCGCAGGGTGCGTCGCCTCAAGCGCCATTTCATAGTAGGGAGAAACGGCGAACGCCTGCGGCAAAGGGTGACCGCCTTCCAGCAGCGCGTGCATGCGCGGAATTAATACCCACTGGAGCCACTCGAACGGTGCCAGCGTATCCAGGCAGAATGGCTGGGTACTGGCAAACGCTTCCGGATTCGGCGCGGTCTCCTGCCACAGCTGATGCTGGCGCAAAAGGGCTTCGATGGCATGCAACTGAGCACGAACGCTATCGTGTTGCGTCATAGTAACCTCAACTGAAAAAGTGAACGGCGCGCAGCATAGCATTGCGGAAGACAGAAATAAAAAAGGGAGCACTGTAAAAACAGTGCTCCCGGTTCGTTTCGCAGCATTCCAGCTACAATTCGTGCTCCCTGCTCTTCCGTGACAACTTTTCCTGATGCCCGAAGGCCTGGTCATCCTTATACCTTTTGCATCCTGCACACATCTTCCTGACGTGTTTGTTTCATCCTGAAACGTCCTGGCCTTCCTGACCCACCGACCATCCTGTTCGGTTCTCGTTCTCCTTCCTGGAGGTGTCCCTTACGCGTCCTGCGTTATCCTTTTGCTTCATCCTGAAGCCTTCCTGCAGCGCCATCCTGACGTGTCCTGAGTAAGAAACGCCATCATCCTGATGTTCGTTTCTCATGTCGGCGTCCTGTCGACGGAGATAGAATCCGCTATTCCGCTTCGTCTTACAACCCACCCTTGCAGCACTGTAAGCCGTAAGAAATCCCTAAAAAAGATGCGATGAACAACTAATTCTTTGAAAAACAGAGTGATATTAATCTGAATTAAATAAGGCAATACTGAATGATCCAGCGATCTCTCACAAACCTTGTAAGAGATCTCTCACACGCGTCGTAGCATCATGGATTACAGAAGTGGCTCAAGCCGGGTAAGGAAATCCGCAAGAGAGGGGGCGAGCGTTTCGCGATTGCGGGTACCGATGGTCTCTTTAATCACTTCCCCGGACAGGTTGCAGACGGATATCACATCCAGTTCGCTGTCCAGCGTGGCAATAAAGAGCGTCGGAGAAAGCTTAAGGCGTTTTTGCGTGACCAGATGACCAATCAGGTTTTCCTGAACACGCTGCAGATCGTCTTCGCTCCAGGTCTGCAACAGCGTCAGCGTCAAATCACCCAAGCGCGCGAGCATATCCCCTGCAAACTGCGTGGCATAAAACGCGTGAACCGCTGGTTGTACCACAAGGTCCATAGCCCGTTCAACCGCATTTACATTTTGCTCAGCGGTATTAGGCTTCGGCTGCCAGATAACATAGTCATCCTGCGAAGAGATAATGCACGGCGACGGCACGCCATATAAATCAGCGCTTTGCGGCCATGTTCCGTGCTTTTCATGCCACGCGTCGCAATAGCGGGTTGTGAAGGTAGTAAGGGCATTTGCAGTTTCGATGTCCACCGATTTCTCTCTTCTTGTAAGACAGGATAAACTCTGCCCATAAGTGTACCTGTAAAGTGGCTATGAAACATGTCTTACGAAAATCATCAGGCGTTAACCGGCCTAACGCTGGGTAAATCGACCGATTACCGCGATACCTACGATGCAAGCCTGCTGCAGGGCGTGCCGCGCAGCCTGAACCGCGATCCTCTTGGACTGCATGCGGACGCATTGCCGTTTGTCGGCGGCGATATCTGGACGCTGTACGAACTCTCCTGGCTTAACGCGCGCGGTTTGCCACAGGTGGCCGTGGGCCACGTTGAGCTGGACTATGCCAGCGTGAACCTGGTGGAATCCAAAAGCTTTAAGCTCTATCTCAACAGCTTCAACCAGACCCGATTCAACAGCTGGGACGAGGTTCAGCAAACGCTGGAGCGGGATTTAGCCGCCTGCGCGCAGGGGAACGTGTCCGTCTCGTTATACCGCCTGCACGAGCTGGAAGGACAGCCCATTGCCCATTTCCACGGAACCTGCATCGACGAGCAGGACATCGAGGTAGAGAATTATGAATTCAGCGCCGATTACCTCGAAAACGCGGCGGGCGGAAAAGTGGTTGAAGAGACGCTGGTCAGCCATTTGCTGAAGTCTAACTGCCTGATTACCCACCAGCCGGACTGGGGTTCGGTGCAGATCCAGTACCGCGGCCCGAAAATTGACCGGGAAAAACTGCTGCGCTATCTGGTGTCGTTCCGCCATCACAACGAATTTCACGAGCAGTGCGTGGAGCGTATTTTTAACGATATTCAGCGTTTCTGCCAGCCGGAGAAACTGAGCGTTTACGCGCGCTATACCCGCCGTGGCGGGCTGGACATTAACCCGTGGCGCACCAACACCGATTTTGTGCCAGCAACGGGCCGGCTGGTGCGTCAATAATATAAATATTTTCACAATATGCGTGCGGTATTCCGCCGAAGTGTTGTGAAACGTCACGCGCCAGGGCTATTGTAATCAAAGGGAATGACGATAATCGTCCCATAAGGAGCTCACTTGATTACACATATTAGCCCGCTTGGCTCAATGGATATGTTGTCGCAGCTGGAAGTGGACATGCTTAAACGCACGGCCAGCAGCGATCTTTATCAACTGTTTCGTAACTGTTCACTTGCCGTACTGAACTCCGGAAGCCTGACAGATAACAGTAAAGAACTGCTGTCCCGCTTCGAAAGCTTTGATATTAACGTGCTGCGCCGCGAGCGTGGCGTGAAACTGGAAGTGATCAACCCGCCGGAAGAGGCCTTTGTCGACGGGCGTATCATTCGTTCCCTTCAGGCCAACCTGTTTGCCGTCCTGCGCGACATCCTGTTTGTTAACGGGCAGATTCACAACGCGGGCCGCTTCCAGCATCTCGACCTGGAAAGCTCCGTTCATATCACCAACCTGGTGTTCTCTATTCTGCGCAACGCCCGCGCCCTGCACGTTGGCGAAGCACCAAACATGGTCGTCTGCTGGGGCGGCCACTCGATTAACGAAACCGAATATCTCTATGCCCGTCGGGTCGGAACACAGCTTGGCCTGCGCGAGCTGAATATCTGTACCGGCTGTGGTCCGGGTGCAATGGAAGCACCAATGAAAGGTGCAGCTGTGGGTCATGCGCAGCAGCGTTACAAAGAGGGGCGGTTTATCGGCATGACCGAGCCGTCAATCATCGCCGCTGAGCCGCCTAACCCGCTGGTCAATGAGCTGATTATCATGCCGGATATAGAGAAGCGTCTTGAGGCGTTTGTCCGTATCGCTCACGGGATTATCATCTTCCCGGGCGGCGTGGGAACGGCGGAAGAGCTGCTCTATCTGCTGGGGATTCTGATGAACCCGGCCAACAAAGATCAGGTTCTACCGCTGATCCTGACCGGCCCGAAAGAGAGCGCCGACTACTTCCGCGTGCTGGACGAGTTTATCGTGCATACGCTGGGAGAAGCCGCGCGTCGTCACTATCGCATCATCATTGATGATGCGGCGGAAGTGGCGCGCCAGATGAAAAAAGCGATGCCGCTGGTGAAAGAGAATCGTCGTGATACCGGTGATGCGTACAGCTTTAACTGGTCAATCCGCATTGCGCCTGACCTGCAGATCCCGTTCGAGCCGACCCATGAAAATATGGCGAACCTGAAACTCTACCCGGACCAGCCGGTGGAAGTGCTGGCCGCCGACCTGCGTCGCGCCTTCTCCGGGATTGTGGCGGGCAACGTGAAGGAGATGGGCATCCGCGCGATTGAGCAGTATGGTCCGTACAAGATCCACGGCGACCCGGAGATGATGCGCCGTATGGACGACATGCTTCAGGGCTTTGTGGCTCAACACCGCATGAAGTTGCCGGGTTCAGCCTACATTCCGTGCTACGAAATCTGCACGTAACGCTCAGTTTCTTCTTCTCAAAGCCGGGGCACCCTGTAGCGGGTCCCGGCTTTTTTATTAGCGAATCAATTCATAGGCCTCACTTATAACTTTAACAAACTTACGGCGAACGCAATCGATTACCTCCATTTAACAACCGTAATTTATCAGCCTTAAACTAAATTACCCGCAAGAAAATCCTAAAAATCCATATCTTTACAGCGGAAGACACCTATATTGCGGGCCGCTCTTTTAGCCCACATGTCGTTGGTGGTAGCCTTCGCGCCCGTAAATTCTATTTGATGTTTTTTTAACAGATAAATGGTCTAAAGATGCCCACATCATAAGTGGATTATTGCATTTGGGATCGCGATCACTGATAGATTCATAACGAGAATGTATCTTTCCGCCCGCCAATAGTTACGGGCGAAAATTATTAAAAAACCGTCACTGAACGAATTTCATATTACCGTCAGGCACTTTTTCATCGGATTTGACTAAAAACCTGACAATTTGCTTCCTCCAGGAGATACAGATGGAAACCACTCAAACCAGCACCGTTGCTTCGATTGAATCCCGAAGTGGTTGGCGCAAAACGGATACCATGTGGATGCTGGGCCTTTACGGCACGGCAATCGGCGCTGGTGTACTGTTCCTTCCTATCAACGCAGGCGTCGGCGGTCTGATTCCGCTGATCATCATGGCCATCATCGCCTTCCCGATGACCTACTTCGCACACCGCGGTCTGACCCGCTTCGTGCTGTCCGGTAAAAACCCGGGCGAAGACATCACCGAAGTGGTTGAAGAACATTTCGGCGTTGGCGCAGGTAAACTGATTACCCTGCTCTACTTCTTCGCGATTTACCCAATCCTGCTCGTCTACAGCGTGGCGATCACCAACACCGTAGAAAGCTTCATGACGCACCAGTTGCACATGACGCCGCCACCGCGTGCCATTCTGTCTCTGATCCTGATCGTCGGCATGATGACCATCGTGCGCTTCGGCGAGCAGATGATTGTTAAGGCCATGAGCGTGCTGGTCTTCCCGTTTGTGGCTGCGCTGATGCTGCTGGCCTGCTACCTGATCCCACAGTGGAACGGTGCAGCGCTGGAAACCCTGTCCCTGAGCAGCGCGTCTGCGACCGGTAACGGCCTGCTGATGACCCTGTGGCTGGCGATCCCGGTAATGGTCTTCTCCTTCAACCACTCCCCAATCATCTCCTCTTTCGCCGTGGCGAAACGCGAAGAGTACGGTAATGGTGCAGAGAAGAAGTGCTCCAGCATCCTGGCCCGCGCTCACGTGATGATGGTGCTGACCGTGATGTTCTTCGTCTTCAGCTGCGTACTGAGCCTCTCCCCGGCGGACCTGGCGGCAGCGAAAGAACAGAACATCTCTATTCTGTCTTACCTGGCGAACCACTTTAACGCACCGCTGATTGCGTGGATGGCACCGATCATCGCGATGATCGCCATCACCAAATCCTTCCTGGGCCACTACCTGGGCGCGCGTGAAGGCTTCAACGGTATGGTGATTAAATCTCTGCGCGGTAAAGGCAAGAGCATTGAAATCAACAAGCTGAACAAAATCACTGCACTGTTCATGCTGCTCACCACCTGGGCGGTAGCGACCCTGAACCCAAGCATCCTGGGCATGATTGAAACCCTGGGTGGCCCGGTTATCGCGATGATTCTGTTCCTGATGCCGATGTACGCGATTCAGAAAGTGCCTGCCATGCGCAAGTACAGCGGCCAGGTCAGCAACGTGTTTGTGGTTATCATGGGCCTTATCGCTATCTCTGCGATCTTCTACTCCCTGTACACCATGTTCTGATGAACGCCCGCGCCGCCTTCGGGCGGCGCACTCCTCCCCCTCTGACTGAAAGCAATGGACGCATCATGATTAGCGTATTCGATATTTTCAAAATCGGTATTGGTCCTTCCAGCTCTCACACCGTCGGACCAATGAAAGCCGGTAAGCAGTTCACGGATGACTTGATTGCACGCGGCATTCTGCACGACATCACCCGCGTGGTTGTCGATGTGTACGGCTCGCTTTCCCTGACCGGGAAAGGCCACCATACCGATATCGCCATTATCATGGGCCTGGCGGGAAATCTGCCGGATACCGTTGATATTGACGCGATCCCTGGCTTCATCCAGGACGTGAACACCCACGGTCGTTTGCTGCTGGCAAACGGTGAGCATGAGGTTGAATTCCCGGTTGACCACTGCATGAATTTCCATGCGGACAACCTGTCGCTGCACGAAAACGGCATGCGCATTACCGCGCTGGCCGGCGACAAAGCGGTTTACAGCCAGACGTATTACTCCATCGGCGGCGGCTTTATCGTCGATGAAGACCACTTTGGTCAAACCACCACCTCTTCTGTTGAGGTCCCGTATCCGTACAAAACCGCGGCAGATCTCCAGCGCCACTGCCAGGAGACGGGGCTTTCCCTCTCCGGCCTGATGATGAAAAACGAGCTGGCCCTTCACAGCAAAGAGGAGCTGGAACAGCATTTCGCTAGCGTCTGGGAAGTGATGCGCGGCGGCATTGAGCGCGGGATCACCACCGAAGGCGTTCTGCCGGGCAAGCTTCGCGTACCGCGTCGTGCGGCGGCGCTACGTCGTATGCTGGTGAGCACCGACAAAACGACAACGGACCCGATGGCCGTCGTCGACTGGATCAACATGTTCGCCCTGGCGGTGAACGAAGAGAACGCCGCAGGGGGCCGCGTCGTCACGGCGCCAACCAACGGTGCCTGCGGTATCGTTCCGGCCGTGCTGGCGTACTACGACAAGTTTATCCGTGAAGTGAACGCTAACTCCCTGGCGCGCTACCTGCTGGTCGCCAGCGCGATTGGTTCTCTGTATAAAATGAACGCTTCCATTTCCGGTGCGGAAGTAGGCTGTCAGGGCGAAGTCGGCGTGGCATGCTCCATGGCGGCAGCGGGCCTGGCGGAACTGTTGGGCGCAAGCCCGGCGCAGGTCTGCATCGCTGCGGAAATCGGCATGGAACATAACCTGGGGCTAACCTGCGATCCGGTTGCCGGACAGGTACAGGTGCCGTGCATCGAGCGTAACGCCATCGCCTCCGTCAAAGCGGTGAACGCGGCGCGTATGGCGCTGCGCCGCACCAGTGAGCCGCGCGTCTGTCTCGATAAAGTTATCGAAACCATGTACGAAACCGGTAAAGATATGAACGCCAAATACCGCGAAACCTCTCGCGGCGGCCTGGCGATGAAGATCGTAACCTGCGATTAAGCCTCTCAGGAAGCCTCGTTTTGCGAGGCTTCTTCCTGTTTTCCCTCACGCTATTCGTTTCATCCTGCCGACAGTGATACCCTTTACCCATTAGATTTAAGGGAGAATATCTGTGGCTGTTCATTTGCTTATCGTCGACGCGCTCAATCTGATTCGCCGAATCCATGCGGTACAAGGCACGCCCTGCAAGGACACCTGCCTGCACGCGCTGGAGCAGCTTATTCGCCACAGCGAGCCGACGCACGTCGTGGCCGTGTTTGATGACGAAGCGCGCAACAGCGGCTGGCGACATCAGCGCCTGCCCGACTACAAGGCTGGACGCGCGCCGATGCCGGACGATCTCCATGCCGAAATGCCCGCTCTGCGTGCCGCCTTTGAGCAGCGTGGCGTCCCCTGCTGGGGTGCACAGGGCAATGAAGCCGACGATCTCGCGGCCACCCTGGCCGTAAAAGTGGCAAGTGCCGGGCATCAGGCCACTATCGTTTCAACTGACAAAGGCTACTGCCAGCTGCTCTCCCCAACTATCCGCATTCGCGACTATTTTCAAAAACGCTGGCTGGACGCGCCGTTTATTGCCAGCGAGTTCGGCGTCTTGCCTGAGCAACTGCCGGATTATTGGGGTCTGGCAGGCATCAGCAGCTCTAAGGTTCCGGGTGTCGCCGGTATTGGACCAAAGAGCGCCGCCCAGTTGCTGACCGATTTTCAGAGTCTGGAAGGGATTTACGCCCGTCTGGATGAGGTGCCTGAAAAGTGGCGCAAGAAGCTGGAAGCGCATAAAGAGATGGCGTTTATCTGCCGCGAGGTGGCGACGCTACAGACGGATTTACAGCTGGACGGGAATTTACAGCAGTTGCGGTTAGAACGTTAAAACGTCAACACCGTTTTGTAGGCCCGGTAAGCGCAGCGCCACCGGGCAAAACAAAGCACGCACTATCGCTCGTCGCGACGTCCCCCTACAGCCGCCCACCAGCGACGGATGTGTACCGTCACCTCTTCGCGGTCGTGGTACAACTGACGCGCCTGGATCTCCACGTTAATACCGTGCTCATCCAGCTGTGCCTGAATATAGGCCAGGTTCTGGGATACCTCCTCGTAGCGCTTTTTCATCGGCAGCTTGAGGTTGAAAATGGTCTCACGGCACCAGCCGTTCACCAGCCAGGAGGCCATCAGCGCGGCCACTTTCGCCGGCTTCTCCACCATGTCGCACACCATCCACGAGATGTTGTTGCGGGTTGGGCGATAGCGGAAACCGTCTTCTCGCAGCCAGGTGACCTGCCCTGTGTCCATCAGGCTTTGCGCCATTGGACCGTTATCCACAGACGACACCCACATGTTGCGTTTCACCAGCTGATAGGTCCAGCCGCCCGGGCACGCGCCAAGGTCGACGGCATACATGCCGTTAGCCAGACGCTCGTCCCACTCATCTGCCGGGATAAAGACGTGAAACGCCTCTTCCAGCTTCAGGGTTGAACGGCTCGGCGCATCTGCCGGGAACTTCAGGCGCGGGATGCCCATAAAGAATGGCGAATTGTTATTGGTGTACGAATAGCCCGCATAGCAGCAGCCCGGTGCGATAAAGAAGATATGCACCACCGGACGCTTCGGCGTTTCGTAGTTTGTCAGTATGCCCGCGTCACGCAGCGCTGCGCGCAGCGGCACGGTGAACTTACGGCAAAACTTCATCAGCTCTTTGCTTTCGTTGGTATCGGCAACCTCAACGCGCAGGTCGCCGCCCTTCTCCACCACGCCCTGCAGCATGCCCACAATCGGCGTGATGCGATCTTCCGGCGGAAGATCTTTCAGCAACTCACCCGCGACGAACATCTGGCGGGCGAAAATCAGCGAGCTGAACGGCAGCTCGCGCGCCAGCTTGTCGGCGTCTTCAGGCTGATAACATTCGAATACCACATAGCCCGCATTTTCTTTTACGCGAGCAAAGCCGAAGACTTCGCGCTTCGCCGCTTTATCGGTAATTTCCGCGGCGCACTCTTTCTCAAACCCCGGGCGACAATATAAAACAACCTTATTCATGAACAACGCCCTTGCGTTTCAGACGGATAGCTCCGATAAACATTAATACCCAACCCGCCAGGAAGCTCACGCCGCCGACAGGTGTAACAAACGCCCACAGGCGCAAATGCGAGAGGGCCAGACAGTAAAGGCTGCCGCTAAACAGCACGGTACCCAGCGCCATAAATACGCTACTCCAGTAAAACCAGATGCTTATCCGGCGCTGCATCGCTACCGCCAGCCCAAAAATAGCCAGCGTATGAAACGCCTGGTATTCAAGGCCGGTCTGGATCCAGCCCATCTCGACGGCGCCCAAAGACTTGCTCAATACGTGCGCGCCAAAGGCGCCCAGTGCAACAAAAATAAAGCCACTCACCGCGGCAAAAATCAGCATGAATCGGCTGGTCATGTTTAAGTCCTGAATTAATGCGTGCCCGGCACACAAACGTTATTGTTCATACCTGAAGCGGAATTTTTCTTGCTCGCTTGCCGCTTTCGCCAGTATCCACTGCCGGAAGGCGGCTATTTTACCCAGTTCTGCCTGACTGTCATGACAAACCAGATAAAATGCATTCTTGCTGACCAGTACATCATTAAAAGGGCAAACCAGACGGCCTGCCTCAATTTCGGACTGCGCCATCACGTTGTTCGCCAACGCCACGCCCTGTCCGTGAATGGCAGCCTGCAGCACCATCGCACTATGGCTAAAAATGGGGCCCTGCTGCACGTTTATATGACTAAGACCTAATTGACGGGTATAAGTTTGCCAGTCGCGGCGAGAGGCATCATGTAAAAGCGTATGCTGCGCCAGGTCAGCGGGTGTTTTCAGCGCCTTGTCGCCTGTTAAAAGCAGAGGCGAACAGACCGGCAGCAGATATTCTGCGTATAATTTCTCGACACGCAAGCCCGGCCAGTTGCCGCGACCATAAAAAATGGCGACATCCACATCATCGGCCAGCTTGTCTTCCTGACGATCCACCGCCTGGATTCGAACGTCGATCCCCGGATAAGCTGAGTTAAAGCTTGAGAGTCTAGGCACCAGCCACTGAATGGCAAAACTGGGCAATAAACTAACAGTCAGGGCACCTTTTGCACTGCGGGCCTGCAGCTTACGCGTGGCTTCCGTGAGCTGGGAAAAAATCTCTTTAATATCCTGAAAATAGCTCTGCCCCTCTTCGGTCAGCAGCAAGGAACGATTGCGTCGGCGGAACAGCTTAAGGCCCAGGAAATCCTCCAGGGACTTGATTTGGTGACTTACTGCGGCCTGTGTCACAAAAAGCTCATCTGCCGCACGGGTGAAGCTCAGGTGACGTGCTGCTGCATCAAAAACGCGTAATGCATTAAGGGGTGGCAATCGCTTTGACATGGTTATCTGGCTTAGATGTTAACGGAATTTAACAAACAGGAAACAACGTTTAACCTATTAGTTTTTTTTATCTGAGCCATTATAATTTGTCCGTTGAGGAACTACCAGCAAATACCTATAGTGGCGGCACTTCCTGAGCCGGAACGAAGAGCTTTTTTCGGAATGCGTGTTCTGAAGGGCTTTTGGCTTACGGTTGTGATGTTGTGTTGTTGTGTTTGCAATTGGTCTGCGATTCAGACCACGGTAGCAACGCTACCAATTTTTCACTTCCTGTACATTTACCCTGTCTGTCCATAGTGATTAATGTAGCACCGCCAATTTGCGGTGCTTTTTTTTCGCCTGCGATCGGTTAATGCTCGATCTCTTTCATCTCTTTCACGTCCGTGCGGTTGATCTGCTGCTTGTTCCCGTTAGCATCTTTGTACGAAATCATCCCGGTATCGTTATCGGTAGTCGGTTTCCCTTCCGAAACGATAGAACGACCATCGTTTGTGTGCATCACGTAGTTGTTACCAGAACAGGCGCTCAGGGCAAAAGTAAACGCACAGGCAGAAATGATTGCAGCTGTCTTATTCATGATTATTCTCCTTTAGCAATTAATGCTATTCAAACCTCGATTTATAACAGGCTAAAACATCCGCCTAACACTATTTAGCATAACCTGCTTTTTCGAGGTCGCCAGGATAAGCAGACAAATCTGATAGATATCAACCTCCTTGCCCTGCCGCTGAAATTGCGCGACGATCTCTCTATCGACACGAGGAATTCCATGAACGCTTTCAGTCCTGCGCAGTTTCGCGCACAGTTTCCGGCGCTGGCCGATGCCGGTATTTATCTTGATAGCGCCGCCACGGCCCTGAAGCCCCAGGCGGTGATCGAGGCCACGCAGCAGTTCTACAGCCTGAGCGCCGGCAACGTACATCGCAGCCAGTTTGCCGAAGCGCAGCGCCTGACCGCGCGCTATGAAGCCGCACGCGATCAGGTTGCACGCCTGATCAATGCCGAAAGCGGGAAAAATATCGTCTGGACGCGCGGTACGACTGAAGCCATCAATATGGTGGCCCAGTGCTATGCCCGCCCGCTGCTGCAGCCAGGGGACGAGATCATTGTCAGCGAAGCAGAGCACCACGCTAACCTGGTGCCGTGGCTGATGGTGGCTGAGCAAACGGGCGCGCGCGTTATTAAGCTCCCGTTGAGTGCAGACTTTCTGCCTGACGTGGCCCGTCTCCCTGAGCTGATTACCCCCCGCAGCCGTATTCTGGCGCTGGGGCAGATGTCCAACGTCACCGGCGGCTGTCCGGATCTGGCTCGCGCCATTGAGATTGCCCATGCCAGCGGCGTGGTGGTGATGGTCGACGGTGCTCAGGGCGTGGTTCATTTCCCCGCTGATGTGCAGGCGCTGGATATCGACTTCTACGCCTTCTCCGGGCACAAACTCTACGGGCCAACCGGGATTGGCGCGCTGTACGGTAAGCCAGAACTGCTGGCAAAAATGACGCCGTGGCTCGGCGGCGGCAAAATGATTACCGAAGTGACCTTCGACGGTTTTAAAACGCAGGAGGTGCCTTACCGTCTGGAAGCGGGCACGCCGAACGTGGCCGGGGTCATCGGCCTGAGCGCCGCACTTGAATGGCTGGCGGAAACGGACGTGGTTCAGGCGGAAAGCTGGAGCCGAGGGCTGGCGACGCTGGCTGAGGAAGAACTGAAAAAACGCCCGGGTTTCCGCTCGTTCCGCGTTCAGGATTCCAGCCTGCTCGCCTTTGATTTTGCTGGTGTGCATCATAGCGATATGGTGACGCTGCTGGCCGGGTACGGCATTGCCCTGCGCGCCGGACAGCACTGCGCCCAGCCGCTGCTGGCGGCGCTCGGCGTCAGCGGTACGCTGCGCGCCTCGTTTGCGCCGTATAATACCCAAAGCGATGTCGATGCGCTGGTTAGCGCCATTGACCGCGCCCTTGAAATACTGGTGGATTAATGACTAGCGCTGCTTTAGCCGGACATCCGTTTGGCACGGTCATCACTGAAGAGACCTTAAAACAGACCTTCGCCCCGCTCCAGCAGTGGGAAGATAAATATCGTCAGCTGATCCTGCTGGGTAAACAGCTCCCAGCTCTTTCCGACGATCTTAAAGCGCAGGCGAAAGAGATTGCGGGCTGTGAAAACCGCGTCTGGCTGGGCGTGAGCGTCTCCGGCGAGAAGCTGCATTTCTTCGGCGACAGCGAAGGGCGCATCGTCCGGGGCCTGCTGGCGGTCCTGTTAACCGCCATTGAGGGGAAAAGCGCGGCGGAATTGTTAACGCGCTCGCCGCTGGCGCTGTTCGACGAGCTGGGGCTGCGCGCGCAGCTTAGCGCCTCGCGCGGTCAGGGCCTGATCGCGCTCAGCGACGCGGTGCTGGACGCCGCACGTCAGGCTCAGGCCTGACGTTCCGCCTTCGCCATCATCTTCTTCAGGGCGTGAGAGACCGCCACAAAGCCAAAAGAGGCGGTTACCATGGTGGCCGCTCCAAAGCCTGACGCGCAGTCCATGCGTTTTGGCCCTTCCGCCGTGCTTTTCATCGCACAAACTGAACCATCCGCCTGCGGGTAGACCAGCGCTTCGGTGGAGAACACGCAGTCGACGCCCAGCTTGCCCTTGCTGTTCTTCACCACATTGAAGTCGCTCTTCAGGCGTTCACGCAGCTTGGCAGCCAGCGGATCCTGAATGGTTTTCGCCAGATCGGCAACCTGGATCTGCGTGGGATCGATTTGCCCGCCCGCGCCGCCGGTCGTGATCAGCGGCACCTTGTAACGACGGCAGTATGCGATCAGCGCCGCTTTAGGCCGCACGCTGTCGATGGCGTCAATCACATAGCTGTAGCCTTTGCTCATGTACTCCGCGACGTTATCTGCCGTCACAAAGTCGTCGATCACCGTCACCCGACACTCCGGATTGATGAGACGAATGCGCTCCGCCATCACCTCGGACTTCGCCAGGCCGACGTTATCACGCAGGGCGTGGATCTGACGGTTAGTGTTGGTCACACAAACGTCATCCATATCAATCAGCGTGATTGCGCCAATCCCGGTTCTCGCCAGCGCTTCCGCCGCCCAGGAGCCGACACCGCCAATGCCCACGACGCAGACGTGCGCATCCGCAAACAGCTGCAGGGCTTTTTCACCATAGAGACGTGCCGTGCCGCCAAAACGCTGGCGCCAGGCATCGCTGATTACCACAGACATAAAACCTCAGATGTAAAAAGGGTGAGGTTTTCCTCACCCTGAACAGTAATCCGTATTGCGCTCAGAATACCACAATCAGCCGCTGAATACGTTTCCGGTGCCCGGCGCGGCCTTCAGCACCCATACGCGTCCGTAGTGGTTATACCAGCCTGCACGGTGACCGGCATCCGGGCCAATGCCCTGATAGATATCAAAGTGCTGGCCCTTAATCGCTCCGCCCACATCCAGGGCTACCATCAGACGCAGCTCATATTTGCCGTTGAACTTGCCGTTGTTGTCGAGCAGAGGGACTTCCGCCAGCAGCGTGGTACCCGCAGGAATGATAGAACGATCCGATGCCACCGACGCGCGGCCAATCAGCGGCACGGCGCTGGCCCCTTTCACCGGCGCGAAGTTTTGCGGCTTGAAGAAGACGAACGATGGGTTCTGCTCCAGCAGCTCGCGCACCTCGGCTTCACTGTGCTTTTCGCCCCACTCGCGGATCGCCTGCATCGACATATCTTCTTTTTTCACTTCGCCGCGGTCAATCAGCACCTTACCGATGCTGCGGTAGGCATGGCCGTTTTTCCCGGCATAGCTGAAGAAGTTAAGCGGTGAACCGTCGCCAAAATCAATGTAACCGCTGCCCTGCACGTCCATGATGAAATTATCCATCAGGGAGTTGCTGTAGGCCAGGACGTAGTTTTCGCTCAGCGCACCGGCGTAGATTTCGGCGCGGGACGGCAGACGGCCGCGTTTTGGCGGCATACGGTAGATAGGGTACTGGAACTCGCCCTGGCGCGTGTGTCGCGCCTGAACCACGGGCGTGTAATAGCCGGTGAACTGGACGTTGCCGTAGTTATCCGCCCCTTCCATTTGCCAGGCATCAATACCAAACTGGCGCATGTTGCGCGTATCGCCGCCCGCCTTCAGCCAGTCCTGTACCGCGCTATAAACATTGTTCTGTGCGCTATACAGACGCGGCGACGCGTTGCGGATCTGGTAGACCTGCTCGGAGAAATCACCGGCGTTGATCGGCGCGCCAACGGCGTCAGGCTGATTAACTAAAGAGAAAGGCTGGGATAACTTCCCGTCTTTATACTGCTGACCGCGATCGGTCGGTTTGGAAGAACAGGCCGCAAGAATCGCTACCATTGCGCCCGCCATAAGATACTTCGCCCAACGTCCTTTCATTATATCTCGTCTTTAAGTTGCCCATTTCCGCGTGATGAAGATAACAAACCGACAAAGCGAATGAAATGCGATCGCATGCCCTTTGGCAAATTCAGAGCAAAAAATAGTCTAAATGTCGCAATGCCGTTCACTTTATATACAAAGTTAATGATTTATGTGAAAAAGGGGTTGCATCACAAACCTATCCGAGTATAGTGCGCTTCCACGGACGCGGGGTGGAGCAGCCT